>JACRBD010000023.1 GCA_016234625.1 Caulobacterales bacterium | reverse complement strand
GACCACGTCTTTGGGCACAACCTCGCCCTGGAGGTAGAGGTTGCCGACATCGGTCTGGGCGTCGGGATCACCGCCTTCGGCGCCCTTCAGGCATTGAGCGACCCCGCCGGGGACGTCTTTGGGAACGCCCTTGCCGGCGATCATCAGATTGCCCAGCGCGCAGCTGGACTTGGCGAAGCCCATCTCGCCGGCTTCGCCGTAGAGCCTGGCGGCCTCGGCCAAGTCCTGCCGTCCGCCGTCGCCGGTCTCGAAACAGAAAGCCAGATTGTGACGTCCGTCGCCCCGGTCGCGCGCGGAGGTCTCGAACCAGCGGCAAGCGGCCCGGCGATCCTTCGGCAGCGGTCCGCCTTCGCCGAGGAACTCACCCAGCACCTCGGCCGCGTCGGTCCGTCCCGCCCGGGCGAGGGTTTCCAGCTGTCGGCGACCCTCATCGGGCCGCCCATCCATCATAAGGCGGACGGCGGCCTTGACGTCATCGCCGAGCCCAAATCTGTCCGGGACCGGGTCGGCGACGGCGGGACCTGCCGCCAGGACTGTGGCGCACAGGACGACGAGGGCGGCGCGAACCGTCATGTGTCGGCGATGCGTGCTTCGCCAACGCCCGGAGCCGGCCTAGACAACCCGCTCCACCATCAGCTTCTTGATCTCGGCGATGGCCTTGGCCGGGTTCAGGCCCTTGGGGCAGACCTGGGCGCAGTTCATGATGGTGTGGCAGCGATAGAGCTTGAAGGGGTCCTCCAGCGCGTCCAGCCGGGCGCCGGCGGCCTCGTCGCGGCTGTCGATCAGCCAGCGGTAGGCGTGCAGCAGGGTGGCCGGGCCGAGGTATTTCTCGCCGTTCCACCAGTAGCTGGGGCAGGAGGTCGAGCAGCAGGCGCAGAGGATGCATTCGTAGAGGCCGTCCAGCTTCGACCGGTCCTCGATCGACTGCTTCCACTCGGTCTGGGGCTCGGGGGTCTCGGTGTGCAGCCAGGGCTCGATGGAGGCGTACTGGGCGTAGAACAGGGTGAGATCCGGGACCAGGTCCTTGACCACCGGCTGGCTGGGCAACGGCGAGACCTGGATCTCCGCCCCCGGCGCATCTTCCCAGCCGTGGGTGCAGGCCAGGGTGTTGCGGCCGCCGATGTTCATGGCGCAGGAGCCGCAGACCCCCTCGCGGCAGGAGCGGCGGAAGGTCAGGGTCGGGTCGACGGTGTTCTTGATGTGGATCAGCACGTCCAGCAGCATCGGACCGCAGGCGCCGACGTCGACGTCATAGGTGTCCCAGCGCGGGTTCTCGGTCCCCTCGGGGTCATAGCGGTAGATGCGGAAGGTCTTGACCCGCGAGGCGCCCTGCGGGGCCGGATAGTGCCGGCCCTTGCCGATGCGGGAATTCTTGGGGAGCGCGAGTTGAACCATGCTGTCCTCAGTAGACCCGGGCTTTGGGCTCGATGTAGGCGATGTCGCTGGACATCGTGTAGCTGTGCACCGGCCGGTAATCGATCTTCACCTTGCCGGTGGCGTCGTCGAACCAGGCCAGGGTGTGTTTCATCCAGGCGGCGTCATCGCGGTCGGGGAAGTCTTCCCGGGCGTGGGCCCCGCGGCTTTCGGTGCGGTTCAGGGCGCCGTTGACGGTCACCACGGCCTGGCCGATCAGGTTGTCCAGCTCCAGCGTCTCCATCAGATCGCTGTTCCAGATCAGGCCCCGGTCGGAAACGCCGATGTCCTTGCGGGCATCGACCACCGCGGCCATGCGCTTGACGCCGGCCTTGAGCGACTCGCCGGTGCGGAACACCGCCGCCTCCTCCTGCATCGAGCGCTGCATCTCCAGCCGCACGTCGGCGGTCGGACGGGGCCCGGCGGCGTTGCGGAACCGGTCGAGCCGGGCCAGGTGACCGTCGGTCATGCCAGCCTTCAGTTCCGGCTGGGTGGCCCCGACCTTCAACTGCTCGGCGCAGCGCAGGCCGACGGCCCGGCCGAACACCACCAGGTCGATCAGGCTGTTGGAACCCAGGCGGTTGGCGCCGTGCACCGACACGCAGGCCGCCTCGCCCACGGCCATCAGGCCCGGCACGATCTGGTCGGCGTCCTTGCCCTTCTTGGTCACGACCTCGCCGTGATAGTTCGTCTGCAGGCCGCCCATGTTGTAGTGGACCGTCGGCAGGACCGGGATCGGGGCCCGGGTCACGTCCACGCCGGCGAACACCTTGGCCGTCTCGGAGATGCCCGGCAGGCGCTCGTGCAGGATCTTCGGATCCAGGTGATCCAGGTGCAGGTGGATGTGGTCCTTGTTCGGACCCACGCCCCGGCCTTCGCGGATCTCGATGGTCATGGCGCGGCTGACCATGTCGCGCGGCGCCAGGTCCTTCACGGACGGCGCATAGCGCTCCATGAACCGCTCGCCCTCGGAATTGGTCAGATAGCCGCCCTCGCCCCGCGCGCCCTCGGTGATCAGGCAGCCGGCGGGGAAGATGCCGGTGGGATGGAACTGCACGAATTCCATGTCCTGCAGCGGCAGGCCGGCGCGCAGGGCCATGCCGCCGCCGTCGCCGGTGCAGGTGTGGGCGCTGGTGGCGGACAGAAAGGCGCGGCCATAGCCGCCGGTGGCCAGCACGGTCCGCTGGGCCTGGAACCGGTGTAGCGTGCCGTCGTCGAGCTTCCAGGCGGTGACGCCCATGCAGACGCCGTCCTCCATGATCAGGTCGAGGGCGAAGTACTCGATGAAGAACTCCACGTCCCGGTTCAGGGCCTGGCCGTACATGGTGTGCAGCATGGCGTGGCCGGTGCGGTCGGCGGCGGCGCAGGTGCGCTGGATCGGCGCCTCGCCGAAGTTGCGGGTCATGCCGCCGAAGGCGCGCTGGTAGATCCGGCCATCCGGGGTGCGCGAGAAGGGCACGCCCCAGTGCTCCAGCTCGTAGACCGCGGCCGGGGCGTTGCGGGTCAGGTATTCGATAGCGTCCTGGTCGCCCAGCCAGTCCGACCCCTTGACGGTGTCGTACATGTGCCAGCGCCAGTCATCCTCGCCCATGTTGCCGAGGCTGGCGGAGATGCCGCCCTGGGCCGCCACGGTATGGCTGCGGGTGGGAAACACCTTGGTGATGCAGGCGGTCTTCAGGCCGGCCTGGGCGCAGCCGACGGCGGCGCGGAGGCCCGATCCGCCGGCCCCCACCACCACGACGTCGAAGCGGTGGTCGATGAATTCATAGGCCGGCATCAGAAGGCTCCGAGGAGGGCCACCTTGAGGATGGCGAACACCCCCAGCGCGGCGCCGAGAACGCAGACGAGATAGTTGAGGATCAGCAGCGAGGACTTGCTGACGAAGCCGTAGACATAGTCCTCGACGACCACCTGGATGGCCAGCCGCAGATGGGTGAAGCCGGCCACGATGAACAGGCTCAGCAGCACGGCGTTGAGCGGCTGGGCCAGCCATTCGACGGCCATGGCGTAGCCGCCCGCGGCCAGCTTGAGGCCGGCGAAGGCCGCCCAGATGGACAGCGGGATCAGGACCATGCCGCTGACCCGCTCGGCGATGAAGTGACCCACGCCGTGCTTGGCGGCGCCCAGGCCCCGGGCCCGCGACAGGGGTGTGCGGAACCTGCCGGATGCGGCGGTCATGACAGCCCTCCCGTCTGGCCGGCGATCAGCCAGACCACGGCGGTGGCCACCACGGCGAAGACGATGCTGGCGATGGTGATCATGTCGGCGACCTTGGGCGTGAAGGCCCGGCCGGTGTCCCACAGCATGTGCCGCACATTGCTGGCGATGGTGAAGAACAGGGCGAAGGTCAGACCCAGCAGCACCAGCTTGCCCGGCAGCGAGCCCAGCAGGCCGGCGTAGGCCAGATAGGCCTGCTCGCCCGAGGCCAGGGCCACGGCCCATCCCGCCAGGATCAGGGCGCCGACATAGAGCCCGACGAGGCAGGCGCGGTGAAGGATGGAACCCAGCATGGTCACATGCCAGCGCCACACCTGCAGGTGCGGCGAAAGGGGCCGTTCGCGGACCCCCGGCGAGGCTTCGGTCATCTGAATCTCGGCTGTTGCTCGGGCGTAGCCGCTTTTAAGCCGCGAGCGGGGGGTGTCAACGCGAGCAGGGGCTTTTCGCCCCCGCCCGCGCCGATGGTCACATCCGGTGAATGCCGCAGAGCTTGTTGCCGTCCGGGTCGCGCAGGTAGGCCAGATACATCTTGCCCATTCCGCCCTCGCGAACGCCCGGCGGGTCCTCGCAGGTGGTTCCGCCGTTAGCGATCCCGGCGGCATGCCAGGCGTCCGCCTGTTCGGGTGAGCTGCAGGCAAAGCCGATGGTGCCGCCGTTGGCGTGGCAGGCCGGCTCGCCGTTGATCGGCTCGGACACGGCGAAGACGCCGCCGTTGGCCATGTAGAACATGCGGTGGCCGTCCACGAAGGACGGCGGAACACCTAGCGTGCCGAGCACGGCGTCGTAGAAGGACTTGGCCTTCTTCAGGTCGTTGGTCCCGACCATGATGTGCGAAAACATGTGTTGTTCCTCCCGTTGAGTATCGATCAGTCCCGCACGCGCTCCAGCCAGTCGGTGGAGCGCATTTCCTGCAGGCGGGAGACGGTGCGCTCGAATTCGAACGACCCGTCGCCCTCCGGATAGAGCGACTCGGGCTCCACGGCGGCCAGGGCGACCAGCTTGGTCCCCGCCTCGTAGAGGGCGTCGATCAGGGTGTTGAACCGTTTGGCCGCGTCCCGCCTGGCCGGGGTCAGGCGGGGAATGTCCTCCAGAAATACCGTGTGGAAGCGGTCGGCGATGGCCAGATAGTCCTGCGGTCCCAGCGCATGCTCGCACAGGCCGGGAAAGCCGGCCCGCAGCAGGCCGCCGCTGGCCCGGGGCAGATGCAGCTTGCGGCCCAGCACCTCCAGCGTCGCGCCGGTCTCAGGCGCGCCGTCGAGCATGTCGGCCCACAGGCGATCGAATTCGCCGCCGTTCGCGGCGTCGTCCGGCGCCAGCCAGGTCCGCGCGCCACGCAGGCGATCGAGGCGGAAGTCCACCGGCCCGCGCACCCCGACCACCTCCAGCCGGTCCTTCAACATGGCGATGAAGGGGATGAACAGCTGACGGTTGAGGCCGTCCTTGTAGAGGTCGTCCGGCGGCCGGTTGGAGGTCGCCACCAGGGTCACGCCCAACGCGAACAGGGCCTCGAACAGCCGGCCGAGGATCATCGCGTCGGCGATGTCGGTGACCTGCAGTTCGTCGAAACAGAGCAGCCGCGCCTCCTCGGCGATCAGCTCGGCGGTGGGCTGGATCGGGTCATCGCCCTTCGCCTGGCCGAACCTGGCCTTGCGGGCGGCCGCGTCACCCTTGCGCCAGGCGTCGATGTGGCCGTGCACCTGCGCCATGAACACATGGAAATGGGTCCGCCGCTTCTTCGTCACGGGCGCCGAGTCGAAGAACAGGTCCATCAGCATGGACTTGCCCCGGCCGACCGGGCCCCAGAGGTAGACGCCGCGCGCGCCCTTGGGCTTGCGGAACAGCGACGAGAATCCCGGCTCCGACAAGGCGTTGAGGTCGCCCTCCAGGCGCGACAGGGCGCCCAGCGCCTGCTCCTGCGCCGCATCGGGCTTGATATCGCCCCGGGAAAGACGCTCGCGATAGGCGGCGCGGACGGATAAAGGCATCGCCAAAGCGGTTAGCGCGACGAGACCCGCGCTTCAACGAACATCGAGACATTTCAAATGCGCACCATCATCGAGCCCTTCCGCATCAAGGCGGTCGAACCCATCCGCATGACCACGCGGGAGGAGCGGCTGAAGCTGATCGAGAAGGCCGACTACAACCTGTTCGCCCTGCATTCCGAGGACGTGCTGATCGACCTGCTGACCGACAGCGGCACCTCGGCCATGAGCGCCAAGCAGCAGGCGGCTCTGATGTCCGGCGACGAAAGCTATGCCGGCAGCCCGTCGTTCTTCCGCTTCGAGGCGGCGGTGAAGGAGCTGATGCCGTTCAAGCATGTCATCCCGACCCACCAGGGCCGGGCGGCCGAGGCGATCCTGTTCTCGATCCTCGGCGGGGCGGGGAAGTTCATCCCGTCCAACACCCATTTCGACACCACCCGCGGCAACATCGAGGCCACCGGCGCCGAAGGCCACGACCTGGTCATCGCCGAGGGCCTCGACCCGCGCAGCGACCATCCCTTCAAGGGCAACATGGACCTGGAGCGGCTGCAGGCCTTCCTCGTGGAGTACGGCGACGCCGTGCCCTGCGTCATGCTGACGGTGACCAACAACGCCGGCGGCGGCCAGCCGGTCAGCCTGGCCAACATCCGCTCGGTGGCGCGCATCGCCCATGCCCACAAGAAGCCGTTCATCATCGACGGCTGCCGCTTCGCCGAGAACGCCTACTTCATCAAGACCCGCGAGGCGGGCCAGGAGAAGCGTTCGGTCAAGGAGATCGTCGGGGACATGTTCGCCCTGGCCGACGGCATGACCATGTCGGCCAAGAAGGACGCCTTCGCCAACATCGGCGGCTGGCTGGCCCTGAATGACGACGAGCTGGCCCAGGCGGCGCGCAACCGGCTGATCCTCACCGAGGGCTTCCCGACCTACGGCGGCCTGGCCGGCCGCGACCTGGACGCCATTGCACAGGGCCTGACCGAGATCATCGACGAGGACTACCTGCGCTACCGCCTGCGCAGCATGGCCTATATCGGCGAGCGGCTGGAGGCGATGGGCGTGCCGACGGTGCGGCCCACCGGCGGCCACGCGGTGTTCGTCGACGCCCGCAACATGCTGCCGCACATCCCGCCGTCGCAGTATCCGGGCCAGTCGCTGGCGGTGGCGATGTATGTCGAGGGCGGCATCCGCTCCTGCGAGATCGGCACGGTGATGTTCGGCCTCAAGCCCGACGGGACCGAGGTACAGGCGCCCATGGACCTGGTCCGCATGGCCTTTCCGCGGCGCGTCTACACCCAGAGCCACGCCGACTACATCGTCGAGGTGTTCGAGGAGATCCACGCGCGCAAGGACAGCCTGCGCGGCATGGAGATCACCTGGCAGCCCAAGGCCATGCGTCACTTCACGGCCAGGTTCGCCCCGCTGTAGGGCCTGGAGCATTTTCCGATCCAACTGGATCGGTGAAATGCTCCAGTTCGTTGTTTTGACGCATTTTCTGGCGGCGAACCGGCATCCACTTCGCCGGAAAATGCTCTAGGTCGGCTGGGGCGACAGGCCCGCCAGAACCGCGCCCTGCCAGATCGCCAGGCCCGTCACCAGCAGTCCGACCATCCAGGTCAGGGCACGGACCGGCAGGACCTTGGTCATCCAGCCGGCCAGGGGCGCGGCGAGCACCCCGCCGGCGATCAGCCCGCCGACCGACCAGGCATGGTCCCGCAGGCCCGTGGCGTCCCAGTGTCCGCTGATGATCGCCGCCACGAAGGTGGCCGAGATCGCGCCGGCGACAAAGAATTCGGCGGCGTTGGTGGTGCCGATGGCCTGGCGCGGATCGGCGCCCGAGCCCATCAGGGTGCTGGTGACCACCGGGCCCCAGCCGCCGCCGCCGACCGCGTCGAAGAAGCCGCCCACGAAGCCCAGCGGCATCGGCCGCTTCCAGCTTAGCACCCGGGGCCGTGTCGCCTTCCAGGCGCGCCAAAGGATGACCAGTCCCATCACGCCAAGCCAGGCCACGACCCACGGCTTGATGACCTTGCCGTCGATCGACGTCAGGACGTAGGTGCCCAGCACGCCGCCGACCACGCCGCCCGCCGACAGGTGCAGCAGCAGCTTCCAGCTCACATTGCGGTAGGCGATGTGCGACAGGGCCGAGGCCGCGCCGGTGAACACCTTGGCCGCGTGGACGCTGGCCGAAGCATTGGCCGGCGGCACGCCAAGGGCGAGCAGCACCGTCGAGGAGACCACGCCATAAGCCATTCCCAGCGCGCCATCGACCAGCTGCGCGGCGACGCCGACGCCAAAGAAGATCCAGAAATCGGGGTCCATGCCGCTCCAGTCCGAGGTTGCGAACGATCCTAGGCGAAAGCGGGACGACGCGTCACCTTTGAATTCCTATCAATTAGATGGGATTTTCTCCATGCCAGCCAGGCTTGTGCGCCCGGCGGCCCCCGGTCTAGGCAACAACGCATGATCCCGCCTGTCGATCCAGCCCGCTACGCCGCCTTCCTGGCCGCCATGTCGATGATGGCCGTGGCGCCGGGTCCGGCCAATCTGTTCGCCATCGCCACGGGCATGCAGCGGGGCCGCGGCCAGGTGCTGGTCGGGGTGGCCGGGATGAATGCCGCGACCCTGGTCTGGTTCGTCTGCGCCGCCCTCGGCCTGAGCGCCCTGATGGCCGCCTTCCCGGGCGCCTTCCATCTGCTGGCGATCGCCGGCGCTCTCTATGTGGCCTGGCTGGGGGTCAGCTCGATCCTGTCCGGCCTGAAGGGCGGCGGCGGCCCGGTCGATCGGCCGGCCGTGCACGGCGCCCGGTCGGCCTTCATCGACGGCTTTTCGGTGCAGATCGCCAATCCCAAGGCCTTGCTGTTCTTCACCGCCGTGCTGCCGCCGTTCCTGGATCCGGCCCGGCCCCTGACCGTCCAGCTGCCCTTCTATGCGGCGGCGACCGTGGGCATGGATGTCATCACCATGACCGCCTACGGCCTGGGCGGCGCGGCCCTGGCCGGACGGATGACCGAGCCGGCGTTCCGCAGGGGCTTCGCCTTCGTCGTCGGCGGGCTGCTGATCGCCGTCGCCGTCCTGATCCTCACGCGCGGCTGACGGAGCGCTTGGCGCAACCGGCGCGCGGGTCCATGTATTGTGCATCTGTGTGCTGGAGCGAACGACGATGACCCTCAAGGCGATTACCCTTGCGGCGGCTCTGGTCGCGACGGCGGGCCTGTCGGCCTGCGCCACGGCTACCCCCTATCAGCCCAATGTGCGCGGCCAGGCCGTGTCCGGAGGCTTCTCCGAAGTCCGCCTCGAGACCAACCGCTTCCGCGTCAACTTCGCGGGCAACAGCCTGACCTCGCGGGAGACAGTGGAGCGTTACCTGCTCTATCGCGCCGCCGAGCTGACCGTGGGCGAAGGCGGCGACTGGTTCACGCTGGTCGAGCGCCAGACCGATCGCAAGGCGCGGACCTATGTCGACCCGGATCCCATGACGCCGTACGGCCGCTACGGCTACTGGCGGCCATACTGGCGCTACTACGGACCGACCTGGGGCTGGCGGTCCTGGGACCCCTGGTATGGTGATCCCTTCTGGGCCGACCGGATGGATGTCCGCACGATCGAGAAGTTCGAGGCTTCGGCGGAGATCATCGTCGGCCGCGGCCCCAAGCCGCCAAACGACCCCAGGGCTTTCGACGCCCGCGAAGTGATGACCAACCTCGGCCCGACCATCGTGCGGCCGACGCCGGGGTGACGGGCAGAGAAAAGGGCGACCCCCTCGCGGACGCCGCCCTTTCGTCATGTTGGAAGTCGGACGCGTTAACGCGGCGCCATGCGGATCGAGCCGTCCAGGCGGACGTCCTCGCCGTTGAAATAGCCGTTGCGGATCATTTCCAGCGCCAGCGAGGCGTATTCCTCGGCGTTGCCGAGACGCTTGGGGAAGGGCACCGAGGCGGCAAGGGCTTCCTTCACCTGCGGCGGGGCGGCGTTCATCAGCGGGGTGTTGAAGATACCCGGCAGGATGGTGTTGACCCGGATGCCTTCGCCGCTGAGATCGCGGGCGATCGGCAGGGTCATGCCGACCACGCCGCCCTTGGACGCCGAATAGGCCGCCTGGCCCATCTGGCCGTCCTCGGCCGCCACCGAGGCGGTGTTGACGATCGCGCCGCGTTCGCCGTCGATCGGATCCAGCGTCAGCATGCCGGCCGCCGACTTGGCGATGCAGCGGAAGGTGCCGATCAGGTTGATCTGGATGATCATGTCGAAATGAGCCAGCGGGAAGTGCTTGATCTCGCCGGTGTTGCGGTCGCGGCTGGCGGTCTTGGCGGCGTTGCCGGTGCCGGCGCAGTTGACCAGGATGCGTTCCTGGCCGTTGGCCGCGCGGGCCTTCGCGAAGCCGGCGTCGACCTCGGTGTCGGAGGTGACATTGACGGCGCAGAAGGTGACGCCCAGCTCCTTCTCGAGCTCTGCTCCGCGATCGGCCTGGCGGTCGAGGTCGAAGATGGCGACCTTGACGCCCTGGGCGACCAGGGCGCGGACGGTGGCCTCGCCGAGGCCGGAGGCGCCGCCGGTGACGACGGCGGAAATGGAGGAATCAAGCTTCATGGACGGCTCCCCGATCCTTGTGTTGAATACAGTTCGGAAAGGGGTTTAGCCCGATGAGCGCCGAATCCAAGCCGTCACCCGACGTAAACCCGGTGATCGATCCGGCGAACGCCCTGGTCCCCGAGGTGGTCAAGGTCAACGAACGCCGCGTCGCGCGGGGATTCTGGCCCAAGATGCGGCGCGTCGCCGCGCGAATTCCCTTCGCGCCCGAAGCCCTGTCGGTCTGGTGGTGCGCCCGCGATCCGGAGACTCCCACGGCGGCCAAGGGGCTGATGCTGGCGGCCCTGGCCTATTTCGTCCTGCCGACCGACGCGATCCCTGACATCCTGGCGGGAATCGGCTTTACCGACGATGCGGCGGTGTTCGCCGCCCTGCTGGCGGTGGCCGGCAAGAACATCAAGCCGAAGCACCGCGCCGCCGCCCGGGCCTGGCTCGAGAAGATCGCGGCGGACGATTAGGAGAGGCCCGGCGGGGATGGAGGACCTGAACACGCTGCTGACCGGCCTGTCGGTGCTGGCCGCCCTGATCTATGGCCTGGGCCTGACCGGCCGCCCGCCCTCAATGGTCCGCACGATTGTCAAGGTCGCGGCGGTGGGCCCGATCGCGATCATCGCCTTCCTGTCCGGAACGCCCTGGCTGCTGGCCGCGGGGCTGCTGCTCTGCGCGGCCGGCGACGCCTTTCTGGCGGGCGATCCCAAACGCTGGCTGCCGGCGGGACTGGGCGTCTTCCTGCTGGGGCACATCCTCTACATCTTCCTGTTCCAGGAGATGCGCGATCCGGCGCTGGAGATGACGGCCCCGCAGATCGCCGGCGCGGTCGCGGTCGGCGTCGCGGCCCTGGCCATGCTGGCCTGGCTGTGGACCGCGCTGGGCCCTATGCGGGCGGCGGTGACCCTCTATGTCATCGCCATCGCGGTGATGGTCGGGTCGAGCTTCCTGCTGCCATTGGTCTACTGGCCAGCCATGGCGGGCGCGGCAGCCTTCATGGCCTCGGACGCCATCCTCGCCGGCGCCCTGTTCCGCGAGGCGAAGCTGTTCGGTTCGCAACGCCTGACCGGCTGGGCGGTCTGGTTTCTCTATTATGGCGGCCAGTTGGCCATCGCCTGGGCCTTTCTGCGCCAGCCCTTTTAGGTCGGCGTCCTGGCCCGCCTGGCCAGTTGCTGTTCGCGGATGGTGATGAACAGGGTCGAGGCCACGACGATGGCGGCCCCGACGATGGTCGTCCAGGTGGGGACCTCGTGGAACAGCAGGAAGCCGGTGACGGTGGTGAACACCAGCCGGCTGTAGTCGATCGGCGCCATGGCCCCCGCGTCACCGATCTGCATGCCCTTGATGTAGCAGGCCTGGGTGATGGTCCCGACTACCCCCATGGCCGCGAGCAGCGCCAGGTCCACCGGCGCTGGCCAGCGCCAGACGAAGGCCGCCGGCGGGATCGAGAAGACCAGCCCCAGCACCGCCGACCAGACAAGCAGGGTCAGGGGCGAGTGGTCGCGGGTCATCACCTTCATGCCGGTGATGGTCATGGCGAACATCGCCGCCGAGGCCAGGGACGCCAGCTGGCCAAGGCCGAAACCGTGGTCCGGCGCGCCGGGGCGCAGCATCACCACAACGCCGACGAACCCAACCAGCGCAGCGCCGATCCGCAACGGGCCGGTCTTTTCCCGCAGGACGAAGACGGCCAGCGGCACCAGCCACAGGGTGCGCGTGAAGGACAGGGCGTTGGCCTCGGCCAGCGGCAGCGTCTGGAAGGCGTAGAAGCTGAAGATCATCGCCAGGGTGCCGACCGCCGAGCGGAACAGCAGAATGCCCGGCCGCGTCGTGTGGAAGGCCGCCCGCCAGTCGCGCAGGATCAAGGGCAGCAGGACCACCAGGCCAGCGGCCTGGCGGTAGAAGGTCTGCAGGGCCGCCGGATAGTCGTCGCCGAGGTATTTGATCAGGGTGGTCATCACCGTGAACGCCAGGGCTGAAGCCAGCATCCACAGGGCGCCGCGGACGTTCGGCGCCAGGGTCGGCCGTTCGGCCAGCGGCGCGACGGGCGGCAGTTCTTACGGCATCAGCCCCCCGCGCGCTGCGCCTGCATCGCCGCCTGCATCTGCTGCGCCTGCTCGGGGGTGATGCCCATGGCCGCCAGGATCGGGCTGTGCGCCTCCGGGTCCCAGGACCCCCGGCCGCCGATGGTCAGGCCGCCGTCGACCACGATGTGAGTGCCGGTGACGAACAGCGAGTCGTCGCTGGCGAGGTAGAGGGCCGCCCGGGCGATGTCCTCGGGCAGGCCGGCTTTCGGGATCGGCTGGACCTTGGGTCCGGCCTCCTCGAAGCGCGCGGCCATCTGGTCGGCCACGTCGCGGGGCAGGCCCATGGAGGCGCCGAAGATCGAGGTGGCGATCAGGCCCGGGCAGATGGCGTTGACGCGGATCTTCTTCGGCGACAGCTCCGCCGCCGCGCAGCGCGACATATGGATTACCGCGCACTTGGCCGCCGAATAGGCCAGCGGGCCAAAGCCCGCCTGCAGACCGGCGATCGAGGCGGTGTTGATGATCGAGCCGCCGCCGCGTTCGACCATCAGCGGCATGGCGTGTTTCATGCCGACGGCCGGACCGCGCACCAGCAGGGCGAAGGTGGCGTCCCAGGTCTCGACATCGACCTCCGAGACATTGCCCGGGGCCCCGCCGTGGCCGGCGTTGTTGAACAGGATGTCCAGTCCGCCGAACTGGTCGGCGGCCATCTTCACCGCCGCGGCGATGTCCTTTTCGCTGGTCACGTCGCAGTGGGCGTAGCGGATGCGGCCGTCGAACCGCTTTTCCAGCATGGCGCCCTTTTCGTCCTGCAGGTCGGCGGCCACGACACAGGCCCCTTCCTTCGCGAACAGTTCAACCGTGCCCAGGCCGATGCCCGAGACCCCGCCGGTGATGAGGGCGACCTTGCCCTCCAGACGACCCGCCATGCGCTACTCTTCCCTGTCTGGTTTCTTGTTTTCAGTTCAGCCGGTGACCACGACCACCTTGCCCATGGCCTTGCGGCTGGCGAGGTGGGCGATGGCCTCACCCGCCCGCTCCAGCGGGAAGGTCTCGGAGACATGCGGCTTGATCTTGCCCGCGGCGTAGAGGTCCATCAGCTCCTTGACGTTCTGCTGGTGCGCCTTGGGATCGCGGGCCACGGCGGCGCCCCAGAACACCCCAACGATGTCGCAGGACTTCAGCAGGGTCAGGTTCAGCGGCACCTTGGGGATGCCCGCCGGGAAGCCGATGACCAGGAATCGTCCGCCCCAGCCGGCCGCCCGGATGGTCGCCTCGGCGTAGTCGCCGCCGACGGCGTCATAGGCCACGTCCCAGCCGTTGGGCCCGCAGGCGTCCTTGAACAGGTTGGCCAGGGCCTTGGTCCCGTCCTTGTCGAACGGCCCCGTGGGATAGACCACGCCGCTGTCGGCGCCCCGGGCGATGGCCAGGTCGACCTTGGCCTGGCTGGAGGCGGCGGCGATCACCTTGGCCCCCATCGCCTTGCCCAGTTCCACGGCCGCCAGTCCCACGCCCCCGGCGGCGCCCAGCACCAGCAGGGTCTGGCCGGGCTTGAGATAGCCGCGGTCCTTCAGGCCGTAATAGGAGGTGCCATAGGTCATCATGAAGGCGGCGCCTTCCTCGAACGACATGGCGTCGGGGATCGGCACCACGCGGGCGGCGTCCAGGGCCAGCTCCTCGGCCATGCCGCCCCAACCGGTGTTGGCCAGCACGCGCTGGCCGACCGTCAGGTGGGTGACGCCCTCGCCCAGTTCCTTGACCACCCCGGCCACTTCACCGCCTGGCGCGAACGGGCGCGTCGGCTTGAACTGGTACATGTCCTCGATGATCAGCACGTCGGGATAGTTGACGCCGCAGGCCTTGACCGACAGCACCACCTGGCCGGGGCCGGCCGTCGGGCTGGGCAGGTCCTCAAGGACCAGGGTCTCCGGTCCGCCCACGCTCTTGCTCAGCACCGCCCGCATGCCGTCTCTCCCGCTCTTTCATTGACTGGCCCGGAAGCGTATCCGGGCCTTTCTTCGTTTATAGGCCGGAGGCCTGAGTTGGCGAACAATTGTTTGAGTTTGGTGGTTCATGGCGGCGCGGGGGCGAAGCGCGGCCGCGACTACAGCCGCGAGATCGCCCACATGCGCGGCGTGGTCGAGGCTGGCCGCGACCGGCTGATGGCCGGCGCCCTGGCGCTGGACGTGGCCGAGGAAGCGACGGCCGAGCTGGAGGCTTCGGGTCTCTATGTCGCTGGGCGCGGCGCCTCGCCGAACATCGACGGTCGCTACGAGCTCGACGCCTGTCTGATGGACGGCCACACCGGCCGGGCCGGCTCGGTCGCCGCGCTGCAGGGCTTCGAGAGTCCCGTAGCGGTGGCTCGCGCGATCATGGACTGGACTCCACACGTCATGCTGGCCGGGGAGGGCGCGGCCCGCTTCGCCGTCTCGCAGAAGCTGGCCGCCATCGCCGATGACGCCGCCTGGTTCACCCATGCGGGGCAGGATGAGTCCAACCATCCGCCCGGGGTTCTGGCCCACGGCACGGTCGGCTGCGTGGTGCGGGACGGCGAAGGCCGGCTGGCCGCCGCCACCTCCACCGGCGGGGTGTTCGGCAAGCTGCCCGGCCGGGTCGGCGACACCCCGATCATCGGCGCCGGCGGATGGGCCGACGATCGGGTGGCCGTCTCCTGCACTGGCCAGGGAGAGTATTTCGTCCGGGTCGCCGCCGCGGCCCAGCTGGCCCATCGGATCAGGTTCGGCGGCCAGTCGCTCGAGGTGGCGGCCGCGGCGGTGCTGGCGCAGATCCGCGCCCTGGGCGGCGAGGGCGGCCTGATCGCGGTGGACGCCGACGGCAATGTCGCCATGCCGTTCGTCTCGGCCGGCATGAAGCGCGCGGCGCTGCTGCCGGGCGGTGAGATCGTCTCGGAAGCGTTTTAGTCTCGAGGGTTAGGCGCCCAGTTCTCCCGGGCGTGCCGAAATCTGAGCACGAGCACGCCTCGATCATCAACGCGATAGACGATCACGTGCGATCTGAACGGGTGGATGCGAACCGGCGGATTGGTATCGACCCGCTCACGGGCCGCGAGCGGATACTCCGAAAGGAAGAGGAGCGCGCGCTGGAGTTCAGCCAGGTATCGCTCCGCCTGGTGGATGCCGAATTGACCGATCCCCTCGTCGTGGAGGCGGGCAAGGTCTTCACGGGCGGACCGGCTGAGCCTAAGGCCCCGCATTCTCACGGGCCCGTTGGCGGACGGAATCAAAGATCTCCTCGACCGAGAGATCGCTCTCGCCGCCTTCGATCGCCTCATCGATCAGCGTCTGCATCGCCTTGATCTTGGCTTCGCGCTCCTGGTCCCGTCGGATCAGATCGCGGACGTAATCGCTGGAATTGCTGTAGCGACCGGTTTCGGTTCGCCCCTCAACCCAGTCCTTCATCGCGTCGGGGAGGGAAACGTTCATCGTGGCCATCGTGCTCTCCTGAGCCACAGGATGCGCCGGTGGCAAACTTTGTCAATTATGGTGGACATGGGCGACGCCGGGGTCGATTGGTCCAGAGCGCGGATTTCTGATATTGGGGCTTCCCTCAACGCATCGGAACCATCTGTCTTGGGCGCGACCCTCAACCTTGCTCGCGCGACGCCCGCCGTCGCCCCCGCTCCGGTCAATCTTTCGGGCCTCACCCGCGAGGGGCTGGCGCGCGCCCTGGTAGAGGCCGGAGCCGTGCCCGAGGGCAAGGCCAGGATGCGGGCGACCCAGGTATTCCGCTGGATCCATCATCGCGGCGCGACCGACTTCGCCCAGATGACCGATGTGGCCAAGGACACCCGCGCGGCCATGGCCGAGCACTTCACCCTGGCCCGGCCGGAGATCGTCGAGCGCCAGGTGTCGAAGGACGGCACGCGCAAGTGGCTGATCCGCACCGCCCCGGGCATCGAGATCGAGGCGGTCTACATCCCTGATGTCGGTCGTTCGGGTGCCCTGTGCGTTTCCAGCCAGGTTGGCTGCACACTGAACTGCACCTTCTGCCACACCGGCACCCAGGCCCTGGTGCGCAACCTGACGGCGGCCGAGATCGTCGCCCAGGTGCAGGTCTGCAAGGACGACCTGGAGGAGTGGCCGTCCGACCGCGAGGACCGTCGCCTGAGCAACATCGTCTTCATGGGCATGGGCGAGCCGCTCTACAATCTCGACAACGTCGCCGACGCCATCGACATCATCAGCGACAACGAGGGCATCGGCATTTCCCGCCGCCGCATCACCGTCTCGACCAGCGGCGTGACGCCGGAGCTGAAGGCTCTGGGCGAGCGCACCCAGGCCATGCTGGCCATCAGCCTGCACGCCACCAACGACGCCCTGCGGGACGTGCTGGTGCCGATCAACAGAAAGTACGACATCGCCAACCTGATGGAGAACATCCGGGCCTATCCGGGCCTCTCCAACGCCCGGCGGGTGACCTTCGAATACGTCATGCTCAAGGGGATCAACGACACCCCGGCCGAGGCCCTGGCCCTGGTCAGGCTGCTCAAGGGAATTCCGGCCAAGATCAATCTGATCCCGTTCAATCCTTGGCCGGGCACGGACTATGAATGCTCCGACTGGGGGACCATCGAGGCCTTCGCCGCCATCCTCAACCGCGCCGGCTATTCCAGCCCGATCCGCACGCCGCGCGGCCGCGACATCCTGGCCGCCTGCGGCCAGTTGAAGTCGGAAAGCGAGAAGGTCCGCGCGTCGGTCCGCCGCAAGGCCGAGGTTCCCGTTTCAAGCTAGTAGTTGCGCGTCGGGGCGCACGGCGTGCTAACCCTTTGGCTCGACGCGCCTTCATGGACAAAGCGATGCCGCCGCAACTGCAATCGATGGAAATCCAGGCCTTTTCCTCGGGCTTCGTGACCACCCTCGGCCACGCCGGCCTGACCCTCGTGCTGCTGCTCTTCGGGGCCATTCTCTATGTCATGCTGACGCCGCATCGGGAGATCGCCCTGATCCGCGACGGCAACAGCGCTGCCGCCCTGTCACTGGGCGGCGTGCTCGTCGGACTGGCCCTGCCCCTGGCCTCTTCCCTCAGCGCCTCGGTCTCGCCGCTCGAGATCGCCCTCTGGGGCGTGGCCACGATCGGCGTGCAGCTGCTGGTGTTCAAGGTGATCGACTGGATCCTGCACGGCCTGCCGCAACGCATCCAGGACGGCGAGATGTCGGCGGCCCTGATGCTGGTCGGCGCCAAGCTGGCCAGCGCCCTGATCCTCGCCGCGGCCCTGGCCGGCTAGACCCTCGTGCACCTGCCTCGCCTTCCTGACTGGCTGGTGTACCTGGCGATCGTGACGGCCCTCGTCATCGCCTCGATGGGTCGGCGCGAGCAGGCGGACGCGCCGCCGCCACCGCCGCCCATGGCCGGGGACGACGCCCTGCCGCTTGGCCCCTCTTCGCCGTTCGACCCGGCGGTGGTGGTGGATGTGCCGGGCAAGGCCAAGCCGGGCACCGGCACCGCCTTCTCGGTCGCTGACACCGGTGTGTGGATGACCGCCCGCCACGTGGTCGATGGCTGCACCCGCATCGCCCTGGTGGTGGCCGAGGGCCGTGGCGTGGCCGCCAGGGCCGTCATCGATCCCAACGGCGAGGCGGCCATCCTGACCACCGAGGGCGGGGCCCCGGCCCTGCCGCTGGCGCCCGCCACGTTCAAGGCCCGTCCGGGCGCCCTGGGTTTTCACCCCGGCTTCCCGCAGGGCCAGCCGGGCGAAGCCGTGTCCCGACTGCTTGGCCGCGAAAACCTGGTGGTGCGCGGCCGTGGCGCCCGCACCGAACCGGTGCTGGCCTGGGCCGAGATCGGTCGCACCGACACCCTGAAAGGCACCCTGGCCGGGCTGTCGGGCGCGCCAGTGCTGGATTCCGCCGGCCGGGTCATCGGCGTGACGGTGGCCGAGGCGCCGCGCCGGGGCCGCATCTACACCACCGCTCCAGAGACCGTGCAGCGCGCCCTGAGCACATCGCGCCGCCGACCGTCCGGCTACGCCCTGGGCGAGCCGATCAATGTCGAGAACTACGGCCGCGTCGCCGACGGCCTGCGCCGCGACCTGCGCATCGCCCAGGTGGTCTGTTTGGCGACGAGTTAGGCGGGGGCGGTCGCTGGCGGCTTCTTCGGCGTCTTGATGCCGATCAGGATGCACAGCAGCAGCGCCGGGAAGCCTATCAGGCCACAGCCGATGAAGTAGAGGCCGTAGCCGGTCATCAGGCTGCTGTGGGCCTGCAGGGTCTCGACAATGGCGCCCGAGAACCCTTTCAGGATCTTGCCGACCCAGGTGTAGCTGGAGCTGAGCAGGGCGTACTGGGTGGCCGTGTAGCCGATGCTGGTCAGGCTCGACATGTAGGTCACCAGCAGCACGCCGGCGGCGCCGACGCCCAGGTTGTCGAAGAACATCACCGCCGCGAACAGCCGGGGGTCATTGCCGAAGAAGGCCAGCAGCGAGAAGGACGCCACCGCCAGCCCTTGCAGCAGGGCGCCGACCACTAGGCCGCGCATACGCCCCAGCCAGGCGGCCAGGACGCCGCCGACGGCGATCCCCGACAGGGTGCCGGCGAGGCCCGCGGACAGCCGGATCTCGCCGACGAAGGCCTTTTCGAACCCCAGGTCGTGATAGAAGGGCGTGGCCATCGGGCCCATCATGAACTCGGGCAGGCGGTAAAGGGTGATCATCAGCAGCATGACCAGAGCGAACCAGCCGTAGGCTTTGAAGAAGGCGATGAATGGCCCGACGATGGCGGCGCCCAGTCCTGATGGTGTCCAGAGCGGCTTGGCGTTGGCCATCACTTGCTCGGCGTGGACCGGCGCCTTGATCAGGAAGGTGCATAGGATGCCGACCCCCATCAGGGCGGCCATCAGGCTGTAGGAGGCGGGCCAGCCCATGTGCTGGGCGACCATCAGGATCAGGGCGTCGCTGGCCAGCACCGCCAGCCGATACCCGAGCTGGAAGGCGCCCGTGACCAGGCCCAGCTCCTCGGGGTCATCGGCCACCTCGATGCGCAGGGCATCCACGGCGATGTCCTGGGTCGCCGAGGCGAAGGCCACGACCAGGGCGGCGCCGCCCAGGGCGATCAGCCCTCCCTGCGGCCCGATCATGGCCATGGCCAGCAGCGCGCCCAGCAGCACGACCTGGGTGATCAGCAGCCAGCTGCGACGGCGACCAAGGCCATTCAGGCCAGGCAGCGTCACCCGATCGACGATCGGCGACCAGAGGAACTTGAACGAATAGGCCAGGCCAACCCAGGAGATGAAGCCGATGGCTTTCAGACTGGTGCCTTCGTCGCGCAACCAGTAGCCGAGCGTCGCGGCCGTGAGCATGAACGGCAGACCGGACGAGAAGCCCAGGCCGAGCATGATCGCCACCTTCGGGCGTTTCAGGCTCTTGATGACATCGCCGATGCCGTGTTTGCGGGCCGGCGTGGCCGCCGCGTCTTGGCTCATGGGATCAGCCTCTCAAATCAGGAGGCGAGCCTGCCCTCTTCGGTGTCGCCCGTCCAGCCGACCCAGCGGGCCAAGGCGGCGCGCAGGGCGGTTTCCGTCAGCGGCTTGACCAGGAAGTCGTTCATTCCGGCCGCCATGCAGGCGCGGCGGTCGTCCTCGAAGGCGTCGGCGGTCAGGGCGGCGATGGGCGTGGTCACCCCGCGGGCCCGCAGCTCCCGCGCCGCCTCGACCCCGGTCAGGTCGTGCATCCGCAGGTCCATCAGGATCAGGTCGTAGCTGGCGGCGCTGCAGGCGGCGAGCGCCTCACGGCCGCTGGCGGCCCGGTCGACCGCCGCCCCCTCGCGCTTGAGCAGGGTTGAAGCCAGCAGGGCGTTGATCGGATTGTCCTCGACCAGCAAGACCCGCGCGCCGGTGGCCGTGGCGGCGGCGATCCGCTCGTCCTCGGGATGCGGCGCGGCGCGCGGGGCGGCGTCCAGAGCGGCGAGCACCCGGGCGGCCAGGGAGTCAGGCCGCAGCGGCTTGATCAGGTAGCCGGCGAACCCGGCGGCGCGACAGCGGGGAATGCGCGCTCGCTCGTCGGGCCGCAGCAGGATGATGGCGGGGCGGCCGGCGGGGGCCTTCAGCCCGCGACCGCTGGCCAGGAGATTGTCGATCAGCAGCACCGCGTCGGCCGGGGCGGTCTGGAGCAGGCCGGCGACCGAGTCGGCGACCACCACCTTGCCGCCCCGCTCCTCGATCTGCCGGCGGGCGGACTGGCGGACGATGGCGTTGGGCGAGGCGAGGCCGACGGTGCGGCCCGCCAGCGGGCGCTCGGTCGCGGGCGCGGCGGCCGGGGCGAAGGCCGCTTCCAGCCAGAATTCGGCCCCGCCGCCGACCGCGTCCCCGACCCCGACCCCGCCGCCCATGGCGTTGCCAAGTCGCGTGACGATGGCCAGACCCAGGCCCGCCCCGCCGAGCACCGCCCCGTGCGAGGGATCGGCATGGACAAAGGGCTCGAAAATCCGCTCGCGGGCGGCCTCGGGCACGCCCGGCCCGGTGTCGCGAACGGCCAGCCGCAGCCGGCTTTCACCTGCGGCCTCGGCGCTCAGCAGCACCCCGCCGCTCTCCGTGAACTTGACCGCGTTGCCGGCGAAGTTGAGCAGCACCTGCCGCAGGCGCCCCTCGTCGGCCATGACCGGCGGCAGGCCGGCGGCGCAGGTCCAGGCGATTTCGACGCCCTTTTCATGAGCCCGGGGGCTCATCAGCTCGGTCACCTGGCGCAGCAGGGCGGCGATGTCGGTGGGAGCGGTGTGCAGCTCGATCTTGCCGGCCCCCAGCCGGGCCAGGTCGAGCACGTCGTTGACCAGCGCCAGCAGGTGGTCGCCGCTCTCGCGCAGGGCGCCGACATAGGTCTTCTGTTCGGCGGTCAGCCGCGTGCCGTCGAGCAGACGCGCCATGCCCAGCACGCCATTGAGGGGCGTGCGGAATTCGTGGCTCAGGGTCGCCAGCTGCTCGGGTGTGATGGCGCGGTCGTCCGACATGGCGCGCAGACTAGCGGCGGCGGCTTAACGGGTGGTCAAGCGGCGGGCGGAGTGACGGCGACCATTGGGGGATGCGGCCGAAACCGGATCTGACTGGATAAAGAGCCGGCGGCTTCTAGCTCAACAGCCGCGCCAGCAAGAACGCCGCCCCGGCCACCGCGGCGCCCGCGGCGAACCAAGCGAATCCGGGCGATGGCCGGGCCGACTCGACCACCACGGTTGACACGGCGCCCGCCTCGGCCATCCCGGCGATCGCCCGCAGGGCGCGCAGGGCCTCGTCGGCAAAATCCTTCAGCCGCGCGGCCGGGGACAGCTCGCGGGCGATCCAGCGGCGGACCACCGGGTCGGCCGCGGCCCACAGGTCGTGGTCGGGCCACAGCCGGCGGGCGACGCCTTCCACCGTGACCATGGTCTTCTGCAGCAACACCAGCTCGGGCCTCAGCCGCATGTCGAACAGGGCGGTGATCTCGAACAGCAGCGACAGCAGCCGGCTCATGGAGAGCTCGCTGGCCGCCCGGCCGAACACCGGCTCGCCGACCGCCCGCAGGGCCTGGGCGAAGGCGTCCGGATCGTGGTGGGCGGGCACATAGCCGGCATCGAAGTGGGCCCTGGCCACCCGCGGATAGTCCCGCGTCAGGAAGCCGTAGAGGATCTCGGCCAGATAGCGCCGCGTCTCCGGCGCCAGCCGCCCGACGATGCCAAAGTCCACCGCCACGATGCCGCTGGGCGGGGTGACGAACAGATTGCCCTCGTGCAGGTCGGCGTGGAACACGCCGTGGTCCAGGGCCTGGGCGAGGAAGGCGCGAATGAGATTGTCGGCGATGGCCTTGCGGTCGAGGCCGGGGACCTCCAGCGTCGCCGGGTCGGACAGTGGCAAGCCGCCGACCCACTCCAGGGTCAGCACCCGCTTGGCCACCCCGTCCCAGACCACCTGCGGCGCGCGCATCCAGCCGTCACGGGTCATCACCTCGGTCAGTTCGGCGGCGCCGGCGGCCTCGAACCGCATGTCCAGCTCCAGCTGCAGCGAGCGGATCACCGTGGCGGCGAAGGCCAAAGGCTCAAGCCGCCGCGCCGGCGGGATCAGGGCCTCGATCAGCCCGCCGGCCATCAGCAGGGTGGCGCTGTCCTGGGCCACCCTCCGCTCGATGCCCGGCCGCAGGATCTTCACCGCCACCTCGCGGCCGTCGGCCATGGTCGCCCGATGGGCCTGGGCCAGGGAGGCGGCCCCGACCGCCTCGCCAAACACCGGGAAGATGTCCGCCAGGGGTTTGCCCAACTCCCGCTCGACCTCGGCCTTGGCCTGATCCAGCGGGAAGGGCGGCAGGGCGTCCTTCAGCCTGGCGAGGTCGCTGGCGAACACCGTGCCGAAGATGTCGGCCCGGGTCGACAGCACCTGGCCCAGCTTGATCGCTACGGGGCCCAGCCGCTCCAGCGTCCGCGCCAGCCGTTCGCCGGGCCGGCCCTGGCGGGCCTGGCGACCGGAAAACAGCCGCAGGCCGCGCGCCACCGTTCGCACGCCCGGCGGCAGGACATCGTCCAGCTCCCGCGGGATCAGGGCGTCGGCGCGGATCAGCGTCCAGCCGGCGGCCAGCAGTCGCAGGAAGGCGGCGAGATCCATGTCCCTAGAGAACCCGCCCCGCATGCAGGGCCGCCACGCCGCCGGTGAAGTTGCTGAAATTGACCCGCGCGAAGCCGGCCTTTTCCATCATCCCGGCGAAGGTCTTCTGGTCGGGGAAGCGGCGAATGCTCTCCACCAGGTACTGGTAGGACTCACGGTCACCGGCGACCCATTCGCCGATCTGTGGAATGGCCTTGAACGACCAGGCGTCATAGGCGGCGCGCAGGGCCATGCCGGTGGGCTTGCTGAACTCCAGGCAGACGAACCGCCCGCCGGGCTTGAGCACCCGTCGCGCCTCGCGAAGCGCCGCGTTGACGTCGGTCACGTTGCGAATGCCGAAGGCGATCGAATAGGCGTCGGCGCTGGCGTCCGGCAGCGGCAG
>JACRBD010000243.1 GCA_016234625.1 Caulobacterales bacterium | reverse complement strand
GCAGCAGGAACACCGCCCGCTCCAGCGGCGACAGCCGCTCCAGCGCCAGCAGGAAGGCCACCGAGACATCCTCGGCGCGCTCGACCGGGTCGTCGGTCACCGCCTCGATCAGTGGCTCGGGCAGCCAGGGGCCGACATAGGTCTCGCGCCGGGCGCGGGCGGACTTGAGCCGGTCGAGGCACAGGCGTGTGGTCGCCTGGACCAGCCAGGCCTGGGGATTGTCCGCCTCCCCGCCGGCCCTGTCCCAGCGCAGCCAGGCGTCCTGCACCACGTCCTCGGCCTCGCTGACCGAGCCGAGCATGCGATAGGCCAGCCGCTTGAGGCCGGGCCGCTCCAGCTCGAAGGTGGCGACGGGATCGGTCAAGCGGCGATCAGCTCCGGCCGGTGGAAGGGCGCCGGCTCGCCGACCACGACGACGCGGGAACAGGTCTTCCCGTGGCCGAGACCGTATTTCAGGGTGGGATACATCCGTGCGGTGGTCAGGGCGAGGCTGAGGGCAACCACAGCCTTCTGGCCCCAGCGCCGGACGATCTCGTCGCGGACTTCCTCGGAGTCGGTCAGGTTCCGGTCCAGCACCGCCCGGGCGAAGTGGTAGCCGAGGGCGGCGGTCTCGCCCATGGCCGCGCGGTCGCCGGCGAGGATGGCGCGCAGCACGTCCGGCTTCACGCCGCTGGCCGTGGCGATATCGACGCTGATCTGGGTGCAGGGGCCACAATCCTCGGCCAGGGTCCCGACGATGCCGGCCGCCGCCATGGCCGCCGCCGGGGCGTCCTTGCTGTGGCCCAGGGCCGGCACGAAGCTGAAGCGGAAGAACGTCCCGGTCCCCGCGTCGAGCAGGTCGTGCATGTAGGCGGCGTCATAGCCCCACTGGGTCTCGAACTTGCGGATCTGGGCGCGGAAGAAGGCTTTCAGCATGATCAGGCTCCTGTGGGTTTGGGCCTCGCCCGCCAGACGATCCAGGCCGTCAGCAGGGCGGGCAGGAAGACGCCGGGAAAGTCACGGATGATGTCATTCAGCGGGCTCGCCCCGCAGACGCCGTCGCCCACATGGATCGCCGCATGCAGCAGCTGGAACGCCGCCGCGCAGACCAGCGCCGGCCAGCCCTGAGCGGGTCGCCAGGCAAACCAGGCGAGGCCCAGGGTCACGACCAGATTGGCCATGCCGATGTCGCGGATGAAGTGCGGGTTATAGGCGCCGGTGGCGGTGACCCCCGGCACGGTGTCGTACCAGGCGAGCGGCGCGGCCAGCATGAACAGGGCGTTGCCGCCAAGCAGCACGGCCAGGGCGATCGCGATCCATCGGTTCATCGGTGAAACTCCGTTGTCCTGTGAAGACGAGACAGGGAGGCGGAGTGTGACGCGACGGGCCGGAAAAAGTCAGGCCGGACAGGTCAGTTTGTTCGACAGGATGGGATTGTCCGACGCCACCACATAGGGCTGGCTGGGGTCGGGAGCCCTGGGCAGGGCGTAGACCACCCAGATCTCGCCGCCGCTCTGGCGGATCCGGGCATAGGCCGTGTCCAGCGCGATGCGGCCATCGGCGGCGGTGTTCCCCCGGTTGAAATCGACTCGGTAGGTGGTCGACTGGTCCGGCCCGAGCGGCCGCACGGGCAGCACGTCGCCCAGCCCCGGCGGCGCGGACGGCGGCGCGAGATTGTCGGAATAGACCGGCTTCTTTTCCTTGCCCACGCGAGCGGCGCCCTTGAACAGGCCGTCGGCGGCCAGCGGACCCTGGATCGGCATGGCCAACTCGCGGTCGCTGATGTTGGTCACGGTGATCACCACCCGGCCGTCCGGGTGGCAGGGCGCGGTGACCCATGCCAGCGACAGGACGATCGGCGCCCTGGGCTGCCGGGCGAACCCAAACAGCCTGGGCGCCGCCTCAGCGGTCGCGCCGGTCAGCGCCAACAGTGTGGCGGCAAGCAGGCCGGTCAGGTTGCGCACGGTGTCCCCTCCCAGCCCGAAGAGAGCCATGAATCCCCGCTTTGGGCCAATCAGCTCAGCCTGTCGCGGAACTGGCATAGCCGGCGTAGCTGTCCTTGAGGGTGGCATGGTTGAGCAGCATTTCGGCGACCTGCGTCTTGCCGGAGGCGTCGAAGATGCGGCTGCGGACCCAGTAGGACTCGGTGCGGCGGCTGTCGGCCAGGGCGGCGATCTCGCGGCGGATCAGATAGGTCTCGCCGACGAACAGCGGCCCCTGGATCATGCGGATCTCCTGGTCGGCGAACAGGCCGACGGCCGGGCCTTTCACCGGGAACCTGGCCGCATGGCTGGAGTATTCGGCCAGCACGCTGACCATCTCCAGCGGAATGATCGCCCGGCCCCAGGGCGAGGCGTCCGCGTCACTGTACCAGGGCGAGGTCTCGGTGATCCGGGCCAGCTTGTCGTTCAGCGAGAAGGGATAGAGGGCGCCCATGTGCTGGTCGGGGGCCATGGTCACCAGTTCGTCCTGCGCGCCCTTCATCCCAACCCGCAGGTCCTCGAGGATCAGCAGCTTGCCCGGCGGGCGCAGGCCGGCCATGCGGGCTTCCAGCAGGGTCTCGCCGTGGTCGGGGCCGAGACTGGCGGAGGCCTCCAGCACCGGCGTGCCGTCGGCCTTCTCCGCCCGGACCAGGGTGCGGGTGGCGCCTTCCGGCGGGATCTCGACGATGGCCCGCACCTCTTCGCCCTCGACGACCATGTTCTGGTAGTGGGCCGACAGGCAGCCGCGCTCGAACCAGGCATTGCCCCAGATCTTCGCCAGCAGTGGCGGGAACAGACTGAAGTGCGTCGGCCCCTCGATCGGCCCGGCCCGGAAGCCGAGCTTCTCGGCCATGGCGTCGTCATGGATCGAACTGTGCCCGCCGTACTCCTGGTCGGCCAGCATCTGCAGCGGCGCGCGGAGCGGTCCCACCAGGGTCAGGGGCGTGTCGAAGCTCATGGTGGTCCCTCGCATCTGCTGTCGCTCACCTTTGAGCGGCGCCAGGCGCGGACCGTCAAGGGAACAACGGTCGTTGACCGGCGGCGCGATCTGCGGACCACTTCGATCCATGACAGACACCGTCCCAGCCGCCCGTCGCATCGGCCCCCTGCTCGCCACCGTGCTGGTCGCGGGTAACATGATCGGCTCGGGGGTGTTTCTGCTCCCGGCGACCCTGGCGGTGATCGGATCCTCGACGATCATCGGCTGGATCATCGCCTCGGCCGGGGCGATGCTGCTGGCCGGCTGTTTCGCGCTGCTGGCGACGCTCAAGCCGACGCCGGACGGGTTCGTGGAGTATCCGGCCCAGGGCCTTCATCCCTTCTTCGGCTTCGCCAACTGGTTTCTCTACTGGCTGAGCTGCTGGGTCGGGTCGCCGGCGATCGCCCTGGCGGTGACCGGCTACCTGACCTTCTTCTTCCAGGTCCTGTCCGATCCCGTGATCGCCGTCTGGACCACCATCGGCGTCATCTGGCTGATGACCCTGGCCAACGTCATCGGCGCCCGGACGGTGGCGCGGCTGGGCGGCCTGACCCTGGTCATCGGCCTGGCCCCCATCGCCGTGGCGACGGTTCTGGGCCTGCTGGCGTTCGACCCGGCCGTCTTCGCCGCCGGCTGGAACGTCACCGGCAAGCCGCTGACGCAGGCGGTGGGCGGCTCGCTGGCGCCGATCTTCTGGGCCTTCCTGGGGCTGGAAAGCGCCACCGTCGCCGCCGCCGTTGTGCGCGATCCTGAACGCAACGTCGCCCGCGCGGCGCTCGGCGGGGTCGGTCTGGCGGCGGTCGTCTACATGGCCGCCTCGGTCGCCCTGATGGGCGCCATCCCCGTCGCCGTGCTGGCGAAATCGCCGGCCCCCTTTGCTGACGCCATTCAGATTCTGGCGGGCTCGACGGTGGCCTCGGTGATCGCCGTCTGCGCCCTGCTCAAGGCCGCCGGCACCATGGGCGGCTGGCTGCTGCTGATCGCCGAGGCCGCCCGCAGCGGCGCGGCGGCGGGATTCATGCCGCGGGTTCTGTCCAGCCGCGACCCGGCCCGCACGCCGGTCCGCGACCTGCTGCTGGCCGCCGGGATGATGTCGGTGGTGATCGCCTCCAGCATGTCGCCGACGCTCGGCAAGCAGTTCGGCGTGCTGATCAACATCGCGGTCAACCTGTCGATGGTCGCCTATGCCCTGTGCGCCCTGGCCCTGATCCGTTTCGCCGGGGGGATCGCCGACCGGGGCAAGCGCCTAGCCGCGCGGGTCATGGCCGTTGGCGGCGCGGCGTTCGCGGTCTGGGTAGTCGCCGCCTCCGATGCGACCATGCTGGCCCCCAGCCTGTGGGCCTTCGCCGCGACGGTTCCGCTGTACGGATTGGTGCTGCTAGCGAGGCGGGTGTCCGGTACAGGCAAAGCTGTCCCAAGGGACAGCTAAGCCAGTCCCGGTTCATCGGCCGGGGACTGGACTTCATGTCCCTTGGGACTTGATGTCCTGTCCCCCTTTCGTGATCGGCGACTCACCAAGCCCACTGCCAGTCCCTGGCGCTGGCCCGGCAACCCCCGTCCGGCCAGCCCTTCCAGGCGCGGCCGCGGACCACCCGGCCGGTGGCCAGAGCCGTGGGCTCGCCCTCTTTCAGGGCCACGCCGCCGTTGACCAGCACCCAGCGCATGCCGGTGGCGTACTGTTTGGGGGTCTCGTAGGTCGCCGGGTCGCCCACCGTCGCCGGGTCGAAGATCACCACGTCGGCGAAATTGCCGGCCTTGAGCATCCCCCGGTCATGCAGGCCGAGATTCTGCGCTGGCAATGCCGACAGCCGCCGCACCGCGTCGGCCAGGGTCAGGGCCCGTTCCTCCCGGACGTACTTCCCCAACAGTCGCGAGAAATTGCCGTAGGCTCGCGGGTGGGTGCTGGAACCGGCGAACACGCCGTCCGGTGTCAGGGCCGCGGCGTCCGAGCCGAAGCTCATCCACGGCAGGGCCGTTTGCCTGCGGACGTTCTCCTCGCTCATGAGGAAATAGACCACCTGCACCCGGCTGCCGTCCTCGATGACCAGGTCGATGGCCGCGTCCTCGGGGCTGACGCCGCGCATCCGCGCCACCTCGGCCAGGGTCTTGCCGGTCAGGGGCTTGAGTTTTGGATTGCGGAAGCCGACCAGCAGCGTCCCCTCGGGCCCGGCGAAGCGGTAGAGGTTCTCGAAGGCCGGGTTGTCGACGCGCATCTCGGCGATCACCTCGCGGCGGGTCTGCGGGTCCTTCAGCCGCTTGATCCAGGCCTCGCGCCCGCCGGCCTGCACCCAGGTCGGCATTGCCGCGTCCAGGCCGGTGGAGCCGGCGGTGTAGGTGTACATGTTGGCGCTGATGCGCAGGCCGGACTTGCGGGCCGCCTCGATCGTGGCGATCGCCGCGTCGAGCTTGCCCCAGTTGGGTTTTCCGGCCGCCTTCAGGTGCCAGATTTCAGCCGGGGCGCCGGAGCGGCGGCTGATTTCGATCAGCTCGTCGATGGCCTGCAACAGCCGGTTGCCCTCGCTGCGCATGTGGCTGGTGTAGATGCCGCCGCAACGGCCGGCCTCGCTGACCAGGGCCACAAGCTCATCGGTCTCGGCGTAGCTGCCGGGCGCATAGATCAGCGAGCTGCCGACCCCCAGGGCGCCATCCTCCATTGCATGGACCACCAGGGCCTGCATCCGCTTCAGCTCGGCGGGATCGGGATCGACGTCCTCTTCGCCCAGCACGAAGGTGCGCACCGTCTCGGCCCCGACCATCGAGGCGACGTTCGGCGCGATGCCCAGCTTTTCCAGGTGGGTCAGGTACTCGTCGAGGGTCGCCCAGGTGACCGGATACTTGATGTCGCCCTGCCGCTCCTTCTCCTGGCGGCGCATCTTCTCGTTCCAGGGGCCCATCGACGAGCCTTCACCCATCACCTCGAGGGTGATGCCCTGCTTGAGGTCGGACAGACCCCGGCCGTCGGCCAGCAGGCTCTCGGTGGCCCAGCTGAGCATGTTGATGAAGCCCGGCGCGACGGCCAGGCCCGTGGCGTTGATCTCCGTCAGCCGCGGCCCCTTGAGCTTCTTGCCCACGGCGACGACCCGGTCGCCCCGGATGGCCACATC
>JACRBD010000022.1 GCA_016234625.1 Caulobacterales bacterium | reverse complement strand
CCCTGATTGCCTGATCAGCCGCCGCAACCCTGCGCCGGCGGAGCGCGGGCCCGTTCGACCCGCGCGACTTCCAGGTCCCTGATGAACTCCGGATTGGCGTGCAGCGCCGCCACCGTCGCCGAGGCCATGGTCTGGCCGGCGGTGATGTCGCTGGCGTAGTGCAGGCCGCAGATCACCCGGTTCTCGCCGTACTCCCGGCCCCGCGCCAGCACGGCCGAGGCCTTCCGCGGATACAGCTCGGCCAGCACCAGCGCCCAGGCCCAGCCCGCCGCGGCGTTGCTGGAGGCATAGGCGCTGTTGGTCTTCATCCAGTCCTCGCGGGGGACGCACAGGGGCGCGTCATCATGGCCGACCATCGGCCGGGGGCGGTTAAAGGTTGTCTTGAGCACCCCGACGCTCTTGCCCATGTCCATCACCATCCGGTCGAGCATCCGCGACAGGGTCGGGGTGTCCCTGACGGTGATCGCCTTGTCGATGGCGCAGGCGAAGCTGGCGTGGCCGACATCGCCGAACAGCTCGGCGTCGATGGCCGCCTGCTTCCAGCGCGGCGAGCCTTCCATGGCCCGGGTCTCGAGAAAATACGCGCGCTCGGCGGCGGCCTGGGCTGAGTCCTCGGCCGGCGGCCCGCCGACGATCAGCAGGGCGTCAGGCGCGTCGCCGGCGGCCAGGTAGGGCGCCGGCCGGTCCTCGCGAGCGGTGGCCGCCACGGTCAGGGCCACGGCGATGGCAGTTCCGGCCAGGATATGTCGCATGCCGATCATGGCGGTCCCTCGTGTGACTTCGCGACCACCGGAGTCAGGGATCGCTCCCCGCGCGTCAAGGCCAAACGAGGTCGCCCTTGACGACGCGATATGTTATTTCATAACACATGACCCATGTTCATCTCCCGGGCTTCCCTCATGCGCCATCGCCTCCTCCTGCTCGCCGCCGTCAGCGGTTCGGCGCTGATCGCCGCCGGCTCGGCCGGAGCCGAGGCCGCGCCGGGGGAGAACGCCGTGGCGGAGGTGGTGGTCACGGCGGCCCCCTATCCCGTGTCGCTCGACTCGGTGACGACCAGCGTCAACATCGTTAGCCAGGAGCAACTCGACCGGGCGCCGCCGGGCGGCCTGGGCGACGTGCTCAACGGCCTGCCGGGCGTGCGGTCGACCTTCTTCGGCCCCGGCGCCAGCCGGCCGGTGATCCGCGGCCTGTCCGGTCCGCGCGTGCTGGTCCTGCAGAATGGCGTCGGCATGGTGGATGTCAGCTCCATTTCGCCGGACCATGCCGTGGCCTCCGAACCCGGCGGCGCCACCCGCATCGAGGTGCTGCGAGGCCCCGCGACCCTGGCCTACGGCGGGTCGGCCATCGGCGGGGTGGTCAACATCCTCGATGAGCGGGTTCCGACAACGCCCGCCGCCGCGGGCCCCGAGGGCCGGCTGGTGGCCTCGGGCGGGACCGTCGACGACAGCTATTCGGTGTCCGGCGCGATCAAGATCGGCGAGGGTCCCTGGGTCTTCGCGGCCGACGCGGTCAAGCGCGAGAGCGGCGACTACGACGTTCCGGTGAACCCGGTCTCCGACCGTCTCGCCGCCTCGGCGGGCGTGACCCCGCTTGGCGACCGCACCCAGCTCAACACGGATGTGAAGCTGCAGACCTACGGCGTCGGCCTCTCCTATATCGGCGCCGACGGCTACGTCGGCGCGTCCGTTCGCCGTCTGGAGACGCAATACGGCGTGCCCCATCCCCAGGTCGTGATCGTCGGACCACCCCCGGCGGAGGGGCCTGTTTATCTCGACGTGAAGCAGACCCGCTACGACCTGCGCGGGGAGTCGGCCGTGTCGCTGGGCTGGTTCGACAGGGCCCGTTTCTCGATTGGCTACGCCGACTACGAGCACGCCGAGGTCGAGGTCGCCACCGGCGCCATTGGCACGCGCTTCCTGTCCACCGGGACCGAGGGCCGCCTCGAACTGGTTCAGGTCGAGCGTGACGGATGGCAGGGCGCCATCGGCGTCCAGGGCCTGACCCGCGAGTTCGAGGCCATCGGCGACGAGGCCTTCGTGCCGCCAACGAAGATCACGGAAGTCGGCGTCTTCACCCTGCAGCGTCTGGACCGCGATTCCTGGGGCGTCGAAGGCGGCCTGCGGTTCGACCGTCGCACCATAGAGGCCACGCTCACGGGCAGGCCCACCAGCGGGGCAGCGACTCTCTACGGCCTCGACTGGTCGACCACCGAAAACAGCCAGGAGTTCAGCAACACCTCGGCCTCCGTCGCGGTGTTCTGGCGTCCGGTGGAAGCCTGGTTCCTCGGCCTGAGCGTCTCGCGCAACGGCCGCGCGCCGACCGAGTTCGAACTGTTCGCCGATGGCCCGCATGCCGGCACCGGCTCTTACGAGATCGGCGATCCAACCCTCGATTCGGAGAAGGTCACCTCCTACGAAGCCACCCTGCGCTACAGCACCGGCGGCACGCGCGCCGAGGTGCATGTCTACACCGCCCGCTACGACGGCTTCATCCAGGAGCTGCCGACCGGCGACCTCGTCGAGGATGACGGGACGCTCGACCCGGCCGGCGAGCTGCCCGTGTTCCGCTACAGCCAGACCGACGCGACCTTCAACGGCGTGGAGTTCGAGGCGTCGCAGGAGATCTGGCGCGACGGCAAGCGGTCGGTTTCGATCGAGGGTGTCTACGACTATGTGCGCGGCAAGACCGACCTGGGCGCTCCCGCGCGCATCCCGTCATGGTCGGCGACCGGTCGCGTCGTCTGGCAGGGCGAACGTACGGACGGAGAGCTCGAGGTCCGCCATGTTGGCGACCAGGATCGCGTCGCGACCTTCGAACTACCCACCGACGGCTACACCATGGTCAACGCCCAGTTCGGCTTCAAGCCGCTTGCCGAGCGCGACCTGACCCTGTTTGTCGAAGGCCGCAACCTCGGCGACGTCGAGGCGCGCGAGCACACCTCATTCCTCAAGGACATCGCGCCGATGCCGGGCCGGACCCTGCGCGCCGGCGTCCGCTTCGAGTTCTAGGAACGGACGGGGACATGCGCCGAAGGTGCGTGTCCCCTAAACCAGCAGCTCGATTGGGGGGCACGTACCTTCGGTACATGTCCCCTGCGCCTACCCCAGCAGCGTCTTGCCGTTCTTGACCACGGTGACGCCGCGCGACTTCACCCGGGCCTCGAAGGAGACCACGTCGCCGTCCTTCCACAGATCGACGGTGATGGTCTCGCCGGGGAACACCGGGCTGGAGAAGCGCACCTGGTGACTCTTGATCTTCGCCGGATCGAAGTTGCAGTACGCCTGCAGCACCGCCCGGCAGGTGATGCCGTAGGTGCACAGGCCATGCAGGATCGGCCGCGGGAAACCCGCCGCCGCCGCGATCCTCGGGTCCGAGTGCAGCGGGTTCCGGTCGCCGCTGAGACGATAGATCAGCGCCTGGTCGGGTTTGGTCGCGATATCCACCGACAGGTCGGGCGCCCGGGTCGGAACCTCATGCGGTTCCGGCGCGCCGTCCGACGGCCCGCCGAAGTTTCCGTCTCCACGGGCGAAGGTCGAGCCGGTCAGGGTGGCGATCTTCTCGCCGGTCTTCGCGTCGGCCAGCACCGTCTCGTTGTAGATCACCGCGCCCTTGTCGCCCTTGTCATAGGCGCCGATCACCCGGCTGGTGGCCAGGATGCTCGCTTCGGTGGGCAGGGGCTTGTGGAACTCGACCTTCTGCTCGCCGTGGACCACCAGCAGGAAGTTGATGCCCATCTTGCCGATGCCGGGGCCCGCGCCCCAGGCGACGGTGGTGGCCATGGTCGGCACGGCCTTGAGGCCGCTTTCGTAGACGAACGGCAATTCGTCCAGGTTCATCGGGTCCGAACCCATGCCGATGCCCAGGGCGTAGAGCATGGCGTCCTTGTCGGTCCAGGAATACGGCTGCGCCTCGCTGGTGAGCGACAGGATCTCGGGGTAGGCGATAGGCATGGACGGCTCCCGGGGTTTTCTTCTTGCGGTGATTGAAGCGCGTTCACCCCAGGGACCGCAAGACGGGAGGTCGCATTGCCGCCTTCCCTTCGATCGGCTAGAAGCGCCGGCTCATCTTCATCGCGGCCGCATCCCGCCCGCAGCTTCAAGAGTCTCGAATGGAACAGACCCAAGCGGCCATTGGCCCCATCAGCGGCAACCTCCTTTTCTACACCTCGCCCGAGCCTCTCAGCCGCGACGTCCACAGCGGCCTGGGCGTCAGGCGCATGGACAGGCCTTTCGCCTTCGCCAAGGCCGGCCATGTGGTGCCGATCACGGTGGCCGAGTTCACCTTCGCCGCGATCAGCTATCCGATCATCTTCGCCGGCAACGAGCGCCTGCCCCTCGCCGTGATGGGCATCAACCAGAACGAAAGCCTGTTCATCGAGGAAGACGGCTCCTTCGCCGTGGGCGGCTATGTGCCGGCCTACATTCGCCGTTACCCCTTCGTGCTGGCCGCTGACGAAGCGCAACAGCGCATGGTCGTCTGCATCGAGCGCGGCGCGGATATCTTCACCGAGAAGAAGAAGGCCGACCTGCCGCTGTTCGAGAAGGACGGCGAAGCCTCCGAGTACACCCAGAACGCCATCAAGTTCTGCGAGGACTTCGAGGGCGAGCGTCGCCGCACCGAGTCGTTCGTCAAGCTGCTCAGCGACCTGGACCTGTTCGAGCAACGCGAGTCGATCTTCAACATGCCCAAGGAAGACGGCACCATCGAACCGGTGAAGCTGGCCGAGTATTTCGCCGTCTCCGAAGCCAAGCTGGGCGCCCTGTCGCCGGAAAAGCTGGCCGAGCTGCGCGACAACGGCGCGCTGGAGAAGATCTACAACCACCTGACTTCGCTGATCGGCTGGGACCGCCTGGTCGCCCTGGCCAGCAACAGGGCGCTGCGCAGTTCGGGCGAAGCTCCGGCCGCCTGATCGGGCGCGCGCCGCGAGGCGCGCGTCAGCGGGCGAATACGCTCCGCGTCAGGCAGGAAAAGACGAGGCGCCCGGCCTCGTCGAGCAGATCGTGCTGGGCGATGACGATGCCCTTGTCATCGCCCACCGGGTCCTTGCCCATTACCGTCATGCGACCCCTCAGCAGCTCGCCCGCCGGCGGATTGCGCGCCCAGCGCAGGGCGTCGACGCCCAGACGCTTGGTCTGGGGCCAGTCGGCGGAGGCGTGCTCCTCCAGTCGCGACCACAGGGCGAAGACCATGGCGTCCGGCGCGCCGCGTTCGATCCCCCAGCCGGGCGCGAAGGCGCGGGCAAAGGCCTCAAGAGCGCCGGCGTCCACCGCCACCACGCCCAGATTGACCACCTGGCCGATGGAGATCTCGTCGAAACTGGCGGGCATCAGGCGGCTGGCTCCGGTCGCGTCATGAGAATCCACGGGTGATTGGCCGGCATGTCGCGACTCCGATGTGTCGGCGGTGATCATGGCGGCGCCGCCGCCGTTGTCGAGGCCCCCTCGCGGGCCATATAGCTGTCAATATGAGACTGATCCCGCTTCTGGCCTGCCTGCTGGCCCTGATCGCCGTCCCCGCGCTCGCCGCGCCGGTGAATACCGGCCATATCGAGGCCGAGCTGGTGGCCCAGGAGGCGGCGGTTCCCGGCGGGACGGTCTATGTCGCCGTGCGCCAGAAGATCGTCGCCGGCTGGCACACCTACTGGCGCAACCCCGGCGACGCCGGCAGCGCGACGAAGCTCGCCTGGACCCTGCCGGCGGGCTGGAAGACCGGCGAGATTGTCTGGCCGACGCCCAGACGGCTGCTGGAAGGCAAGCCGCCACTCCAGCTCGGGGTCTACGCCTACGAGGGCGAAGTGCTCCTGCCGGTTCCGGTGGAAGTTCCGGCCGCCGCGACGCCCGGCCAGAACGTCGAGTTGAAGGTCGCCGTCAGCTTCCTCGTCTGCGCCGAGACCTGCATTCCCGAAGACGCCCTGCTGACCCTCAGCCTGCCCGTGACGTCCGGCCCGCCCCGGCCGGACGCCGTCTGGGGACCGCGCATCGCCAAGACCCTGGCGGGAGCGCCCAGGCCCGCCGGTCTGACCGCCGCCTTCAAGGCCGAGGGTCCGACCGTGACCCTCGCGGTGACGGGCGACGCTCTCAAGGGCGCCGACATCGCGGGCGCCTACTTCTTCCCGTTCAGCGGCGCGGCCGTCGAGCATGCCGGCCCGCAGGCCATCGAGCGCGGCCCGGACGGCCTGACCCTGACCCTGCCGGCCGGCTACGACTTCACCCAGGGGACCGCGCCAGGGGCTCTGGCCGGGGTGCTGGCGCTGGGGGACCGGGCGTTCGAGATCAACGCAGATGCCGGCCCCCTGCCCGCGGGCGCCTCGGGCCTCGGCCCGCCGTCGGGATACGGCACGTCGAACCTGGGCATCCTCGGCGCCCTGCTGTTCGCCTTCCTTGGCGGGCTGATCCTCAATCTGATGCCCTGCGTCTTCCCGATCCTGTCGATGAAGGCTGCCTCCCTCGCCGGCCATGCCCATGAGGCCAGGGCGGCGCGCCATCAGGGCCTGGCCTATCTCACAGGGGTCCTGGCGACCTTCCTGGCCCTGGCGGGCGCCCTGATCGCCCTCAAGACGGCCGGTGCGGCCGTCGGCTGGGGCTTCCAGTTGCAGTCGCCCGCCGCCGTGGCCGGGCTGGCGGTGCTGATGGTGCTGGTGGCCCTCAACCTGTCCGGCGTGTTCGAGATCGGGACCTCGTTGCAGGGCGTCGGCGGCAGGCTGGCCGACAACCGTCGCGGCATGCTCGGCAGCTTCCTGACCGGGGTGCTGGCGGTGGTCGTCGCCGCCCCCTGCACCGCGCCCTTCATGGGGCCGGCGATGGGCTTCGCCCTGACCCAGAGCCCGGTGGTTTCGCTGCTGGTGTTCGCCTTCCTCGGCCTCGGCCTGGCCGCGCCGTTCGTGGCCCTGTCCTTCGCTCCCGCGCTGCTGCGGCTGATGCCGAAGCCGGGCGCCTGGATGGAGACCCTCCGCAACGTCCTGGCCTTCCCGATGTTCGGCACGGCCGCCTGGCTGGTCTGGGTGCTGGCGCGGCAGACCGGGCCGCTGGGGCTGGCCCTGGCGCTCACGGCGGCCTTGCTGGCCGCCTTCGCCGCCTGGCTGTTCGGCCTGGCGCAGAAGCGCGAGAAGGCCCCGATCCTGCGCGGTCTCGCCGCCGTGACCGCGCTGGCCGCGGCGGGCCTGCTCTACGGCCTGACCCTGGCGCCGCCGCCGGCGACCGCCGCCCAGTCGGCCGGGGCCGGCGCGGAAGCGTCCGTGGATCCGCCGTCCGAGCCCTGGTCCCCCGAGCGGGTCGCCGCGTTGCGCGCCGAGGGCCGACCGGTGTTCGTCAACTTCACCGCCGCCTGGTGCGTCACCTGTCAGGTCAACGACGCCGCGGCCATCACCCGCCCGGCGACGGCCGAGGCGTTCAAGCGGGCCAACGCCGTCTATCTGGTGGCCGACTGGACCAACCGCGACGGCGCCATCGCCAGGGCCCTGGCCGAGCATGGCCGGGCCGGCGTGCCGCTGTATCTGGTCTACGGCGCGGACGGCTCGGCCCCGGTGGTCCTGCCCCAGCTGCTCAGCGAGGGCATGGTCATCGAGGCCATCGGCAAGGCGGCGAAGCGGTAGCAAAGGCGCGGGCTCGGCCTCGCTCCCAAGTTCCGTCATCGTCGGACTTGTTCCGACGACCCAAGGCCTGACCGTCGTCAGGTATTGGCGCGGCGTCTGACACCGCATTGCGAAAGTGGATCATGTTCATGGGTCGTCGGAACACGTCCGACGATGACGGGGGTGGGGTGGCGTCAGGTCCCGCTGGTCGCCGTCGGCGGGGTGGTGATCACCTCGACGTTGTCGCGCAGCAGCCAGAACATTTCCTTCAGGGCCATGTCGCGGCTGCGGGTGTCGGCGGCCGTCTCGACCTCCTTCAGCCGCACCGGCAGGTCCTGGGCGATGCCGCGCAGGATGCACTTCAGATCGCCGTCCGTGCCGCGTTCCTTGAGCAGCCGGTGCGCCTGCATGTCGAGCTTGGCCAGTTCGTCGACCTGGGCCTTGAAGGCGTCGAACCCGGCCAGCGGGCCGTCCTTGCCCTTCCAGGCGTCGATGGCGGCCTTCAGGGCGTCGGCCCGTTTGACGATGTCCAAGAACAGCGGCTCTGACGCCACCGACGCGGGCGGAGCGCTCACGGCGACGGCGGGCGTGAGGGCGCCGGTCATGGGCGAGCTGGAGACCAGCCAGATGGAGGCGACAAGGGCGACGGCGTCACAGGACATGGGGCTTGTCTCGGTGCGGGAGCGTTTGTCCTCTGGTAAGCCCGACATGGTAAACGGCGTCTTGCTGACGGAGCCCGCATGACCGATCTCGCCGCCGCCTGGACCGCCTTCGAGGCCGCCGCCCGCAAGGATGGCGAGACCCGCATCATCGACCATTTCGCGGCCGAGCCGGACCGGCTGGAACGGCTGGTGGTCGAGGCCTGCGGCCTGCGGCTCGACCTGAGCAAACAGCCCTGGAGCAAGGCGGGTCTGGCCGCCGCGCTGGAGCTGGCCGGCGCCGCCGGCGTTGAGGCGGCCCGCGAGCGGCTGTTCGCCGGCGAGGCGGTCAATGTCACCGAGGGTCGCGCGGCCCTGCACATGGCCCTGCGCGCACCCGAGGGCGCCGGATTCAAGGCGCTCGGCAAGCCGGTGTCCGGCGAGGTCGAGGTGGTGCGCGGCCGGATGAAGGCCTTCGCCGAGGCGGTGCGCTCCGGCGAGATTCGCGGAGCCACCGGGCGGCCGTTCGAGACCATCGTCCATATCGGCATCGGCGGCTCGGACCTCGGACCCCGGCTGGTCTGGCGGGCATTGAAGCGGCTGGAGCCCAACATCGACCTCCGCTTCGTCGGCAATGTCGATCCGTCGGACCTGGCCCAGGCGATGGCCGGCCTCAATCCCGAGACCACTCTGGTGGTCATCGTCTCCAAGACCTTCACCACCCAGGAGACCATGGCCAACGCCACCGCCGCCCGGGGCTGGCTGCACGCCTTCCTGGGCCCGGACGGCGACGCCAACCTGGCCGCCGCCTCGACCACTCTGGAGGCCTGCGCCGCCTTCGGCATTCCGGCGGAACGGGTGTTCGGCTTCGAGGACTGGGTCGGCGTGCGCTATTCGGTGATGTCGGCGGTGGGGCTTTCCTGCGCCATCGCCCTGGGTTGGGACCGGTTCTCGGCGCTGCAGGCCGGCGCGGCGGCGAGCCCATCACCGACTACGACACGGGGCCCGTGGTGTGGGGCGAACCCGGCACCAACGGCCAGCACGCGTTCTACCAGCTGCTGCACCAGGGCACGCGCCTGGTGCCCGCCGACTTCCT
>JACRBD010000242.1 GCA_016234625.1 Caulobacterales bacterium | reverse complement strand
GCCGCCGGCCCCCGCGCCGATCGTCGCCGAACCGACGCCGGAGCCGACGATCCCGCCACAATAGGTAGTTGGGGACACACACGCATTGGCGCGCCAAAGAGTGTGTGTCCCCAACCACGAGCCGACTCACTCATGCCGCAACGCCTCGCCCTGACCGCCCTGCTGGTGGCCGACTATGATCCGGCGATCGCCTTCTTCACTGACGCGCTGGGCTGGGACCTGGCCCAGAATGTCGACCAGGGCGGCGGCAAGCGCTGGGTGGTGGTCGCCCCGCCCGGAGGGGCGGGCCTGCTGCTGGCCAGGGCCGCCGATCCGGGCCAACGGGCGATGGTCGGAAAGCAGGGCGGCGGTCGGGTGTTCCTGTTCCTCGAGACCGACGACTTCGCCCGCGACCACGCCCGCATGACCGCCGCCGGCGTGCGGTTCCTCGAGGCGCCCCGCCGCGAGCCCTACGGGACCGTGGCGGTGTTCGAGGACATCAGCGGCAACCGGTGGGATCTGATCGAGAAAGCCTAGCGGGCCACCGTCCGCGCTGAGCCCATGCGGGCAGGCGCCGACGTCCATGTCCCCTTCGGCTACCCCGTATTCCGCAGGCCGGCCGCCACGCCCGCCACCGTCAGCTGGATAGCCAGGCGAAGCTGCTCGTCCTCGTCGCCGGCGCGGCGGCGGGAGAGGAGTTCGAGCTGGAGGTAGTTGAGCGGGTCGACGGCCTGGGCCGCCAGTTCGACGGACTCGGCGAGGTCGGGCCGGTCATCGAGCAGCTTCGTCCCGCCGCGGATCGACAGGGCGATCTCGACGGCGCGGTCGTGCTCGGCGCGGATCGTGGCCATGATCGCCTCGGCGCCAGCGACGCCGTCCGCCAACCCGGCGTAACGGCCGGCGATGGCCATGTCGCTCTGGGCCAGGGCCAGTTCCATGTTCGACAGCAGGGCGGCGAAGAAGTCGAATTCGCCCGCGAGGTCGGCCAGCTGAGGCACGGTCAGGCCGGCCCGCTCGACCCCGCCGGCGAAGCCGTACCAGCCGGGCAGCATGAAGCGCGCCTGCGACCAGCTGAACACCCAGGGAATGGCCCGCAGGTCCTCTATTCGCCGGCTGGCGGTGCGCGAGGCCGGGCGGCTGCCGATGTTCAGCTGGACGATCTCGCCGATCGGCGTGGCGCTCCAGAAGAAGTCGGTGAAGCCTGGGGTTTCGTAGACCAGGGCGCGATAGGCGGCGAAGGATCCAGCGGCCAGGGCGTCCATGGCCCCGGCGGCCGCCAGGGACGGCCCGACGGCCCGCCGGTCGTTGGTGGCGATCAGCACCGAGGCGACCAGGCTCTCGAGATTGCGCCGGGCGGTCGGCTGGTCGCCGTAGCGGCGGGCGACCATCTCGCCCTGTTCGGTCATCCGCAGGCGGCCCTGAACCGTGCCCGGCGGCTGGGCCAGCACGGCCTCGGCGGCGGGGCCCCCGCCCCGGCCGACCGAACCGCCCCGGCCGTGGAAGATGCGCAGGCCGACGCCCAGTTCGTCGCATTCCGCCGCCAGGGCCGAGGCCGCCCGGGCCACGCCGCGCCGGGAGGCGACATAGCCGCCGTCCTTGTTGGAGTCGGAATAGCCGACCATCACTTCCTGGACCGGCTGGGCGCCGAGGATCGAGCGCGCCACCGGCAGGTCGAGCCACTGGCGCAGCACGGCCGGGCCGTTGTCCAGGTCCTCGATGGTCTCGAACAGCGGCGAGACTCGCACCAGGGCGCGGGGTTCGGCCCCGCCCCGCACCAGGCCGACCTGGGCCAGCAACACCAGAGGCTCGAGAATGTCGGACAGGGTGGCGGTCTTGGACACCACATAGCCGCCGATCGCGTCCGGGCCGTACACGGTCACGGCTTCGGCGGCCGCCTCCAGCGTGGCCAGCTCGCGCATGGTCTCCTCGCTGTAGTCGGCGAAGGGCGAGCGCAAAGGCCGCTGGTGAGCCATTTCGGCCAGCAGCAGGTCGACCTTGGCCTGTTCGTCCAGGGCCAGGTAGTCAATGTCCTGCCCCGACCGCTGGATCAGTTCGGCCAGCAGCCGTTCGTGGACGTCAGCGTTCTGGCGCATGTCGATGGCCAGCAGGTGGAAGCCGCAAACCCGCGCCACCTGCAGCAGGGTGGTCAGGCGCGAGCCGACCAGCCGCTCGCCGCCGTGGCCTCGCAGGGACTCGCGGATCGTCTCCAGGTCGGCCACGAACTGGCGCGGCCCCTCATAGGCCGGGGCGGAGGGGTCGGCCGTGGCGAAGGCCACCGGCGCGTCGGTCAGGGCCAGGGACGTGGCGCAGAGCCGGTCGAACATCCACTCCAGCGCCAGGCGATAGGGCTCGTCCGCCCGGTGGATCGAGGCGTCATCGGACTTGCGCGCCAGGTTGAGCAGGGCCTCTGACGCCCCCTCGTAGAGGTCGGAGATGGCCAGGTCCGACCACAGGCGGCGGACCTCGGCGGCGTAGATGTCGAGGATCACCCGGGCTTGCGAGCTCAGCGCCAGCTTGAGCGTCTCGCCAGTGACCCCGGGATGGCCGTCGCGATCGCCGCCCAGCCAACTGCCCAGACGCAGCACCGGCGGCACATCGCCGCCCTCGCCGACCGTCTCGGTCCAGCTCTCATAGAGGTCGATCAGGGCCGGCAGCATCGAGGTGCGGACAATCGACAGCGCATTGCGGATCTCGTCCCGCACGGTGATCTTCTCGGGCCGGTGCAGGCGGGTACGCCAGAGCAGGGCCACCTCGCGGAACAGGCCCTCGCGGATGCGGGCGTCGAGGTCCGGCGGCAGGTGGTGCCGGCGCAGGGACATCAGCCGCGAAATTTCGGCCTCACGCTCGACCAGCGCCCGCCGGCGCACTTCCGTCGGGTGGGCGGTCAGCACCGGCACGACATTCAGGTCGGCCAGGGCATCGGCCTTGAGGTTCAGGGATTCCAGGGCGGCGGCAACGGTGCGGGCCACGCCCGGACGGCCCTCGTCCTCGGCCTGGCGGCGGCGGCCAGCGACATCCTCGCCGATGTTGGCCAGCATGGAATGACAGGCGAAGGCCCGCGACAGCAGCATGGCTTCTTCTGCGGTCACCGCGTTGAACAGGAAACCAAGGTGGGGCGCGTCGCCCCCCTCCGCCGCCGCGCGGCGGGCGCTGCCGACCAGGGCCGCGGCGTCCTCGCCGTCGAGATAGCGGATCGCCTCCATCAGGAGGTCGTCCATCAGCTTGACGTTCTGACGGACGTGACGGCTGGTCGGGCCAGAGGCCGACCGGGGGATCTGCAAGCTCACGGGACGGGTCATGGCCGTCCTTATGTCAAAGCCAGCCCCTTGTCACAAGCCGATGACAGCGCTGTCTTATATATGATCGACGATCAGCCCAGATCGCCCGAGGCGGCGTCGAGCAGCAGCCAGGCCCGGCCGCCGTCGGAGGCCAGCAGGGCGCCGGCGAGCAGGCCGCTGCGGTCACGCTCGACCGCCTCCTCCAGCATGCCGCTGAAGCGTTGCAGGAACCGCTCGGTCTGGCCGCGCATGGCGGCGTCGGAGAACAGGCGGCGGACCAGACGGCGGATGGCGGCGGGCGCAAGGCGGCGGACCACCTCGCGCGAGCCTTCGAAGTCGCCGGTCTGGACGGCCGCGGCGATCTCGTCGATGCGGCCGCGCGGCAGCAGGGCGGCCGGGTCGATGCCCATGGCGGCGATCTCGGCGGCCATCCGGTCGGCCAGGCTTTCGGGATCGCTCTCGTCGCTGTCGATCGAGGTCAGCAGATCCTTCCAGCTCCAGCCGCCCTCGCCGGGCTCCGGGGCGGGCGGCGGGGTCTTACCGCCGGCGGTCTCGAACACGCTGCGGAATTCCGCGTCCGTGGCGGTGGGAGTCAGCTTGAGGCGTGGACGCAGGCCGGCGGCCCTGGAGGTGGCGGCGGAAGCGGCTTCGGCGGCCACGACAGCGGCCTCGGCCCGCTGGGTGCGGCTGGCGGCGGCCAGGGTCGGCGCGGCGTTGCCGGCCGCGCCGGCGACCACGCCCATGACCTTCACGGCTTCACTGAGCATGTCGTAGTTGCGGCGGACGCGCTCCTGGAAGGCGGCGTCGATGGTCTGGGTTTCTTCGGCGGCGCGGCGGGCGGCGGCCAGCAGGTCGTCCATGCTCTGTTCGACCGAGACGCGAACCTCCTCGACCCGGGCGCGGGCGGCGTCGGGCAGGCGGGCGGCGCGGGCATCAACTTCGCCCAGCATCTGCTCCAGGTCGCCGAGGGCCTCGCGGGCGGAGAGGACGCCCTGCTCCAGCTTCTGGGCGGTGGCGGCGCCGGCCTGTTCGACCATCTGGGCCGACTGTTCGATCAGGTCGCGGGCTTCGGTCAGCCGGGCGTCGAAGATGGCGTCCGCCTTCTGGTGCGCGGCGAAGGCCGCTTCGCTCAGCTGGTCGACCCGGTCGCTGGCGGCCTGGGCGTTGCCCTCGGCGGCGATGCGGGCGGCGTGAGCGGCGGAGCCGAGCCGTTCGATGGCGCCCTTCAGGTCTTCTTCCAGACCGTCCCGTTCGCGGGCGGCGGCCTGGCCGACCAGGGTGACCACCTGGGCGGCTTCCTGCTCCAGCACGTCGCGCTCGTTGCGGGCGTGTTCGGTCAGGGCCTCGAACCGCTCGGCGGCGTCGGCGATAAGCTGGCGCAGGGCTTCGGCGCCCTTGGCCGCCTGGTCGCCCAGATTGGTCGCGCCCTCGGTGGCGTGGAGCATGAACTCCGAGAGCTGGGCGGAGCGGCTCTCGGCCAGGGCGGCGAAGTCTTCCTGGTCGGCGCGCAGGGCGTGGGCGACGGTGACCAAGCCAGCGCGCTGCTGGGTCAGGCCTTCCTCGACCAGACGCATCTGGTCGCCGACGCCGACGCCGGCGGTCTCCAGGCGGGCGACCTGACGGGCCAGGTCCTCGCCGGCCACGCGGGCGGCGTCGCTGGCCTCGCCGGCGGCGGCGGCCAGGTCGGCGGCGCGGGCGGCCAGGGCGGCTTCGGCTTCGCGCAGCTGGGTTTCGGCCAGGTCGGACGCCTCGGCCACCATGCGGGCCTGGCTGGTGATCGAGTCGGCGACGGCGGTGGCGCGGGCGTCGAGCTGGGTGCTCAGTTCGCCCAGCTGGTCGCGCTCACGGCCCAGGGTGGTGGACAGTTCGCCGGCGGTGCGGGCGGAGCGGGCGGCGGCCTCGGCCAGACGCTCGGTCTCCTCGGCCATGGCCTGGCTGAGGGCCAGCATGGTCTCACGGGCCTCGTGGGCGGCGCCGGTGGCGCTGTCGATCTGCAGGCGGACGGACTCGATCACCGAGCTGGTCTCGGCGGCGGCCATGGCGGCCGGGCCGAGCAGGCGGCTGGTGGTGTCGCGGGCGCGGCGGACCTCGGCGGCCAGCTTGCGGCCCTCGACCAGGGCATATGCCCCGACAAAGACGAGGGCGGCCGGACCAATGGCGAGCACTGCGAACAGGCCAAGCGCCAGCGGATCTTCCCCGAGCGGTTCGATCTTCCACCTCCATCCCAGGGCGAAGGCGACGGGCGCCACGGCCCACAGGGCGCTGACCAGAAACGCGCCGATCCAGATCGGGCCGCCGGAAGGCTCCTTCACCCTTTCGACGCGGGTCACGACGGCGGGTGGCAGGGGCGGCTCGGCCGAAGGCTCGGCGTTCAGCGCCGGGGTCGGCGGCGCGGCGTCTTCGGACGCCATCTCGACGATCGGCGGCGCCTGCAGGATATCAAGCTCGGCTTCAACCGGCGGCGGCGCCTCCGGCGCGGAGTCCAGACCGCCCTGGACGGCGGTTTCAGCGGCCTGACGTGAGGCGGCGAGCTCCTGCGACACCCGGGAGAAGTCGAACGGAGAACGGGGCTTCCTGGCCTTCATACGCGGGTCGTCGTCCTGAGGCGGCCAGATGGAAAGTCGCACGCGAACGCCGGCCCCACACCTCGCGCGCTGGGTGAAACCTACCGGTGAAACTCGCCCACGAAAAGGGCTTGAAAAGGTTTCGTTAACGTCCGCCCCGTGACGGACCGGCGCGGCGCGTCAGATCCGGTGAACCGTGGCCTTTTTCGCGTCCGGACAATCGTCCGCGGCGACCCCGGCGGCCGGGGCGGCGGCGGCCTGCGGCGAGCGCTGGACGGTGGGTCGATCCTCTGCGGCGGGCGGGCGCGTGAGATCGACCTCAACCCCGAACTGGCTGAAGGCGAGCGCTGCGGCCCAGACCACGATGGCGGCCATGACCTCGATCAGAAACTGCACCGGGTCGTCCCCCGACTTGCGATAGCGTCGTTATCCGTCAGGACCCGGGTGGATTCAATCCGGCGGTCCATGAAGTTTTGGTCATGAAACGGGCCTCGCTCGCGACAGCCGCCAGGCGCCCAGCAGACCCAGCAGGGCCAGCAGGCTCATCCCCAGATACCCCCGCGCGCCGACCGCGTCGAACAGCGGGCCGCTGGCCAGGGTGGCCAGGCCGATGAACAGGCCGCCGGACATGGCCGAGCTTATGGTCTGGGCGGCCGAGGCGGCGTGCGGCGGGGCGTTGCGCTCGATCAGCTGCAGGCTGCCCATGAACACCGCGGCGAAGCTGAGGGCGTGCAGGGTCTGCAGCGGAAACAGCAACCACAGCGGGGGGCTGAAGGCGAAGGCCGTCCAGCGCACCAGCGCCGCCAGTCCGCCGATCATCACCAGGGCCTCGGCGCCGACCCGTTTGCGCCAGGGTTCGAGGAACCACATGAAGCCGATCTCGGCGGCGACCCCCACGGCCCAGAGCAGGCCGATCATCGTCGCCGACAGGCCCTGGGCTTTCCACAGCAGGGTGGAGAAGGCGTAATAGAAGGCGTGCGTCGCCTGGATCAGGCTGCTGGAGATCACCGCCAGCAGGAAGGGCCGGTTGCGCAGCAGCTCGCCGACCCCGCGCCAGCGGTCGCGCCGGCCGGGCCGCTCGCCGCCCTCATGCACCGGGTCAGGCGGCAGCAGGACCCGCGCGGCGACCCCGCAGAGCAGGCCGGCGCCGCAGATCCAGACGATGATGATCTCCGGCCCGGTCCGCGCCAGCACGGCCCCCATGCCGATGTTGGCCAGCACGAAGGCGATCGAACCGATGCCGCGCGGAAGGCCGTAGTTGAACCCTTCCCTGCGCGCGCGCCGCAGGGTCAGGACGTCGGCCAGCGGAACATTGGTCGAGAGAAAGCTGGAGGCCAGCAGCCAGAACACCAGCCACCAGCCAAAGCCGCTGACCAGGCCGATCAAGCCATAGCAGAGCCCTGAGGCCAGGCCGAACAGGATCATCGGTGTGCGTCGGATGGCGAACCCGTCGGCCCACACCGCCAGGAGCGGCGTGATGACGAGGCGCGCCAGCATGGGCGCCGACAGGATCAGGCCGATCTGGGCGCCGCTCAGCCCGTGCGCCTTGAACCACACCGGCATGTACGGCAGGCTGACTCCGGTGCCGATAAAGATCGAGCAGTAGAACAGGCCCAAAAGGATGGCGCGCGACATGGGGCTCGCTACCAGAGTCGGGGCCTACCCCGCCACCGCCGTCGCGCCCATAGCCTCGCGCCAGTGACGTTCACGGCTCTTGAGCTTGCTCGACAGCTCCCAGCCGGACAGGTCCTTTTCCTCGAGCGCCTCGACCTCCTCCAGGACGAAGGCGTCGGCCCCATGGGCGTTCCATTCCGCCTGCAGCGCCTTGTTCGGGTGCGCGCCGAACCTGAGGGCCGCCCAGACGCCGTTCTTGCAGGTGTCCAGGTTCGGGTTGGCCTGCACCCAGGTCTGGCCGGTGGCCGTGCAGCGGACGGAGAAGACGCCCGGGCGGGGCTTCTTCTCCTTGTAGGCCGCCAGCAGTTCCCGCCGCCGTTCCTTGCTCATGACAGCTCTCCAAGGCCGGCTTCCGCGAGGGTCAGGACATGCTCGCGGACATCCCTCGGCCAGGCGGCGATGTGGGTTTCGAAGGCGGACCGGTCGCCGGCGTAGAGAGAGCGGGTCGCCTCCTCGAAGCCGGCCAGGTTGCCGCCCAGGGTGCTCATGAAGCGATAGGCGGTGTCGCGGGCGGCGCGGGCCTGTTCGCGGGGATCCTTGCGGGCCGCCTCGACCAGCCGGCGCAGGGCCACCGAGGCCCCGCCCTGCTGGGCCGACAGCCATTCCCAGTGCCGCGGCAGCAGGGTGACCTCGCGCGGCACCACGCCGAGTTTGGGCCGGCCCGGCCCCTTCTCGACCGGCGCCAGGCGGGCGGCGACCTCCCTGACCGTGCCGCGCAGGTCCACATCGAGCCGGCGGCTGTCATCGTCGGCCAGGATCACGATCGAGGCGTTGGGCCGCGCGTCGAGCGCCGCCCGCACCTGCGGCGCGACGTCGCCCAGCGGGCCGGCGGCGATGCGGCGGACGCCGTCGAAGGCGGTGCAGAGGGTTTCGGGATCGGTCAGCATGGCGGCGCTCCTTTCGGGGAGCGCGCCTTTTACCCGGATAAAACCGGCTGTCAATAACGCCCGGGTAAAATCCCCCTGGGCGGCTAGTCGGGATCCGGGGCCGTGTAGCTGATGTAGCCCCGCTCGACCATCCGGCGCATGGCCTCGTAAGCCTCGGCCAGCTCCTCGTAGCTGTTGCGCAGGTGGGTCAGCTGGCTGAGGTCCTGCGGGCTCATCTTGCCGCCGGCGGCGGAAACCGCCAGGGCCTGGGCGACCCAGGTGGCGCGGGCGGCGGCGGCGGCGACGGCCAGCCGCTGGAACTTGCGCAGGTCGCCGCCGCCGAGCGCCTGGCTGATCACCGCCTTGTTGGCGGCGAAGGCGGGGTAGTCGATGTGGTCGAGATTGCCGCGCATCCGCCGCTGGGCGTGCGGATCGCTCTGGTCTTCCGGCTCGAAGTGGTCGCTCAAGCGGCGGTAACTGGCGGTTCGGGTCACGGACATGGCGTCGGGCCTGGATGGATCCCGGAAGAGAGTCCCGGATCACCCGGAGTGTGGAAGCTTCGCGTTAACAGGGTCTTAGGCTTCCGGACTGGTCAGCGGCAGCCAGTAGTAGCCATCGACGGTGTAGCGGCCGTCGGCCAGCTTGAGCGCCCGGGGCTCCAGCCCCCAGCGCATGAAGCCGCGGCTCTCGTACAGCCGCACGGCGGGCCGGTTGTCGGAAACCACGATCAGGGTCAGCTGCTCGACCTTGCCGCGGGCATAGGCGATGACCGAGTCCAGCAGGGCGCCGGCCAGGCCGCTCCCGCGCGCCGACGCCCGCAGGTACATGCCCCAGACGACGCCCTTGTGCGCCTCCTTGACCGGCGCGTTGCGGGCGAAGCCGGCCGTCCCGACCAGCTCGTCGTCGATGAAGGCGCCGAACACCGTGGTCTCTGACAGGGTCCTGGCGACCTGTTCGAGGGAGCGGCCGGCCTGTTCCTCGAGGCTGGTGGCAAAACTGTCCGCGTCGGCGCCGAGGGCCTCCAGGCGGAGGGCGTGATAGATCGCCGCGTCCTCGGGCGTCAGGGGCCGGATCAGGGTCATGGCGTCACTTCCGGCTCCGCACGCTCGCCCGGACCACGCAGTCGGCGATGATCCGGCGCAGCAGGGGGTCGGGGATCGGCTTGTCGGGCTGGAAGCGGATCGTGCCCTTGCTGGTCGAGAAGCTGGCCAGCTCGGCCTCGAACTGCGGGACCAGGCCGCCGGGATAGAAGGCGCACCAGCCCCTGGCGGCGGCGAAATAGCAGATCACCTTCCCGGTCACCCGGAAGGCCGGCATGCCGTAGCTGATGCACTCCACGGCGTCCGGCGCCACGTCCAGGATCGTTTCGCGCAGGGCCTGCAGCGCCGCCCGCCGGTCGGCCGGAACGCCCTCCAGATAGGCGTCGATCTCGGTGAAGGTCCTCATGCGGCCAGCCTAGCCCGTCGGCGGCCCGGCGGTCGAGCGAGCCCCACGCCGGCTGGCCGCCAGCGCCAGCAGGATCGCCGGCGCCACCACCGCCGCGCCCAGCAGGAACGGGCCGTTGATCACCTGGGCGAAGATCAGCCCCGCGCTGAGCGGCCCGAGCACCCGCGACAGGGCTCCGGCGGCGTTGTTCAGCCCCATGATCTGGCCCTGCCGGCGCGGATCGGCGCTGCGGGAGATCAGCGCCCCGACATTGGGAAAGGCCACCGAGGCGCCGACCGCGGAAAAGCACATCAGCGCCGTGGTCATCACCCCGCCCGTCGACACCGTCTGCAGCAGCATGGAGATCACCGTCATGGCCATGCCGATGGCCAGCATCGGCCCCTCGCCATAGCGTTCCGACAGCCGGCCGGTGACCAGGGTCTGGGTGACGAAGGCGCAGATCCCCACCCAGGCGAAGGCGAAACCGATGTCGCGCGGCGACCAGTCGAACCGCGCCTGGGCCCACAGGCCGAACACCGACTCGATGCCGGTGAAGGCGAAGCCGATCAGAAAGGTCAGCAGGATCAGCCGGCCGATCACCGGATGGCGCAGCGCTTCGCCCGCCGCCGCCCAGCGGCTGGCCCGGTGCGAGAGGTCGGTCTGGCGCACCCGGCTCTCGCGGATCACCAGGATCACCGCCGCCACGCAGACAAACGCGAGACCCGAGGCGATGAACAGCGGGATGCGGAACCCCGCCGGCCCCATGCCGGTGTGGGCGAACAGGCCGCCGATCGACGGGCCGACGATCAGCCCGACGTTCCAGGCGGCGCCCTGGTAGCCCAGCTGCCGCGCGCGCTTTTCCGGCGGGGTGACGTCGGCGATATAACCCTGGATCACCGCCCCGTTGCCCGCCGCCAGCCCGCCCAGCAGGCGGATGACGAACGCCGCCTCGATGTTGGGGGCGAACGCCAGGAACAGGTAGCAGAGGCCGTTGGCCAGGATGGTCGAGATCAGGATGGGCTTGCGGCCATAGCGGTCCGACAGCCGGCCCCAGAACGGCTCGCCGAAGAAGGCCCCGACCGAATAGGCCGAGAAGATCAGCGCCATCTGCCAGGGCGGGGCGTCGAACGACCTGGCGTAGAACGGCAGCAACGGGACGATGATCCCGAAGCCCAGCATGTTGATGAACACCACCGCGATCAGCGACGCCGCCGCGAACGGGGGCGCGGCCTGTTGCGCCTCCGGCGAGGGCGGCGGGTCGGGGTCGGCGGGGGACATGTGAACGGTGATAGGTTGAGGGGGCGGGGGCGGCAAGGGCGAAGGGCGCCAAGGCCCCGGCCGGGGACTGCTTCGCGAAGCGTAGCTGTCCCTTTTGCCCGGCACAGCTGGAGGGGACAGCTACCGGCTGCGCCGGAAGCGGTCCCTGGTCCGTGATGCGGACACAGGTCCGCGATCTCGGCGGTCATCCGGCGAGGTGGGGAGGTGGTGCGGCGCGCTCCGGTCTGCCCGGATGTCGGTTGGTGGTGCAGGGTGCAGATGGGTAGACCGTCACGCGCCGCGAAGTCCGTTATCCGGTGGCCGCCGGTAGGCAGTGCTCTTAGCACTTAGCCGGCAGAAGCCTCCGGCGGGCGGGGGGCGACGAAACCCTCCCCGGACCGTGAGCGTAACCCCCGCTCACCTGCCGCTCGTCCAGCCAGGGGTCGCTCCGGTTTCCAGCTCCGCCGGGATGCCATTGGCGGCGACGGAGAGGCCTTCACGACTGGCGCCGGCCGAGCGTCCCGCTCGAACCTCATCCCGCCGCCGCATCGGATCGCCTGGCCGAGACGCCCTCCCCGTGCCGCGGGATGGGGAGAGTATGGGGGCGGTGGCCGGGGGTGATGGATTGATTGATTTGCGCTGTGGGATAGCGGGCACGGACCCGTGGAATTTCAGCGGGTTAAGCGCGGCGATCTCAAATCAACCCGCAGCCTATCCTCTCCCGGAGGGAGAGGGGGACCATGCG
>JACRBD010000238.1 GCA_016234625.1 Caulobacterales bacterium | reverse complement strand
TGCTGAACAGCGCGCACCGGCAGTCGGGCCGCGAATGGCGCGCGCTGATCACTGCGGCCATGGACAACGGCATCAACGGTTTCGAGATCGCCGGCGACGCCCCGGCCCTCATCGAAGCTGTCGGCGAAGCGATGTCAGAGGTGGAGCGGGAGCTGTTGTTCATCGCCTGGCGGCCCCAGGAACTGGCCGTCGATCCCGGCGACACGGTACAGGCCTTTCTCGCCCGGACGGGCCTGGGCTATCTCGACCTGCTGAATTTCGATGCCGCTCCGCCGGCGCAGGAAGCCCTGCAGCGCATGCGACAGGGTCGCCTGGTGCGCTCCTACGGCCTGACCAGCGACGATGACGACACCGATCTGCTGATCGCCCGCGGCGCCTTTGACGCCCTGACCACCTGCTACAGCCCCATTTCCGGCTGGCGTGAGCGCAACCGCCTGAAGAAGGCGGCCGAGCAGGGCATGGCGGTGATCGCCCGCAACATCTGGCCAGAGGCCATCCAGCCCAAGCCCGTGTTGTTCAAGAAGCCGCTGCTCGGTCGCGGCAAATACCCGCTGGCCGGGATGGGCGGCTACCATTTCCTCGAAAGCACCCACGGCTGGACCGCCGAGGAGATCTGCCTGGCCTATGTCCTGACCGAACCGGCGGTGACCACCGTGCGCCTGGAGGTGGACCAGATCGATCGCCTGGCGCGGCTGGCCGAGGCGCCGGACCGCGACCTGCCGACCGGCGTCGCCGCCCAGATCGAGATGGCGCGCTTTTCCAGCGACGCCTCCCGTATCGGCGCGCGGGCTTGACCGGGCCCGGTCGGGCGCCTAGCTGATAGACATCGATTTTCGCCGAGAAGGCCCTGCCGTGACTGACGCCGCCGTCGCCAACCCCGCCCACGACTTCATCGCCCGCACCGTGGCCGAGCATCCGGTCGTGGTGTTCATGAAGGGCGAGCCCGAGCAGCCCCGCTGCGGCTTCTCCGCCCAGGTCGTGCAGATCCTCGATACCCTGGGCGTCGATTTCGTCGGCGTCGACGTGTTGCAGAGCGACGTCCTGCGCGACGGCATCAAGCTCTACAGCGACTGGCCGACCATCCCGCAGGTCTATGTGAAGGGCGAGTTCGTCGGCGGCTGCGACATCGTCCGCGAGATGTACCAGGACGGCGAACTGAAGACGCTGCTGGAAGCCCAGGGCCTGCTGTCCTGATCCGCTGATCCGGGCGGCCCGATGAAACTTCTCGAGCCGCCGGTGGGTCGGCAGGTGTTCGCCCTGCCGTTCACCCCCAAGCCGTCGGACATCGACGAGAACGGCCATGTGAACAACGTGGTCTATCTCGGCTGGGTGCAGGACATCGCCATCGCCCACTGGCGCTCGCGGGCGCCGGCCGAGGAGGCCGCCCGCTGGGCCTGGGTGGTGCTGCGTCACGAGATCGACTACCGCCGCCCGCTGATGCCCGGAGAGCGGGCCACGGGCCGCACCTGGGTCGGCGAGCGCCGCGGCCCCCGCTTCGGCCGCTTCGTGCGCATCGACGGCCCCGACGGCGAGATGTGCGCCCAGACCCACTCCGAATGGGTGCTGGTGGATGCGGCGACCAAACGCCCCGCCCGCGTGCCGGCGTGGATGGAAGAGATGTTCAGCTAGCCACCCGGCCCGGTCCAGGCGACCAGGGGATTGGCCACGAACACATTCGCCCGGCTGTCCAGGCCCAACTCTGTCCAGGTGAAGCTGAGCTCGGTGGAGCCCATGGCGAAGGACCGGCACTGATCCAGCCGCTTGCGACCGAAGGCGACGCGCGGCCCGGCCGGGGTCTTCTCGACGAAGAAGGCGAAGTCTTCCTTCTTCGTGCAACCGTTCGACGCCACGCGAATGGTCAGCGCCTCCCTGCCCGCAACGGCGGCGTAGAGCGGCTCAAGCAGGTCGAACCCGGCGCCCTCCGGCGCCGCCACACGGGTTGTCATGCAACCGCTGAGCAGCAGGGCTCCGGCGATGATGAGCGCGCGTCGGTTCATCAGGGAAGGAGAGACGCCCCGGCGAGGCTTGTCCAGAGCTCCCAGAAGGCAGTCGTGACCTGATGTCTTGATGAGCATTCTTGCTCCGGCGGGACCTTCGTCAAGGACGACCCCTTCGGGGTCGCCGCTGCGCGGCCGCGAAGCGGTCCTTGACCAAGGTCTCCGTCCGGAGCGGACCATTCCATCAAGGCCTTCAGGGCACCCTCTCATCAGACCGGGTTTCGGGCCGCCCCAAATGCAAAAAGGGCCCCGGATCGCTCCGGGGCCCTTCGCAATGCTGTCGGTCGGTTCAGGCCTTAGGAGGCGTAGAATTCGACGACCAGGTTCGGCTCCATCTTCACCGGATAGGGCACTTCGGCCAGTTCCGGGGCGCGGACGAAGGTCGCCGCCATGTGGCGGGCGTCTACGGTGATGTAGTCGGGGGTATCGCGCTCGGACGAGCCCAGGGCTTCAAGCACCAGGGCCATGTTGCGCGACTTTTCGCGGACGCTGACGACGTCGCCGGCCTTCACGCGGTAGGAGGCGATGTTGACGCGCTTGCCATTCACCAGCACGTGGCCGTGGTTGACGAACTGACGGGCGGCGAAGACGGTCGGCACGAACTTGGACCGGTAGACCACCGCGTCCAGACGAGCTTCCAGCAGGCTGATCAGGTTCTCGGCCGTGTTGCCCTTGCGGCGCGCGGCTTCGGTATAGGTGCGGCTGAACTGCTTTTCGGTCAGGTTGCCGTAGTAGCCCTTCAGCTTCTGCTTGGCGCGCAGCTGCAGGCCGAAATCGGAAACCTTCTGCTTGCGGCGCTGGCCGTGCTGGCCGGGGCCGTAGGAGCGGCTGTTCACCGGGGACTTCGGACGACCCCAGATGTTTTCGCCCATCCGGCGGTCGATCTTGTACTTGGCGCTATGGCGCTTGGACATTGATAGCTCTTTTTCAGTTCGACCCGGGCCGGCTCCTCCGCAAGTGGAGGCGCGATCTCAACGGCGGCTTCGTGTCACCCGTCATGGATTCCTGCGCCGTCCGGCGAACCGGCGGCGTGGGAAGGCGGGTGTATGACGAAGGGGGAGCGGGGAGTCAACTTTTGGGGAGCCGGAATGTCGAGGCTAGTTGATGTCCTCGTTCATCAGGCGGACCCTGCCTTTGAAGCCTGCAGCTTCAACGAGGCGGCAGACGCGAAGAAACTCACCATAGGTGACCTCCGCATCGGCTCTCACAAACACCCGATAGCCCGACACTCTCCGAAACTCCTGGGTCAGGACCGGTTTGAGGGTCTCATCCGTCACGCGGCGCCCAGCGATAAACACTCCGTCTCGCTGGATTGAAAAAACGGGGCTATTCCAGCCGGGCGGTGGGTTGGGCGGTGGGTCGAAGGGCGATTGATCCACCTCGACGACGAACGGCTTGGCGCTCGCATCGCCCGTCAGAATTGCCGCCGGCGCTAGCGCCAGGACAATTGCCACGACTACCGAGTGGCTCGCCCGCCAAGCGCTGCGCGTCTTCATTAGCCCGTCCCCCTCTGGTGGAGTTTGAACCCGCTCAAGATCGCGTGGCAACCTTGCCTTCAAACTCTCCCCTCCCCCCGACTCGCCATCTGCCCTTAGATGCCCTTTGGGCAACCTCTCGAATCCTCGGGGCCGATGGCATTCGACAATCCTCAAGCCCGCCGAACCCTCGCCATCGTCGGCGGGGGGTTCAGCGGCGCGCTGCTGGCGCTGAAGCTGACCGCCGCGCGGCCGGACTGGCGCGTGGTGCTGATCGAGACGTCGAGCCGGCCGGGGCGCGGCCTGGCCTATGGCGCCTGCGCCCCGTCACACCTGCTCAACGTACCGGTCGCGCGGATGGAGGCGGGGTTGAGCCCGGCTTATGGCGACTGGCTGGCCGGCAAGCCCGAGATGGCCGAGGCCCTGGCTGAGAGTGGCGGAGAGATGAGCGCCGCCTTTTCGCCCCGCGAACTGTGGGGCCAGTATCTGCAACAACAGGTGGCCGCCGCCCGGGTGACCGACAACGGGCCGGGCCTGACCGTGCTGCGCGGCGAGGCCGTGCGGCTGCTGGATGCGCCCCGGCGCGGGCTGGTGCTGAGCGATGGCCGCGAGGTCGAGGCCGACACGGTGGTGCTGGCCACCGGCAACCTGCCGCCCCGCCCGCCGCTGCCGGCCGATAGCTGGCTGCGCGACGCCGCCGCCTTCGCGGCCGATCCCTGGGCGTCGGACGCCCTGACCGGCATCGACCCGGACGCCCCGGTGCTGCTGCTGGGCACGGGCCTGACCATGGTCGACATCGCCCTGAAGCTGCATGAGGAAGGCCACCGCGGCCCGATGCTGGCGGTGTCGCGGCGCGGCCTGCTGCCCGGCGCGCATCGCTACGGCGGCCACTGGGACCCGTTCCTGGCGCCCATGCTGCCCGCGTCGCCGCTGACCCTGTCGAAGGCCATCCGCGCCGAGGTGCAGCGCGCCGAGGCCGACGGCCAGCCCTGGCAGCGGGTGATCGACGCCGTGCGGCCGGTGATCGCCCGCATCTGGTCGACCTGGACCCCCGCCCAGAAGCGCCAGTTCCTGCGCCATCAGCGGCCCCGCTGGGACGTCCACCGCCACCGCATGGCCCCGCGCATCGCCGAGCGGATC
>JACRBD010000240.1 GCA_016234625.1 Caulobacterales bacterium | reverse complement strand
TTCTCGAGAACTACCAGGACGAGGGCGGCAAGGTGTTCATCCCCGAGGTCCTGCAGCCCTACATGGGCGGGCTGACCCATCTGGAGCCGGGCGCGTGAGCCGGCCACACCTGTTCTCCCTTCCCCCTGGAGGGGGGAAGGGGGCGTCAGCCAGAGGTGGTCATGCGCATCCTCCTGACCAACGACGACGGCATCCATGCCGAGGGTCTGCGCTCCCTCGAAACCATCGCCCGGGCGCTGACCGATGACATCTGGATCGTCGCGCCGGAGTACGAGCAGTCCGGGGCCAGCCGGGCCCTGACCCTGGCCGACCCGATCCGCGTGCGCAAGGAAGGCGAGCGCAAATGGGCCGTGGCCGGCACGCCGACCGACTGCGTCATGCTGGGCGTGCGGGAGCTGGTCGAGGGCGCCGCGCCCGACCTGGTGCTCTCCGGCGTCAACCGCGGCCAGAACATCGCCGAGGATGTGACCCTGTCGGGCACCGTCGCCGGGGCCATCGAGGGCATGGCCCTGGGCATCCCATCGATCGCGCTCAGCCAGGCCATGTTCCAGTTCCACGACGGGGTGATCCCCTATTGGGAGACGGCCGAGCACTTCGGCCCGGGCATTGTGAAGCGCCTGCTGGAGGTGGGCTGGCCCACCGACGTGGTGATGAACGTCAACTTCCCCTCGCGGCCCATCGCCGAGGTGACCGAGGTCGAGGTCACCCGCCAGGGCTTCCGCGACACCCATATCCGGACCTTCGACAAGCGCACCGACCTGCGCGGCCGCGACTACTACTGGATGGGCTTTTCCGGCCAGCTGTCCAAGCCGGCGGAGGGCACCGACCTGAAAGCGGTCTATGAGGGGAAAATCTCGATCACTCCGCTGCATATCGACCTGACGCACCGGGAATCGGTGAACAACCTCAAGGGCCTGATTGGAGGCGCTCCCCCGAAGGCCGAATGACCGACGTGCCCGAGACCTCGCAAACGCGCATGGCGCGTCTGATCCTCGCCCTCCGCTCGCAGGGGGTGACCGATCCGCGCGTGCTCGAGGCGATCGAGCGGACGCCGCGGGAGCTGTTCACGCCGGACCTGTTCAAGGAGCGGGCATTCGAGGACTCGGCCCTGCCGATCGCCTGCGGCCAGACCATCAGCCAGCCGTTCATCGTCGGGCTGATGACCCAGGCCCTGACTCTGGGGCCGCGCGACCGCGTGCTCGAGATCGGCACCGGCTCGGGCTACCAGACCGCGATCCTCTCGCGGCTGGCGCGGCTGGTCTACACCGTCGAACGCTACCGCACCCTGATGAAAGAGGCCGAGGAGCGGTTCAAGACCCTGAACCTGGTCAACGTCATCACCCGGTTCGGCGACGGCGGCGAGGGCTGGGCCGAACAGGCGCCCTTCGACCGCATCCTGGTCACCGCCGCCGCGCCCGAAGAGCCCAAAAAGCTGCTGACCCAGCTCAAGCCGAACGGGGTGCTGGTGGCGCCGATCGGCAAGGGCCCGGTGCAGAGCCTGCGCCGCTATGCCGGGGACGGGCAGGGCGGCTTCAAGGTCGAGCTTCTGGGTGACGTGCGCTTTGTTCCGCTGCTCGACGGCGTCGCCCGCGAGCTTTGATCTAACGAATTCGTCACTGGCCTGGGCGACGCGGTTAACGCAGGCTTAAGGCCGCTGGGACGACACAATCCGGGTACAGAAACGGACCGGCGATGACGCATTTCCTCCCCCGCACCGCCCTGCTTGCAATCGCCGCCTTCGCGACGAGCGCCGGCGCCGCCACGCCCACCTACCCGATCAGGGTTCCCGCGGCCCAGGCGCCGGCGGCGCCCGCCGCGCCGGTCCTGACTGACGAGAACGGCGACCCGCTGCCGGCTGGCCGCGCCGCCTCGCCGACATCGGCGCCCGTCGAAAGCGGCGTGCTGTCGCCGGTCCGCGGGCCTGAGCCGGTGCAGACCACCACCTTGCCGCCGCCGCCCGCCCGTGAGACCGCGCCACCGCCGGTTCCCGAGCCGCTGTCCGAGCCCGCGCAGCCGGCTGCCCGGAGCGCTCCGCCGCCCGCGCCGGCGACCACCACCAGGGTCGTCACCCTGGCCCCGGGCAAGGTCGTCGATATCGACGGTCGGCCCAAGACCTACACCGTCAAGGAAGGCCAGGGCCTCGACGCCGTCGCCCGGGCCATGGGCTCGACCCGCGCCGAGCTGGCCAAGATCAACGGCCTGAAGGAGCCCTACAAGCTCAAGCCCGGCCAGGTGCTCAAAGGCCCCGCCAGCCGCGCCAGGGCCTATGTGGTGGCCTCGGGCGACACGATCTTCGCCATCGCCCGGCGCTTCAACGTCAAGGCCGCCGACTTGGCCGAGGAAAACGGGCTCAAGACCAGCTCGCCGATCCGTCCGGGCCAGAAGCTGCGCCTGCCAGCCGGCTACAGGGACAGCGGTCCGATCAAGAAGACCATCACCGTGACCGCCGAGGCGCCGCCGCCCGTGGTCGTCCCGCCGTCCCGGCCGTCGGTCAGGCCCGACACGCCGCCGCTAAAGCCCGCCGTCGAGCCGGACAGGCCCCCGCCGGCGGTGACCGTGCCGGTCAAACCGCCGGTGAAGCCGCCGGTCACCACGACCACGCCGACGCCAAGCCGGCCGCCCATCGTGACGCCGACCCGGCCGCCGGCGGCGACGCCCTCGACGCCGACCACCCGTTCCGAGGCGCCGTCGGTCATTTCGCCCTCCGTGCGGCTGGATTCCGACTGCTCCTCGCGTCTGCCCGCGGGCCTGTCCGGCGGTCCGAGCTCGACCAGCGACCGGATGTTGCCGGATGGCGCGCCGCCGCCCCTGACCGACGCCCAGATCACCACGCTCGGTCGCGGTTGTTTCGCCTGGCCGGTGACCGGACAGATTCTGTCCGCCTACGGCCCCAAGCCCGGCGGCCAGCGCAATGACGGGCTCAACATCGGCGCGGCGGCGGGAACGCCGGTCCGCGCCGCGGCCTCGGGCAAGGTGGTCTACTCCGGCGGCGACGTGCCTGGCTTCGGCGTCACCGTGCTGATCCAGCACGAGAATGGCTGGGTCACGGTCTACGGCCACCTGGCCAGGGCCGAGGTGCGCATGCAGCAGCAGGTCGTCGCGGGCCAGCAGATCGGCACGGTCGGCATGACCGGCGGCGTGCCCACACCCCAGCTGCACTTCGAAATCCGCTACTCGCCGTCGCCGAAATACAAGGCCAAGGCGGTTGATCCGGGTCTGGTTTTGCCGCGGAACCGGTAGACTTCTCCCTCCCCTTTATGGGGAGGGAAGTCGGCGAAGCCGACGGGGTGGGGAAGTAAGAAGCCGTACGGGATGGATCGGGGTGGCGACAGACTCGCCCACCCGTCCGGGCTTCGCCCGTCCACCCTCCCCATAAAGGGGAGGGAGATCGCTACTCCCCCTGGCCCCACCGCCAGCGCCAGCCGCCGCGGGTCTTGGCGACGACGATCACAACCAGGGCGACAAACGCGAGAAGGCCGGTCGCCGCGCGGAGGCGCCAATGGCTGTCGTCGAAGCCATAGGAGACGCCGGCTATCACCCCCATGAAGGCGAAAAGCACCAGCCAGCCCTCCCAACTGCAGGGGAGGCCCGCGCCGTAGCCGTAACGCTTGGGATGAAACCAGGGCTTGCCCATGCGGGGCCTCCTGTTGATCAGCCCGGCAGATTTACACCCAGCTCCCCCGCCAGGTCACGGATGAATTGCCAGGCGATGCGTCCGGAGCGCGAGCCGCGCAGCTGGGCCCAGCGCAGAGCCCGGCCGTCGAGATCCGCCGTCTTCAGCCCGAACCGCGCGGCATAGGCGCGCACCGCTTCCAGGTAGCCGGGCTGATCCATCGGCGGGAAGCCGATCCACAGGCCGAAACGATCGGAGACGCTGACCTCCTCCTCGGCGTCCTCGGCGGCGGCGATCATGCCCCGGCCCTCCTGGTGGTCGCGGGGCATCAGGTGGCGGCGGTTGGAGGTGGCGACGAACAGCACGTTCTCCGGCGGCCCGGCCACGCCGCCCTCCAGCGCCGACTTGAGCGCCTTGGCGGCCGCCGCGCCGTCCTCGAACGACAGGTCGTCGCACAGGACGACGAACCGCTCGGTCCGGCCGCGCAGGGCGTCGAACAGCGGGGGCAGGGCGGCGACCTCGTCGCGGTCGACCTCGATCAGGGTCAGGCCGGCATGGTCCGCCGCCACCGCCATGAAGGCGGCCTTGGCCAGCGAACTCTTGCCCGTGCCGCGCACGCCCCACAGCAGGGCGTGGTTGGCCGGCAGGCCACGGGCGAAGCGGGTCAGGTTCTCGACGAATCGCGCCTTCTGCCCATCCACGCCCACCAGCAGGTCGAGCGGCAGGGGATAGTCCGGCGCCGGCAGGAAGGCGTCGGCCTTCGGCTCGTGGCGATAGAGCCGGGCGCCGCTGAAATCGGGTTCCGGGCGGGCCGGCGGGGCCAGCCGTTCGAGGGCTTGCGCGATGCGGGTGAGCAGGGCCTGTGTCTTCTCGTCCATACCCCGCCCTTACCGGGCAAGCCGCGCATTGCAAAGCGAGGGGGCACACCTTAGTTTCCGCCGACCTTTGGCGCGCCTTGCCGGCAGCGCCTGTCTCAAGATCTCTCCGGAGCCGATATGGATCCCAATAGCCTGCTCACCACGATCGGTTTCCCGCTGATGATCGGGGGCCTGTTCTACGTCATGATCTGGCGGCCACAGCAGAAGCGCATGAAGGATCATGCGGCGATGCTCGGCGCGCTGAAACGGGGCGACAACATCGTCCTGAACAGCGGCCTGATCGGCAAGGTCGTTCGCGTCGAGGACAAGGAAGTCGGCCTGGAGATCGCCCAGGGCGTCACCGTCAAGGTGGTCAAGGCGATGATCGCCGAGGTGCGCGGCAAGGGCGAACCCGCCGTCGCCAACGACACCAAGTCCTGACCACAGCGCCAAGGCCTATCCCGTCATGATGACGCTCTCGCGCTGGAAGTACATCGTCGTTGCGGCGTCGATCATCTTCGGCCTGCTCTTCGCCGTTCCCAACGTGCTGCCCGCCAGCGTGCGGGACGCGATCCCGCCGTTCCTTCCGCACAAGACCCTCAACCTGGGTCTCGACCTGCCGGGCGGATCCTACCTCCTGATGGAGGTCGATACGGTGGTGCTGCTCAAGGAAAAGGTCGCC
>JACRBD010000239.1 GCA_016234625.1 Caulobacterales bacterium | reverse complement strand
GGCGGCGGCGGGCTGGGCGGAGGCGAGGCCCCTGGCGGAGGTGTCAGCTGGATCGCGCCAAGCACGGCTGCGGCTGACGCGGCCATATTCAGTAGCGTGATCGAGGCGCCCGGGCCGTTCGGCGTGATGACGAGGTGAGCGCCGCTCGCATGGCTGGTGAAGCTGGTAAAGCCATTGAGGTTGAGACTGTCGCCACCGGCGGCGTCGAAATCCTGGATGATGTCGGCGCCGTCTCCCGGCCGATACAGGAAGACATCCGGGTCAGCGCCACCGGTGAGGTCATCGTCGCCGAGCCCGCCTTCGATGGTGTCCCAGCCGGCGCCGCCGGAGATGATGTCGTTGCCGCCAAGTCCGCGAATGTGGTCGCCGCCGCCAAGTCCATTGATGGTCTCACCGCCGGTCGTGCCGGTCAGAAATTCGGCTGCCTCCGTGCCTGTCGGAGTCGATCCCGACGCCTCGGGCGTCGTGAACATCGCGGCGAGCAGCGCGCTCGAGAAGGCTGTGTTCGCCAGCAAGATTGAGCCGGCCGCCCCGCCGCCCGGCGTAATCCTCACGCCGGTCTCCTCCGCCTGGGCGCTAAACCCGCCGAACCCTTCAAAGCGGATCACATCGCCCGCCGCGAAGTCAAAGTCCTCGATGACGTCGTCGCCGTCGCCGGGCCGATAGAGGAAGACATCCGCGCCGGCCCCGCCCGCCAGAGTGTCGTTGCCGGCGCCTCCTTCGAGCAGATCATTGGCCGTGCCGCCCTCGAGGCGATCCGCGCCGCCAAGGCCGTGTAGGACGTCGTCCCCGCCCAGTCCCTGCAGCAACTCTGCGCCCGGCGAGCCGGTCAGCATATCGGGGCCGGACGTCCCGGCAACCAAAGGCAAGGGCGGCGGCGGCGGCGGTCCTGGAGGAGGTGGTCCTGGCGGAGGTGGAGGCGGCGGACTGGGCGTGGGCGGTGAAGGCGCGGCGTAGGTAGCTGCAGCGCCGAATCCGACGAAATCGCGGGTGGAGAGGTCTTCGACCCGAACATTTCGGATGAGCACACGGGCGTCGCGGCCCTGCAGAGTCACCAGAACGTCAGCGCCGTACTGAGTGATCTGCTCGTTGTCGTCGAAGGCGGTGATATCGATCCGGTCAACACCGATCTGAAAGTCGGTGATGATGTCCGTTCCGGTCCAGCGGTCGATGACGAAGATATCCGTGCCCGCACCGCCGGTGAGGGAATCGCCTCCGCCGCCGCCAATCAGGATGTCGTCGCCGGCGCCGCCGTTGAGCTGGTCGCCGTCCGCGCCACCCTCCAGGAGATCGTTGCCGCCTCGCCCCTCGAGGATATCGGCGCCATTGTAGCCGATGATCCGCTCGCCCCGGTCGTCGCCGTAGATGTAGTCCGCGCGGTTCGCCCCGATCAGGGTTCGCTCCGCCACAAATGTCGGTGGCGGCGGCGAGACAACCGGCGGCGGAATGACCGCCGGGGGCGGCGGCGACGGGGTCGCCGCATAGACCATGGCCGCCGCGGTGGGCATTGCCGGCGGCGGCGAGGCCGAGAAGTGTCCGGCAGTGAGGCTTGCCGCTGTCACACCCTTCAGCAGTAGACTCGTGCCGTCCGAAAAGGTGACCAGCGTATCGACGCCGACCTGGACCTTGCTGGTGAAACCACCCAGCCCGCCGGTATCGATCTTGTCCTCGGCGACACTGAAGTCGGTGATCGTGTCATGGCCGCCGCCGGCGGAAACGGAAAAGATGTCGGCTCCGGCGCCGCCCGTCAGTTGATCGTCGCCCGACCCGCCCGACAGCCGATCATCGCCACCGCGACCTTCCAGCACATCCGCCCCGGCCATGCCCCGCAGGTCATCGTCTCTGTCGAGGCCGATGAAGTGGTCCGCGAAAGCCGAGCCGGCCGCCACGATGCGCTCTGCGCCCTCATTGCAGGCGATGACGCGCACGCCATCGACGACAACACCCCGCTCGCTGATCTGGTCGCTGGTCAGGTCGATGATCATGGCGCCGGCCTGCGGTCCGACAACCAGGGTGTCGATCCCTTCCCCGCCTTCGGCGTAACCGACCCCGGTCAGGAAGATCATCATGTCGTCGCCGGCGCCGCCGAACAGCCAGTTGTCGCCGGCCGTCGACACCAGTAGATCGTTGCCGTCATCGCCGGACAGCGTCGTGTGCAGACTGCCCAGATCGACGCCCCCGCCGACCAGCACGTCATCGCCGGCGCCGCCGTAGACCTTGTCGCCTCCAACGCCGTAGATCAGGTCCGCGCCACCGGCGCCGTCCAATATGTCCAGTCCGCCCGAGCCGCCGTTGATGACATTGGCGCCGGCGTCGCCGGTGATCCTGTCGTCATAACGGGTGCCCGTGACGTTTTCGAAGCCGATCACGCGCTTGATAGACGGACCCAGGTCCTGCCAGTCGGTGATGGACAGGTCGAGCGAGATGCCTCGGCCTTCGTCGGAGAAGTCGGCCCGGTCCACGCCGGCGCCGCCATCGAGATCATCCTTGCCGCGTCCGGCCCGGACAATATCGTCGCCGTCCATACCCAGGACGCGGTCGCTGCCCGCCGTGCCCAAGAGCGTATCGGCCGAGAGAGTCCCGGTGATGGTGTTGAAGCTCGTGGGCGCCACGTCGTGCCAGACGAAGTCCGCGGCAGAGACGGAAGACGCCGTCGTGTTGCGGAGCACCAGGACGTCGCCGGCCGAAAACCGGACGACCGTGTCCGACCCGACCTGGGTGAGCGACTGGAAAGCGGCGTAGCCCTTGACGTCGATCCGCTCGGCGCCGCCGGCCCGGAAATCGTTGATGTAGACCCGCCCGCCGCCAGCCTTCACCTGAAAGGTGTCGAGACCCGCTCCGCCGGTCATGAAGACCGCCTGGATAAAGTCGTCACCGTTACCGCCGCTGATCGCGTTGGCTCCCGTCAGCCAGTCATTGTAGTCGGACCCAAGGATCCGGCCGAACTGGAAGACGAAGTCCGCGCCGGAGCCGCCGGTTTCCTGGGGCACCCCGGCAATCGGATCGACGTCGTCCATTCGGATGGTGATGCCGCCGGTCGCATCGCTATAGTCGAGGGTGTCATAGCCCGTGCCTGCTTCGGCGAGGTCATTTCCGGCTCCGGGGCGTACGGTATTCTCGCCGTTGGATCCGCCCGTGATGACATCGTCGCCGTCGCCGCCGATAAGCAGGTCGGGACCGTTTCCGCCCCGAAGTCGATCGGGCCCCGACGTGCCCATGATGACCGTCGGCGGCGGCGGCGGTGACGCGGTGACCGGCACGGCAATCGGGGCGACGGTAGTGATGAAGCTGCCGGCATCCAGCAGAGCCGCGCTGACGTTGCGCAGCAGCATCGTACCGCCGCCCTGGAAGGTGATCAGGGTGTCCGCGCCTTGCTGGACGGTCGAAACGACCGCACCGACACTGACGATGTCGATCCTGTCCACCCCGACGACGAAATCGGTGACAACGTCAGCGCCGCCGCCAGCCTCGACGACGAAGATGTCGCCGTCAGCGCCACCGGTCAGCTGGTCGGCTCCGCCGCCGCCGGACAACCGGTCAACGCCCGCGCCGCCGACCAGGGTTTCGATTCCAGCGCCGCCCATCAGGATGTCGTCGCCGTCGCCGCCATCGAGCGTTCCGACGAAGACGCCCAGTCGCCCGTCGTAGGTGTCGTCGCCTCCGCCGAGCGTTGTGTCCCCATTGATGCTGTTGCTGTTGACGAGGACGTCGCTGCCCCGGCCGAGCACCACCTTGCCGACAATTTGGCCGGTATTCAGGATGGTCGCGCCGGGCGCCGGATAGCCGTCTGCGTAGATTTCCGTGGCCTGCAGAGCGATGTCCGCCTGGATCAGGCCCGAGTTGACGATCCGGTTCTCGGCGGCGGCGATCCAGGCGACGCCGACCGCCCACTCCGACGTCGAACGGTCATCGACGATGATCGACCCTGAGTTGTTGAGGTCCATCATGCCGCGGGTCGAGATGCCGGTCGCAGCCGCGTTGAGCGCGCCTGTCACGCGGATCAGTCCGGAGTTGGTGATCGAGCCGGCGGTCAGGAAAATGCCGATGCCGCCCGTCTGGCCGTCAACCAGCAGGGATCCCGAGTTGCGGACGTAGATCGGGAGCACCGTGCCGTCGTGGGCGGCGTAGTAGCCAAGAGCCTCGCCGACGGCGGTGACGCTGAACGTGCCGGTGTTGACGAAACTGGGCGTCCAGGTGAGCGAAAAGATGCCCCGGAGATGACCGATCGAACTGGTGGCCTCCATCGTACCGTTGTTGGTGATGACGGAGTTTATCCAGGCGGACCCGGGCGTAGGACTGATGAATCCGGTGATGTCGAACACCGAACGCGTCACGATGTATCGCAGGACGCCATTGTTGGTGAACGACGGCGCCGGGGTCAGCGGCGTGTTGTAGAGCGCGATGGGTTGGCCGGCGTCGTCACTGTCCTGCAGGAAGACGATCGTCGTCCCCGCTGCAACCACATAGTCCGACGAAACTTCCAGAACTTGCGACGGCACAACGCCCCCCGGCACTCGAGTCCGAACGGACGGGCCCAACCCACCTTAGCGATAGCAACCGTCGATCGACAACCCAAACAACAGAACGAATCAATCTGGGCCGCCCTCACCAACGATCTGGTGCGATAGCCGGGAATAGCAGAGACAGTTGGACCTTGGGCTGCCCCAACCTCCAGCCGCGTGAACTGGCCCTTCCGGACGACCCGCATCCCCGGCCGGACGGCCTTGACGCCTGTGGCGTCGCCCTTGGTGTGGCGTCCCACCCTGTCCCCGAGCGAAGGAAGCGGCTCACCCGGCGCGCCGCCGAACCAGTAAAAGGGCCCGAGCTTCAGCGTGGCCTCGTCGACCATCATCCAGACCACGCAGCCACCAGGCTTGCTGCTGAGGGCGGTGTTGATCCCGACGTTGGCGCGCTTGCCGCCCAAGCGCCCGGCCTTGAGCTGGATGTGCCGCAGGATGCCGCCGGCCTCGACTACAAGATCGTAGCCGTTGGCGTCGAACTCAGACCGCAGCACCTCGAACGGGATGCGGGTCTTCAGCAGCAGGGCGCGGGACAGTTCACAGGCCCCAAGGCCAACCGCAAGTGTCACATTCGACAATGATCAGGGACTTTCCGCCACGACCCGCAACGCCCCTGGATTGGCATGGACGCCGGCGACCTTTGTCATGGCGCCCGCCCCCGTGGAGAAACCGCGATTGTCCGGAACGGACCTGAAACTGTCCAGAAGGGACCTTGCAAGCGGCGGCCGCGCCGCGCTGCAATGGTCGCCGTCGGCGCCGTTACGCCGACGCCGGAGATCAACGGTAGTGGAAAGGTCCGCGCCTCAATGACCATCAACAGTGACATCAGACGCAGCCCTTGCGGAGGGATCCGGTGATGAGCGGAAAGCCCAGCGTCGTGAACATCGCCGAAAAGCTCGCCGCCTTCTCGGAGCACTGGGCGCCCAAGATTGTCGCCCGCTACAACGACAACGAAGTGCGGCTGGTCAAGACCCTCGGCGAATGGGTCTGGCACAAGCACGACGAGACCGACGAGCTGTTCATCATCCTGGAAGGGGAGTTCGACATGGACTTCCGCGATCACACGGTGACGGTGAGGCCGGGCGAAATCCTGATCGTCCCGCGGGGCGTCGAGCACCGGCCGGCGGCGCGGCGCGGAGAGGTCAAGCTGATCCTGATCGACCCCGACGGCACACCCAACTCGGGCGATCCCGCCACGGCCACCCGGGCGGTCGAACTTTAGGCCAGGCGCCGCAAGGTTCGCCCCAGGGCCATTGGGCCCGGCCGCCGAACCGCGTCGGCGGCGTTCTGTGGCGTCCCGTTCCATCGACGGCATCGCGGCCCATCACCCGACTCCAGAACAACGGCGAAGAAGGTCCCGGGGCGGACGCCGCTTGGCCAGCCATTTGGAGGTTCCGATGCGACGCGACGCCTGACGCCCCCGCGGGTTCATCGCGCCCACGCCGGGCTCGTGGACCCACCGGCATCGGCGCTCGGCGACACTTAGCCATTGACGGCCCGCGCGCTCCCGGACGAATGAGGGCTGATGAAAACCATACCCGGGGGGGTGTTCGCGGCGACCTTGCCAGAAGGCGTCCGCATCGGTCATCCGGCCGGATCCCAAACGCTGGATCATGCCGCGCTCGCCCCGCTGGTCGCCACTGTCGCCGCTCGACTGCGGGGCCTCGGCGCGGAGTCCGGGGAGGTCGTCCTCTACCAGGGGCCGCAGCAGGCCGCGGCCCTGGTCCTGTTCTGGGCGAGCATGGCCGTCGGCGCCGTGTTCGTCCCGGTTGATGGAGGTTGGCCGGCGTTCCAGCTGGCGCACGCCGCCGGTCGACTGGCTCCCCGCGTGGTGGTGGCGGCCTCCGAGGCCGCCGCCACGGTCTTTCCGGATGCGGCCAGTCTGCGCCTCGACGCCGGGACCGACTTCAGTGATCTCTCGGCGCTCGCCGACTGGGCGCATGGGGCCTCCGGGACGACGAGAGCGCCGGCCATGGTTCCGTCCGCGGCCCCCGGGGCCTGTCTCTACACCTCCGGCTCGTCAGGCATGCCCAAGGCCGTCGTGCTGAGCCGCGCGGCCCTGATCGAGAGCGCCCGATCGACGATCGACGCCTTTGGCTGGGAGCCGGGTGAACGGCTGGTCAACCTGCCCGATCCGCACACGATGAGCGGTCTGCGAAACGCCTTCCTGGCGGCGCCGCTTGGCGGCGTCGAGTGGGTCCCGCTGCCCGGCCGCGACAGGGGCGACCTGTTCGCCCTGATCGAGAAGTTGGCCCGGGCCCGCTGCCAGCGCCTGGTGATCGGGCCGCTGTTGTTACGGCAACTGGCCTTGCTCGGCGCGCGGGTTCCAGCGGCGATGTTTGACGGTCTCAAGGCCATCTACTGCACCGGCGCGACCCTCGACGCGAACAGCGTGGAGCGGTTGCACAACCGGTGGGGCGTGCCGGTGATCAACTACTACGGCCTGACCGAGACGGCCGGCCTCTGCCTCAGCCAACGCCTGGGCGGCTGGCGTCCAGGCGGCGCGGGGCTCGGCCATCCCGTCGACTGTGAGGCCCGGCTGGTCGGCGATGACGGCGTGATCCTGTCCGCCAACGTCGAGGGAGAGCTGCAAATCCGCAGTTCCCGGCTGATGAGCGGCTACATCGACGACGCCCAGGCCAGCGCGGACCGGTTTGACGGAGACTGGCTGCGCACGGGCGACCTGGCCCGGCGACGCGCCGACGGCGGCTACGACCTGGTCGGCCGCATCGGCCAGTTCATCAACACCCTGGCGACTGAACGTATTCACCCCGAGGAGATCGAACAGGTTCTCGAACGCCATGACGCCGTGGCCGAGGCGGCGGTGTTCGGCCGGCCCGAAACGGGCGGCGGCGAGCGTATCATCGCCCTGGTCGTTCCGGCCCCTGACGTCGACGCCGCCAGAGACCTGACCCACATGTTGGCTGACTTCACGGCCGAGCATCTGGGTTCCAGCCGACGTCCATCCCTCATCTTGGTGGTGGACATCCTGCCCCGCCAGAGCAATGGCAAACTTCTCCGCCACCGGTTGCCAGAGTTGGCTCAATGAGTGATGTCAGTCCCGCGCGGGCGTTGTTCGACAAGACCCAGGGCTCCCCCCTTTCGCGCCGGACCTGGTTGTCCGTCGAGGGGCGCTCCATCACCTATGGCGAACTCCGCGACAGCATCGAGAGAGTCGGGGGACTGCTGGCGCGCCACGGCGTGCGACCGGGCGACCGGGTCGTGGCCAGCCTGCCCGACGACGGGGATTCGGCGATCCTGTTCCTGGCCCTGATCTGTCAGGGCGTGACAGCGGTGCAGATCGACCCTTTGACGCGGAGCAATCGCGCTGTCGCCCTGGTTCGGCGGGCCAGGCCGGCCCTGGCCATCTTCAGCGCCGACCTCGCCGACGCCTGGCGAGATCCGGCGGCGACCTGGCCGGTCGTCACCGTATCCCCGCCCGCCGCGGGGCGGAGCCGCGGCCTCAGCGCGCTCATGGGTGTTGGCAAGCTCGCATCGGGGCTGGAGGCGCTGCTCAAGGCGGAGACTGCCAGTCCCCCGCCCGCCACGATTCCCCAAGAGACGCTGGCGTATATCCTGTTCACGTCCGGAACGACGGCCGAATCCAAAGGCGTCTGCATCAGCCATCGCGCCCTCTTCGCCCACCTTCAGAGCCTGGCGCGCGTGTACCGGATCGACGGCGCCAGCCGCATCCTCAACACCCTCATGCTGTCCCACGCCGACGGCCAGGCCCAGGGCCCCCTGCTGGCCTTCGCCACGGGGGCCAGTTGCCATCGTCCGGTCCGCTTCGAGATCGGCACGATCGAGCGGCTGCTCGACAGTGTCTTTCAACAGCGCATCACCCACATGATCGCGGTGCCGACGATGATGTCGCTGATCGCCCGACTGGGAGGCGGCCGGTCGGATGCGTTCCAGGGCGGCGACTTCAAGTATCTTGTTTCCTGCGGCGCCGCGCTGGAAGCCGGGCTATGGAAGACGATGGAAGACGTCTTCTCCGTCGAGATCATCAATGGCTACGGCTTGACCGAGACGGTCGCTGGCGGGTTATTCGCCGGTGGCGGCCTCGGCGGCGGTCAGCGCGGGAGCATCGGCCAGCCGGTCGATTGCGAGCTGCGGATCGTCGATGACTCCGGCGCCGAGGCGGCGGAAGGCGAGCTGCTGATCCGGGGCGACCTGGTCATGTCGGGGTATTTCGACGACGAGACCCTCACGCGGCAGATCCTCGTCGATGACTGGCTGCACACCGGCGACATCGCCCGCCGCGACGCCGCCGGCGACTATTGGATCTGCGGTCGAAAGAAGAGCATCATCATTCGGGGCGGGCTGAATATTCACCCCGGCGAGATCACCGAAGTGCTGAACCAGCATCCAGGCGTCCGCGAGTCCGTCGTCTTTGGCGAACCTGACGCCGACTGGGGTGAGACCGTCACCGCGCTTGTCGCCGCGGACCCCGACGTCACCGCCGCCCAGTTGCTGGCGTTTTGCCGGGACCGGCTGGAGCCGCGAAAGACACCGGGCCGCATCGTCATGACGGCCGAACTGCCAAAGGGCCGCACGGGAAAGATAATTGTCGACGCGGCTCGCGCGCTCGTGAGCGACGAGGCCGCGCCCTTCTCCAACACCGGCGCGGACCTCGAGCAGCGTCTGCTGAAGGTCGCGGCCGAGGTCTTCGGGGTGGAGGCTGGCCAGCTTTCGCTCGACTCGTCGCCGCGTACCGTCGCCGGATGGGATTCCCTGGCGCATCTCAATCTGGTCTTCGCCGCGGAGGAAGCCTTCGAGATCCAGCTGTCGCCGCCGGAGATCATGAATCTGGACAGCCTGCGGATCCTGGCGGGATTCATCAAGTCTCGATGAACCGCGAAACCCAGCCGCTGTGGAGCTGGGCGCTGGCGGCGGCCCTTGCCGCCGCGATCCTGGCCACCCTCGCCGCCGATCCGGCGGGACGGGTGGATGCCAACACCGACCTGAATCTGTCCCGGCTGGACCGGGCGGCGGCGCGGGAGACACCCGTCGTTGTCCTCATCGGCTCCTCGAAGGTTCAGTGCGGGGTCGGCTTCGACGATGAACTGGCCGCCCTGACACGAGCCCTGGGGGTCGAAACCCAGGTCGTCCGGATAACGCGACAGGGCGCCGTGTACGAGGATCTGAGGCCCGCGTTCGAGCGGCTGCGGACCCTGCGCCCCGCGCTGGTGCTGCTCGAGGAGGATCTGGTTCTCTACAGCCATCGACCCTTGCCGGCGCCCGAGACCCTGTCCTGGCGCGCCCGGGCGAAGCGGGCCTTGCGCATTCGGTTCGGCATGAGACGCATCGCCTTCAACGACCCCTTGACCGGGCGGGCGCCCTGTGGCGCGGGTCCGTCGCGTTCGCTTTCCGATGCCGAGATCAAGGCCTATCGGCGCAATATCGCCGAACTGGCGCCCAGTTCGGCGGCTGAACGGGCGGCGTATCTGGACCAGCTTGCGGACCTGCGGACCCGAGGGGCGAGGACTGCTTTGATTGACTTGCCGCGGTCGCCGACGGCGGCGACCGTATTCCCTGAAAAACTGGCCGATCATGCCCGGCGGACGTTGGCGGATCTTGCCCGGGATCCGCGGAACGAACGATTGAGCCCGCCGTCTCCCTTCCCCCAGTCGGCCTATTCCGACGCGGGTCATCTGAACGCCGAGGGGCGTCGGCTCTATATGGCCTGGCTGGCTCCCCAGATCGTCCGCCTGATCCGCACCGCCCCGCCCCGGGTGTCGCCGTGAGCGAAAGCCCCCTGATTCCGGCGTTCGTCTGGCTCTGCGGGATCACCACGCTCGCCTGGCTCGTCCCGGCGCGATGGCAGCCAGCGGTGATCGGTCTGGGCGGGGCCGGATTGCTGGCCTGGTACTCGCCGGTGTCCCTGGGCGTCCTCGCGGCCAGCACGATCGTCAGCTTCTCCGTGGCGCGCATGACACGCTTCCGGTCCCTTGGCGTCAGCCTGATGATCGCCAGTCTGGCGCTCGCCTACGCCGCGCTGCTCTGGGGCTCGCGCGAGGCCGACGGGCTATCGCTCATCCTGCCGCTTGGCATGGCCTACTATGTGCTGCGCACCGTCCACTACCTCGTCGAGGCCAACCTCGGGCGCCTGCGGCCGCACGGCCTTGTCGACTACGCGACCTATCAGTTCCTGCCATCGGCCCTGTTCTTCGGCCCAATCCATCGCTTCGACGAGTTCCAGCGTGACCTGGCGCGGCGACGCTGGGACAGCGCCCTGTTTTCACGCGGATTGGGCCGAATCCTGGCCGGCGGCGTCAAGATCGTGATCATCGGCAATTTCATCCTCGTCGAGCGGCTGGGCTACAGCGCGCAGACGGACCCCCTGGGCGGAGGATTGCCGGACATCTATCGGCACGGCCTGCTCACCTGGGCCAATCTCTACTTCCAGTTCAGCGGCTACAGCGACATCGGCATTGGCTTCGCGGCCCTGATGGGCTTCCGCATCCGTGAGAACTTCGACTGGCCGTTCCTGGCGCGGAACATCGGCGACTTCTGGCGACGCTGGCATATCAGCCTTTCGACATGGTGCCGCGACTACGTCTATCTGCCGGCGATGGCCGTGACCCGCAGCCACCTTCTCGCCATCACGGCCTCGATGCTGGTTCTGGGGCTATGGCACGCCATTTCCCTGCACTATCTGCTCTGGGGGCTCTATCACGCGATAGGTCTGTCGGTCTGGCGGCGCTTCAGCGCATTGACCCCCGCCATGGGCCGGCTGCCCGCGCCGGTGCGTCACGCCTGGACGGCGGTCTCGGTGTTTCTGACTTTGAATTTCGTCATTCTCAGCTTCACGGTCACGACGCTGGTCGAACGGCTCATTGAAAGGATCTGATCGTGTACGCAACGCTGAGCGCCCGGCTGCCCAAACTGGCCGCGATCCTGATTTGCGTGGTCGTCGAGGCGCTGGCCATCGTGCTGGTCGTCCTGCTGTCCGACAGGCCGTTCGGCGCCTTCGCCTACATGGCGCTTTAGCCCGCATGCAGCGCGCGATCCTCCCGACCCTGGCCTGCCCAACCTGCCGGCGGGGGCTTGAACTCCACGGCCACGCGGACGCGACAGGGGAAATCCGTCAGGGCCACCTGAACTGCACGACCTGCGGCCTCCACATACCGGTGGTCGAAGGCTTTCCGCTGTTCACAGAGCCCCGGATGCATTCCGGCCAGGTGTCCGCCCCGGCGCTCGAAGCGCTCTCCCAACAGCTGTTTGGCGACCCGGCCGGTTATCTGGAATATCGCGCGAGGAAAGACGAGCGCGACCTGTGGGAGGCCTACGCCGCCTTCCAGCCGTTCAATGAATCGACGCGGGCGGCCGAGCCCCTGCTGGAGACCTTGGCCGCCCATCTGCGACCCGGCGACGTCATTCTCGACGTCTGGGGCAGAACGGGCTGGAGTGGCGAATGGCTGGCCGGCCTGTTTCCGCAGAACCGGGTGATGAGCCTGTGGGAGGGTGACTCCAGCGTCCTCGGCTACCGTGGTTTCCGCCACTGGCTGGGATCGGATCGCCGGGCGGCCAATCTCGATATCCTCTTCGCACCGCCCAACCGTCCCCTGCCCTTCAGGGATGGCGCTTTCGGCGCCATCTACGCCCTGGACAGCCTGCATCGCTACGACCTGTATCCGTTCGCGGGCGAATGCCTGCGAGTGGCCCGGCCCGACGCCGTGTTGCTCTTCGCTCATCTGCATCTCAGCAACGCCGAACCCGACCCCTTCTTCGAACGCGGGTGCCGACAACTTCACGGCAGGGACTATCGGGCCTGGCTGGACGGCGTGCTGGCGGGCGGGCGCCGCCAGGGCTGGGTGCTGAGCGAGGCGGACCTGTTCAACGCGCGCGCCGGCGACCGACTGAGCGACTCCCCGGACACCGCCCACTACAACGGCGCGGTCCTGATCGCCGACCCGGCTCGCGCGCCAATGATCGCGCCGGCGCCGGACGCGCCGGACCCGGACTGTCGCTTTCTGGTCAATCCGTTGCTGCGCCTGCGACCCGGCCGGGGCGACCTTGTGGTCGATCCCACCCTGCGCAACGGCGAGGTCGGCCGTCTGTTGAGCCGCCATCCCGTCTACCAGCGACGGCTCCCCGCGCAGCCCCTCGGCGTCTCTCCCCTCGACTGGCTGATTATGTGTCTGGCGCTTACCGGCCATACGCGGGCGCGGATCGACGCCGCGATCGGTCCGCGCAGGGCAACGCCGATTGACGATCCGCTCGCCCGACTGATCGCCGCCGAGGTCCTGCTGCCGGTGAAGGTGTCGCCGAACGCCCACGCGATGCAGCGTTTCCACGCCAACCAGCTGCCGGTCGGCGAGCCCGGGAGGCTGCTGTCACGACGACTCGAGACGCTCCGGGATGATCCGGGGCCGGCCGTGACCTTGCCCGACGGTGCATGCCTGACCGGTGGGGACTTCGCGCGCGCCGTCGCCGCGACGGTGCGGCTGCTGGAGGAGGAGGGTCTGCGCCCCGGCGATCGCCTGGGTCTGCGCGCCACCACTGACCCGCTTGCCTTCATCCTGCTGGTCGCCGGCATGGCGGCGGGGCTCGATATCGAAATCGGGGTCCGACCCGACGGTTCGCCTGAGCGCGCCCTCGCGCTGGTGATTCCGGGCGCTGGTGAAGAGCCTCCGGTCGAGGGGAGATACTTGCGCCTGAGCGGCGATGACGGCGCGTTGGCGGAACGCCTTGGGCCGCTTCTGGCCGCCGATATCGCGCCTCCACAGGTCCAGGCTGGCGGCCATCTGGAAATGTCGCTCGGCGGGCAATGGGTCGCGCTGGAGACCGCGCTCCTGGTCGAGGCGTCCGCATCCCTGCGCCACGTGGCGGGCGCCGACCGGCGGATTATCGGCGATTTTGGCGCTCTCGACGCGCTGTTGTTCTGCTTCGTTGCGCTGTTTCGGCGCGATGAGCTGACCTTCTGTAGCCGACCAGAAGGGGGCTGACGTCAGCCCAGTGTCCGCAGATGCCCCAGGCTGGCTTCCACGCTCGGCCAACCGGGGGCCGGCGGGAAGTCGTGTTCGACGAAGTAGTGCTGCGCGCCGGCGGCGTCCGCGGCCTGGATCAGGACGGCGAAATCAAAGGTCCCGGACCCGACATCGGCCATTCCGCCATCAGGGGCCATGTCCTTGAGGTGGATCAGCTTCACCCGGCCGGTCATCTGTTCGATGAACGCCTTCGGGTCCTCGCCGCCCTTTTTCAGCCAGTAGACGTCGAGCTCGAAGTCGACGAAGTCCGGATCGGTCTCGCCGACCAGCCGGTCGAAGGGCCGGACACCGTCCGTGGCCTCGAACTCGAAGTCGTGGTGGTGATAGGCGACCCTCAACCCCTCGCCCCGCGCCCGCTTGGCAAACACGCCCAGGGTCGCGATGACCGCCGGCCAGTCGCGCTGGTCCGGCAGGACATAGGGCATCACCAGGTAGCGGCAGCCAAGCGTCTTCGCCATCGCCAGCACCTCGTCCGGCTTGTCCTCCATGTCGGCCAGGCCCACGTGCGCGGAGGGGCAGTCGAGGCCGATGTCGCGCATATGCGCCGCGAAGCCGGCGAAGTTGGAGCCCAGCGGCGCGGCGAACTCGACCGCGTCGTAGCCGGTCTCGCGGATGCGCCCGAGCGTGCCCAGGGGATCGGCCGCGAAGGGCTTGCGCAGGGTGTAAAGCTGAAGGCCGATCGGTCGCATGGGCTCACAAGCCTCCCTGTTCGAGAAGATCGGCCGCGTGGTGCGCCGCTCGCGCGGTCAGGGCCATATAGGTCAGTGACGGGTTCATTGAGGCGCTGGAGGCCATCACGGCCCCGTCGGAGCAGAACAGGTTGGGCGCCTCGTGCGCCTGGCCCCAGCCGTTGAACACCGACGTCGCCGGATCGCGACCCATGCGCGCCGTACCCATCTCGTGGATGCGGTCGCCCGGCGGAGTCAGCTGTTCACCGGCCTCCTGCCAGTCGGTGATGTCCTCGCAGCCGGCGGCCCGCAGCATCTCCGCCGCGTCGCGCGCCGCCGCCAGCATCATGGCGTACTCGTTGGGCCCGTTGACCGCCTCGATGATCGGCACCGGGATGCCCCAGCTGTCCGTGCGGACGGTCGACAGGGTGACCCGGTTGTCGGGATTGGGCAGCACCTCGCCGAAGGGCAGCAGCGAGAAGCGCCAGCCGCGGTGACCGACGCCCTCCTCGTCGCCGACGCCGACCCCCTGGACGGCGCCTTCCGTGTTGCGCGCGCGGACAGCGCCGCCCTGCATGCCGAAGCCGCGCAGGTAGGGTTTGTCGGTCTCGGTCACATTGCCGTAGCGCGGAACATAGATGCCGGTGGGCCGGTCGTTCTGGAAGGGCGTGTCGCCGAACCCCGGCACCTTGCCGACGATCGGCCTGGTGCTGACATGGTCCATCAGGTTGCGGCCGACCTGGTCGCTGCCGTTAGCCAGACCACGCGGGAAGGCGTCGGACCGCGAGTTGAGCAGCAGGGCGGCTGTGTTGATCGCCGAGGCGTTGAGGAAGACGATCCGCGCCTCGAAGACCTCGCCCGCCTTGTCCAGCCGGCCCACCGTGCGCACGCCGGTCACCCGGCCGGTCGCCGGATCATGGATGACGCTCTCGACGACCCGATCGGTAAGGACGGTGAGATTGCCGGTGGCCAGGGCCGCCGGCAGGGTCGCCGCCTGGGTCGAGAAATAGGCGCCCAGCGGACAGCCGTGGTGGCATTTCACATGCTGTTCGCAGCGCCTGCGGCCAACGTCCATCTGGGCCTTGGCGACGCGGCTGAGGTTGGCCGTCCGGCCCATGATCATCCGGCGGGTGGGAAAGTCCGCCTCGATCCGCGCCTTGGCGGCCAGCTCGACATCGTTGAACGGGAAGGGCGGCAGGAAGTCGCCGTCGGGCAGTTGCTCCAGGCCGTCATAGTCGCCGCTGATCCCGGCGAAGGCCTCGACGTGATCGTACCAGGCTTCCAGGTCTTCATAGCGGATCGGCCAGTCGACGCCGTGGCCGTCCTGAAGGTTGGACAGGAAGTCCTGTGGCGCCCAGCGGTAGGACTGCCGCCCCCAGGTCAGCGACCGCCCGCCCAGATGATAGCCGCGGATCCAGCGGTAGGGCTTGCCGGGGACGGTTTCGTAGGGGTGGTCGTGATCGCTGGCCCAGAAGGCCTTGTTGGAGTTGAACAGGGCGTAGGAAACCCCGACGTGGTAGGGGTAGTGGAGGTCCCGTTCGGCCTCGGGGATCTGGTCGTCCCGACGGCGGGTCCGGAGCGCCTGCTCGTAGCTGTAGTCCGGTCCGTGCGCGATCTCGGGGCCGCGCTCGAGCATCAGGACCTTCAGGCCGCGCTCACAGAGCTCCTTGGCCGCCCAGCCGCCGGTGATGCCGGATCCGACCACGATGGCGTCGAACATCACGCCGCTCCCTTCAACTCGAACTGTGAGATGGCCGTCCGCAGCGCCGGGATCGGCTCGCCGCGCGGGACGAACTCATGTCCGACCCACTGCTGGTAGCCCAGATGCCGCAGAAGCCCGGCGATGGCCGGCCAGTTGATTTCCTGGCGGTCGTCCAGGTCGCGCCGGCCGGGCGCGCCGGCGGTGTGGATGTGGCCGATCAGGTCGATGTTGGCCTGGATGGTCCGGCTCAGATCACCTTCCATCAGCTGCATGTGGTAGCCGTCGTAAAGCAGCCGCAAGGCCGGGGAGCCCACGCCCCTGACCACCGCCGCCCCGAAGGCGGTGCGGTCGCACTGGTGGCCCGGATGATCGACCTTGCTGTTGAGCAGTTCCATCAACAGGCGGACGCCCGCCGCCTCGGCATGGGCCACAACGGGGGCCAGGCCCTCGATACAGGCGGCGATGGCCGGTTCGTCGGCGCCGTCGCCGATGCGGTTGCCGGAAAAGACGATCACCGCCTCGCATCCGCCGGCGGCGGCCGTGTCGATGTTGTGGCGGACCTCGTCGGTCAGGGCGGCGTGCAGCGATGAGTCGTTGAAGCCGCGCTCCAGCGTGTGGCCGGTCAGGGTGACGATGGACAGCCCCACGTCTTTCGCCACCGGCCAGAGCGCCTCGGGCAGCATCTCCACGCCTTGCGCCCCGGCCGCCGCGGCTTCGCGCAGCAGGGTCGCGGCATCGACCTCGCGACCGGCCGTGAAGGACCACCAGGCGAAGCTCTGCCGGATCATGCGGCGTCCCCGTCGAGCGGCGTCCAGCGACCGTCGGCCGCGGCGCTGCGCACCGACGCCTCGATGAACCGCACGCCCTCGACGCCGGCGGTGACGCCGGGCAGGTCCAGGGCTGTCGCGGGCGCCGGCTTCCCGGCCTTATGCGCGGCGATCAGGTCTGCCGCGTCGGCGTAGATCCGCGCGAAGCCTTCCAGATAGCCCTCGGGATGCCCCGCCGGGATGCGCGTCGCCGCCTGGGCCGCCGCCGACAGGCCGGGCCCGCCGCGCCGCAGGATCCGGGGCGTCTCCCCGAGCGGCGTGTAGCGCAGGATATCCGGGTCCTCCTGCGACCATTCGAGGCCGCCGGTCTCGCCGTAGATCCGCAGCCGCAGCCCGTTGGCCGCCCCGACCGCCACCTGGCTGGCCCAGAGCTGGCCGCGCGCGCCGCCGGCCCAGCGCAGGCGCAGCTGCACGTCGTCATCGAGCAGCCTTCCGGCCACGAACCGCGAGGTTTCGGCGCTGACCTGATCCGCCGTCGCACCCAGCACGAAGGTCGCCAGGTGGTAGGCGTGGGTGGCGATGTCGCCCAGCGCGCCGCCGGGCCCGGCCTGGGCCGGATCGCCCCGCCAGTCGGCCTGCTTGTTGCCGGGCAGCGGGGCGGCCAGCCAGTCCTGGGCGTACTCGGCCTGGACCACCCGGATCGCGCCCAGTGTCCCTGCCGCCACCATGGCCCGCATCTGCCGGACCATGGCGTAGCCGCTGTAGTTGTGGGTCAGCACGAACGGCGTCCCGGTCCGGGCCACGGTCTCCGCCAGATCCAGGGCGTCGGCCAGACCGGTGGTCAGCGGCTTGTCGCAGATCACCGCGATCCCGGCGTCCAGAAAGGCCCGCGCCGGCGCATGGTGCAGGTGATTGGGCGTGACGATGGCCACCGCGTCGATCCGGTCCGGCCGCGCCGCCTCGGCTCGCGCCATCGCCCGCCAGTCGCCGTAGCAGCGGTCGTCGCCGAGGCCCAGCGTACGCCCGAAGGCTCGCGAGCGGCCGGCGTCGCCGCTGAACGCGCCGGCGACCAGGGTCCAGCGATCATCCAGCCGCGCGGCCATACGGTGCACGCCGCCGATGAAGGCGCCGTCGCCGCCGCCGATCATGCCCAGCGACAGGCGCATCAGCGGTCCAGGCCGAGCAGCCGGCGATTGGCCGCCGCGTCCACGTCGGTGGCGAGGAAGTCGTCGAAGCTCTTGCCGGTCACCTGAATCATGAGGTCGCGGATGAAGGCCGCGCCCTCCCGGGCCCCGTCGATCGGGTCCTTCAGCGCGCACTCCCACTCCAGCACGGCCCAGCCCCGATAGCCGTACTGGGCGAACTTGGAGAAGATGGCCTTGAAGTCGATCTGGCCGTCGCCCAGCGAGCGGAACCGCCCGGCCCGCTCCTTCCAGGGGGCGTAGCCGCTGTAGACCCCCTGCCGACCGGTCGGCCGGAACTCCGCGTCCTTGACGTGAAACATCCGGATGCGCTCGTGGTACAGATCGATGTACTCGAGGTAGTCCAGCTGCTGCAGCAGGAAGTGGCTGGGATCGTAGAGCAGGCAGGCGCGGGGATGGTGGTCCACGCGGTCCCAGAACATCTCGACCGTCGTGCCGTCGAACAGATCCTCGCTGGGATGGATTTCGTAGCAGAGGTCGACCCCGACCTCGTCGAAGGCATCGAGGATCGGCCGCCAGCGCCGCGCCAGTTCATCGAACGCTTCCTCGATCAAGCCGGCCGGGCGCTGCGGATAGGGATAGAGGTAGGGCCAGGCGAGCGAGCCCGAAAAGGTCACATGGGCGTCCAGCCCCATCCGCCGCGACGCCTTGGCCCCCAGCAGCACCTGCTCGACCGCCCATTCCTGGCGAGCCTTCGGGTTGCCGCGCACCCGGGCCGGGGCGGCGCCGTCGAACATCTCGTCATAGGCCGGATGCACCGCCACCATCTGGCCCTGGGTGTGGGTCGACAGCTCGGAGACCTCTAGCCCGGCCGCCGCCAGGACGCCCTTCACCTCGTCGCAATAGGCGTCGCTTTCCGCGGCCAGTTTCAGGTCGAACAGCCGCCGGTCCCAGGTCGGGATCTGCACGCCTTTGAAGCCGAGATCGCCGGCCCAGCGGGCGATGCCCTCCAGGCTGTTGAACGGCGGCGCGTCGCCCGCGAACTGCGCGAGGAAAATGGCCGGGCCCTTCATGCGTCCTCCCTTGAGGGGCCGCCTGCTTGGGGCCGCCCATTCGCTGTTGTTCCAAAGGCTAGCATGCGCGGCGCGATTGGCGAGCGGCGTTACCCCTCGTACCGCCGGTTCAGCTTGCGCATGCCGCCGATCCAGCGGCCGTAGTCGGCGGTCTTGTTGCGCATGTAGTCCAGCACCTGGGGGTGCGGCAGGATCAGGAACTGCTCGGCGGCGATCGCCTGGACCACCATCTCGGCGAGAGGCTCGGGCTCCATCATGCCGTCGACGCTGGCCACGCCGTCGGGGTTGCCGGCGGTCATGGCCGTGCGCACGGCCTGGGGACAGAGGACCGAGACCTTGATGCCCTGGTCGCCGTGGGTGATCGCCAGCCATTCGGCAAGGCCGACCGCCGCATGTTTGGTCACGGCGTAGGGCGCCGAGCCGATCTGGGTCAGCAGGCCGGCGGCCGAAGCGGTGTTGAGCAGGTAGCCGCCGCCGCGCGCGGCCATCAGCGGCACGAGGTGTCGCGCGGCCCAGACATGGGCCATGACGTTGATGTCCCAGATGCGCTGCCAGTCGTCGTTGGAGGCTTCCGCCCCGCCCGCGACGCCGATGCCGGCGTTGGAGCAGAACAGGTCGATGGGGCCATGTTCGGCCTCGACCGTCTCGATCAGGCCCTGGATGTCCGCCTCGCGGCTGACATCGACCCTGAAGGCGACGCCGCCGATGCCGGCCGCCGTCGCCTTGGCGCCCGCCTCGTCGCGGTCGGCGCAGACGATCAGCTTCGGCCCTTCCGCCGCGAAGCGTTGGGCCATGGCGCGGCCGATGCCGCTGGCGGCGCCGGTGATGACTATGATGCGATCCTTCAGATCCATGGCGCAGGGGCTTCCCGTTCGGTTGTTGTCTGGTCGGAGGTCGAGGTCGGGCCTAGCGGCCGCGGAACACCGGCGATCGCTTCTCGACGAAGGCCAGCGAGGCGGCCTTGTGGTCCTCGGTCGCCATGGTGCGCACCATATGGATTGCTTCGGCGTCCATGACCTCCGACAGCGAGCCGTGCTCGGCCAGCGAGAGGTTCTTCTTCATGTAGCCGATGGCCACGGTCGGCAGGTCGGCCAGCCGGCGGGCCAGGGCGGCGGCCTCGGCGGCAAGGTCGGCGGCGGGCACGGCGCGGTTGACGATGCCCAGCCGCGCGGCCTCGGCCCCGGAGATCACGTCAGCGGTGAAGTAGAGCTCCCGCGCCTTGGCCGAACCGACCAGCTTGGACAGGAAGTAGCTGCCGCCGTAGTCACCGGAAGCGCCGATCTTCGAGAAGGCCGTGGTCATCTTGGCGTCCTCGGACGCGATGCGGACATCGCAGGCCAGGGCGATCGACAGGCCGGCGCCGGCCGCCGCGCCGGGGATCACCGCCAGCGTCGGCTTGGGCATCTCGTGCAGCCAGCGGCTGAAGTCCATGCCGTTGCGCAGGCTGTTGACCCGCTGGTCAAAGGTCGGCCCCTCGCCCGCCGAGCCTTTGTCGGCCACGAAGCCCTTGACATCGCCGCCGGCGCAGAAGGCGCCGCCCGCGCCGGTGATGACGACGGCGCGGACATTGGGATCCAGCGCCAGCCGCGGCGCGGCGGCGGACAGGGCCGCCAGCATTTCGCCGCTCAGGGCGTTGCGCGACTCGGGGCGGTTCATCGTCAGGGTGGCGATCCCGTCCGCGAAGGTCTCGATCAGGTGGTCGGTCATGGTCGTCGTCCTTGTTCGGCGGCGCGGGCGTTCGGCCGTCAGCCTAGATCGGCCTCCGGGAGACAACCAGATCGGCCAGAACGCGAGAATTGCGTTGACCGGGCGGCGCCCCATTGGCCTAGAGTGTCAGTCAAACAGTTGTTTGACGCAGAGTCGGGCGCGCCGCAATCGGCGTGTTTCGCCCACCGCCTCCTGGAGACCGCCATGAACAAGATCGTCGACATCCGCCCGGACGCCGAGGCCGAACTGAACAACCTGGCCATGTCGAAGTCGGCCAAGCCGCTGATGGAGGCGGTCAAGCGCCATATCGCCGAGAACGTCGAGCCGATCACCGAGGAGTTCTTCCGCCTCGGCGAGAATCGCACCGACCGCTGGAGCTGGGCGCCGGGCCAGCTGGAGCTGCTGGAGACGGCCAAGGACAAGGCCAAGGCCTCGGGCCTGTGGAACTTCTTCCTGCCGGAGAGCGAGATCGGCCGGGGCCTGACCAACCTCGACTACGCCTACATCGCCGTCGAACTGGGCAAGAGCCCGCTGGCGTCGGAGAGCCTGAACTGTTCGGCGCCGGACACCGGCAACATGGAAGTGCTGGAGAAGGTCGGCACGCCCGAACAGAAGGAGCGCTGGCTCAAGCCGCTGCTGAACGGCGAGATCCGCTCCTGCTACGCCATGACCGAGCCGGGCGTCGCCTCATCCGACGCCAAGAATATCGCCACCCGCGCCGAGCTTGTCGGCGACGAATGGGTGATCAACGGAGAGAAATACTACATCTCCGGCGCCGGCGACCCGCGCTGCAAGATCATGATCTGCATGGTCAAGACCAGCCCGGACGCCGCCCCGCAATACCAGCAGTCCCAGATCCTGGTGCCGATGGACACGCCCGGTGTCGAGATCCTCGGCGGCATGCAGGTGTTCGGCCATGACCACGCCCCGCGCGGTCACATGCACCTGAAGCTCAACAACGTGCGGGTGCCCAGGGAGAACATCCTGCTGGGCGAGGGCCGCGGTTTCGAGATCAGCCAGGTCCGCCTCGGCCCGGGCCGCATTCACCACTGTATGCGCTCGATCGGCAAGGCGGAACGGGCGCTGGACCTGATGGTCAAGCGGGCGACCACCCGTGTCGCCTTCGGCAAGCCGCTGATCCAGCTGGGCAAGAACCTGGAGCTGGTGTCCCGCGCCCGCATCGAGATCGAGGCCATGCGGCTGATGGTGCTCAAGGCCGCCAAGGCCATGGACGTGCTGGGCAACCAGGAGGCCCGGGTCTGGGTCAGCATGGTCAAGGCCATGGTGCCGGAAAAGGTCTGCGAGATCATCGACCAGGCGATCCAGATCCACGGCGCCACCGGCATCTCGCAATGGACCCCGCTGGCCGAGCTCTACACCGACGTGCGTCATCTGCGCTTCGCCGATGGTCCCGACGAGGTGCATCACATGGTCGTCGGCCGGGCCGAGCTCAGCCAGCACTGATCAGCCCGGGGACATGCCCTCGACCGGGAACACCGGCTCCTCCAGGCCCTGCAAGGCCGGGCTGGCGTCGGCCTGGTCGAAGCCGGTCATGATGCGGGAAAAACGGTCCTGGACGGCGGCGCGCATGCCCGGATGGGTGAAGATGTAGCGCTCGTCGTTCTGGATCGCCTCCAGCACCCGAAGGCCGACGCGGGCCGGGTCGATGCCGCCCTGGACGAATTCCGAGGCCGCCAGGTTTTCCGGCGCGTCCGGGCCGCCAAAACGGTCCGGCCGGTTACGGCGGGAGCGGTCGATGTTGGTCTTGACGAAGCCGGGGCAGAGAACCCCCACGCCGATGTTCTCCGGCGCCAGCTGCGCGGCCCAACCCTCGGACAGGGCGACTACGGCGTATTTGCTGGCGCAATAGGGCTCCATGCCCGGCGGCGAGATCAGCCCGGCCATCGAGGCGGTGTTGACCACATAGCCGCCTTCACCGTGGGCCCTCAGATGCGGCAGGAAGGTCTCCATGCCGTAGACCACGCCCATCAGGTTGACCTCCATCACCCAGTCCCAGTCGGCGGCCGCGACCTCGCCGACCGGGCCGCCGGCCCCAACGCCGGCGTTGTTGCAGACCACATGCACCTTGCCGAAGGTCTCGAGGGCCTTCTCGGCGGCGGACTGCAGGGCGGCGCGGTGCGCCACATCGCAGAGCACGCCCGCCGCGCGGATCTGACGTTGCTCGAGCCCCGCCACGGCCTCGGCGAGGGCAATCTCCTCGATGTCGGCCAGCATCACCGACATGCCCGCGGCGCCGAACGCCTCGGCCATGGCCAGGCCGATGCCGCTGGCCCCGCCGGTGATGAAGGCCGTCCTGCCGCTGACGTCGCGCATGAGAATTCCCTTCAGGGATCAACCAACCGTCGATGGCGCCCGCGCCACCGCGAATCCCGTCTGTAGAGAGGCTGGCGCCGGACGGCGCCCTCCGCCACCCTCATGCCCATGAGTCTCGCCGACATTTCGCCCATCCGGCCGCGCCTCGCCCTGGTCCAGCCCGTCATTCCGCAGAATGTCGGGGCCTGCATCCGGCTGTCAGCCTGTTTCGGGGTGGCGCTGCACGTGGTCGAGCCGGTCGGCTTCCGGTTCGACGACGCCGGCATGAAGCGGGCGGCGCTCGACTATGGGCCGCTGGGCCACATGACCCGCCATGCCGACTGGGACGCCTTCCAGCGCGACCGGGCGGCGGGAAGGCTGGTGCTGTTCACCACCAAGGGCGCGACGCCGCTCGACGCCTTCGCCTTCCAGCCCGATGACGTGTTGCTGTTCGGCAGCGAGACAGGGGGCGCGCCGGAGACGGTGCATGCGGCCGCCGACGCCCGGGTGGTCATTCCGCTGAGGCCGAACGCCCGCTCGCTGAACCTCTCGGTCAGCGCCGGCATCGGCCTGTTCGAGGCCCTGCGGCAGACAGGCGGGCTG
>JACRBD010000017.1 GCA_016234625.1 Caulobacterales bacterium | reverse complement strand
GGCTAATTCGAAGCCTTCCAGGATGACGGTCCGGCGCTTGACTGGGCCCTGGGCTGCCTGGCGAACGCCGCCGGCTGGCGGCTAAGGGCGGACGGGGCCTACCTGCTCGCCTTCCTGGCGGCGATCACGACGAGCATCTGGTTTCGTGACCACTGGCAGGAGTACGCCCGGCCCGGAAACTGGAACTTCAACGCCTGGGACAACACGATGCTGATCCCGGGCCTGGCGCTGCCCTTGTGCATCCTGGCCGCCGGCCGGCGCGACAGACCCAAGACCGTCGTTCTGCTCGCCATCGCGGCGGCGATCGCCGCCGTCATCCTGTTCAACCGCCAGTGGCGAGAGACGATGCTGTCCAGCCGCACCCTGGCGCTTCCGGCATGGGCGTGGATGATCGTGGGCCTGATGTTGGCGCTGCCGGGGGCCATCTTCGCCGCCATTTGCTGGCGCCTGAGGGCGGACACCGTCTATGTGACCGCCCTGGTTGTCATGATCGCCGTCACCTGGTGGCTCGACCGCGCCATGTGGGATCATTTCCTCGACCCGAGCACGGAACGGTTCTTCGCCCTCGCCGCCGCATCCCCTTATCTGTCGCTTGCGCTGCCCACCTTTCTGCTTTGCGCCTGGCGACCGGATCGAACTCTGATGACCATCTTTGTGGTCTCGCTGGTCAATGGCTCGCTGGCGACCCAGATCGCCACGTTCATCCTGCCGATACTGGCCGACTCCTCCAGTGCCGCGGGAAACCATCCCCAAGTCCCACGCGTGGTCATGGCCATCCTCTTCAGCTGGCCGGCGATCGGCGCCGCTGTGGTCGGCGGCTCGGCGGGCTGGACGCTCGGGACGCTGGGTCGGCGCCTCCGCCGCATAGCGGTCTGACGACAGGCGGGGACATGTACCGCCAGGTACGTGTCCCCTAACCGAGCCATTGCTGTATCGGGATTGGGGGACACGTACCGAAGGCGGTACATGTCCCCTACTTCTTCAGCAGCCGATCCCTGGCCGCGTTGAGCCTCGCCGCCAGCCCGCTGGCGCCCCCGACGACATCGGGGTGCACCGCGCGGATCAGGCGGCCGTAGGCGGCCTGGATCTCTTCGCGGGTGGCGCTGGCGGCGACGCCGAGGATCTCGCGGGCCTCGGCCAGGTCGGCGTTGTCGAGGGGCGGCGGCGGGGCGCCCCGTCGGGCGATCATCACCAGCGCCAGCCCCACCCCGGCCAGGATCGCGCCGGGAACCACCCGGCCCGTCACCGCCAGCATGCCGCCGGCGATCAGGCCGAGGGCCGACAGGCTGCCGGACGCGATGCGCCACGCCGGTCTGGCCAGATACGGCCGCGCCCGGCGGCCCGCCCAGACGAGCACACCGAAGGCGCCAAGGCCTAGCAGGATATAGATCATGAACGCGTCGGCTCCCCGCCTACTCGGCGGCGAGCAACTCTTCGCCCGAGAAGCGCGAAAGTCCAACCGAATGCAGCAGGGCGCGCACTTCCTGGCGGGCCGAGACATGCACCAGCGACATCGGCACCGGCCGCACCTTGGTCGACAGGTCGGCGACGGTCAGGCCGAACGGGAACAGCTCGCGGTAGACCACCCGGTCACGCAGACCCGATCCGATACGGAAGCCCACCCGCTTGGCCAGGGCCTGCAGCCGCTCATCGACCCGCTTGCGATTGCGCGCCTCGACGCTGGCCAGTCGGTTGCGCAGCACGATCCAGTCCAGCGCCTGACGCTGGCCGGTCAGGGCGCGCGCCTTGCGGGCCTCCCAGACGGTTTCGGAATAGACGCTGGGCTTCTGCAGCTCGAGGGTCACCGGGTCCACATGGCCAAGCACGTCGAAGTCGACAAAGCTGTCGTTCATCGGCGTGACGATCAGGTCGGCCTGGGCGTGGGCCGCCCGCGAAAGGTGGGTGTCGCCGCCCGGGGTGTCGATGATGACGAACTCGGCCTCCTCGCTGGCGCAGCCGAAGGCCTCGACGAAGCGGGCCATCTGCTCGATGTCGCCGGCGCGGGCCAGGGCCACGCCGTCCTCGGCCGGATGGCGGGCCAACGGCTCGGGCAGGACCTGGTCCTGCGAGGCCAGCCAGGCCCGGCGGTTGGCGAAGAAGCGGGCCATGGATGACTGGCGCAGGTCCAGGTCCATCACCGCCACCCGGCCCCCGCCGTGCAGCAAGGCCGCGGTCAGATGTACGGCGATGGTCGACTTGCCCGCCCCGCCCTTTTCATTGCCCACTACGATGACATGCGGCTGCGTCGCCATAGGTCGCCCCAGTTCCTTCTGTCCCCGGCGAAGGCCGGATTCCCGGATACGAGACACACGGTCGCTGAGTCGGGGCAATGCGACGTGGTGACTTGTCCACAGACGGGCGCTCGCCGCTGGACCACCATGCTGCGGCGCGATATGCCGCCGCCATGAACATGCCGGCCCGCCCGCCCAAGCTGAAGGTCGCCCGCACCGTCGCCGACCTGCGCGCCGCCGTCGCCGGCTGGCGGACGGCCGGCGAGCGGGTGGCCCTGGTCCCGACCATGGGGGCGCTGCACGCCGGGCACCTGTCGCTGATCGAGATGGGCAAGGGCCTGGCCGACCGGACCGTGGCGACCATCTTCGTCAACCCGGCCCAGTTCGCCCCGCACGAGGATTTCGACGCCTACCCGCGCGGCGAGGACCGCGACGCGGCCCTGCTGGCGGACGTAGGCTGCGACCTGCTGTTCGCGCCCAACGCCCGGGAGATGTACCCTGAGGGCTTCGCCACCACGGTCAGCGTCGCCACGGGCGTGTCCGAGCCGCTGGAGGGGGTTTCGCGGCCGCACTTCTTCGGCGGGGTGGCTACGGTGGTGGCCAAGCTGCTGATCCAGGCCGGGCCGGACGTGGCGATCTTCGGCGAGAAGGACTACCAGCAGCTGCTGGTGATCAAGCGCATGGCGCGGGACCTGGACCTGCCGGTGGAGATCGTCGGCGCCCCGACCACCCGCGAGTCCGACGGCCTGGCCCTCTCCTCGCGCAACGCCTACCTGACGCCGGAGGAACGGGCCGCCGCCCGCGCCCTGCCCGCCGCCATGCGCTACGCCGTCGCCGCCCTGCGGGAGGGCGGCGAGGTGGTCGCTGTCGAGGGGGTGGTGATGGCCAGCCTGGTCGGCGCCGGCTTTGGCAAGATCGACTACGTCGAGGTCCGCGACGGCGCGACCCTGGAGCGGCTGGGCCCGGGCCCCGTCTCGTCCGGCGCCCGGGTGTTCGTGGCGGCCTGGATGGGCGGGACGCGGCTGATCGACAACTGGGCGGTGTAATTGGGGACAGGCACTAATTCAGGCGAGCCTGAATTAGTGCCTGTCCCCAATTACTTCACCACGCCCCCAGCTCCCGCAGCTGCTTCGCCAGCGCCGGTTCGATCGCCTCGCCCGCCCCCGTCGGCAGGTCCGGGGGGGCGTCGGCCACCTCCAGATAGCGCCAGCCCTGGAAGGCGCGGCGCGGCTGGGGCGCGGTCTCGATCAGTTCGGGGTGGAGATAGATCCGGCAGGGCTGGGTCCCGCTGTCCAGGGTGACGATCTCGTCGATCGCCTGACGCACCAGAACCTGGCCCTTGATCACCCAGTAGAGCGAGCCCCCCTGAAGCAGCTCGACGGCCCGCTTGGGCGTCTGGCGCGTCGGGCAGACCGAGCGATGGCCCTGCGCGGCCCGCTGCGCCCGCCAGGCGCGCAGGTCCGCGACGCTTTCGATGCCGACGCAGAGTTTGATCAGGTGAAGGGGCATGGGAGCCTGCTTACCCCCTTCCCCCTGGAGGGGGGAAGGGCCGGGGATGGGGGTGGAGAACGTTCAGGGACAATGGGGCGGGCCGTCGGCGAATGGACCATTGACACCGCGCGGCGGAACGGGCGCCACCCCCATCCGACCTGCTCCGCAGGCCACCTTCCCCCCTCCAGGGGGAAGGATCTAGGAGGCCGCCTCCAGCTTCACCAGCACCACCCCTTCACTCACCTGACCGCCCGCGACGGCGCCCAGCTCCGCCACCACCCCGTCGAACGGCGCGGCCAGGGCGTGTTCCATCTTCATGGCTTCGAGCACCAGCAGGGTCTGGCCCTTGGTCACCGTATCGCCGACGCTCACCGAGACGGAGACCACCTTGCCCGGCATGGGGGAAACCACGGCGCCGTCCGAGGCGGAGTCGAGCTCACCCCGGAACACCGGCGCGGCGATGGCGACGGCCGCGCCCCGGTCGAACATGATCAGATCGTCGCCGATGCGGGCATATGAGAAACGCCTGTTTCCCACATGGATCGCGCCATGCCCCGGGTCCAGATACTCATGGCGCGCCGGTCGAACGTCAGCGTCCGAGCCGACCAGCCAGGTGGAGTCTTGCGATTGCGTCGAAAGGGCCTGCTCCACGATCTTGCGACCGTCCACCGTCAGAGCCCAGACATTCCGCGGTGCGGCGTTCAGCCTGAAGCCCAGGGCGCCAGTCACTTGATCCCAAGGCGAAGGCCAATCGTTCCCCTGAACGATCTCGTTTTCGTAGTGATTCTCAGCGAACAGGCCAACCGCTGCCACATCCAGGTCAGCGTCGCCGGAGGCGACTAGCACCTCCAGCCGCCGCTCGATGAACCCGGTGTCGACATCGCCGCTGACGAAATCCGGATGGTTCGCGCAGCGGGTCAGAAAGGCGGCGTTAGTCTTGACCGGCCAGACCTCCACCGAAGCGCAGGCCTCGGCCAGGGCCTCGGCGGCTGCCTCGCGGGTGGCTGCGTGGGCAATCAGCTTGGCGATCATCGGGTCGTAGAAGGGCGTGACCTCGCTGCCCTTCTCCACCGCGCTGTCGACGCGAACGGCCCCCTTCCCCCTGGAGCGGGGATGGGTTGGGGATGGGGGTGGGACGGGTTCAGAATGGAGCGCGGTCGGCGGGACAGCCGCCTGCGCCGCCACCCCCACCCCCGACCCCTCCCCCCTCCAGGGGGAGGGGAGTCGGAAATGATCCAGCCTCCCCGTGC
>JACRBD010000237.1 GCA_016234625.1 Caulobacterales bacterium | reverse complement strand
GCGGGACCTTCGGCATTGGCAAGTGCGGTCGTGCCGTCGATGACCTTGTAGTTCTGGGACGGGCGAGATCGAACTGACGTCGTTTAACGGTTTCAACGATCCGCGTTTGGCACGGCGGCCGGATTTGGGGTAGGCTTCCTCATGGCCAGCGGAAGCGGACTGCGGTTCCTGATCATCCTCGGCGGCGCCGCCGTTGTGGCTTTGGCATGCCTGCGATTCCTGCTGCATGCGCCATCGGACGGACTGGATAGCTTTCCCCACGCCTTCGTCGCAGCTCCCGGATACGATCCCGCCCAGGTGGTGTTTGTGTCCGCCCCGTTGGGAACTCGCCCTATCGGACCTGCTGGGATGCTGCCTGCCTGGCGCTGCAACGATCCCGACTTCAATGATCGCAGCGGCCGCCCCTGGATCATCCCGGTCGACGAGGCCTCAGCCAAGGCGCCTCCATCCCTACCCTGTCACCCGGTGCTGGGCCGCTCACCCTCATCCGCTTCCTGCAGTCGTTACCTCAGCCCCGAGGCGGAACGGCAGCTTGAGGCATACCGCCGTGGACGTACCCCATGATCACGCCTCCGTCGCGTTTCGCCCTTCGCGCCTTCAGCCTTATCGAGTTGCTGGTGGTGGTAAGCATCATCGCCGTGCTCGCGGGCATGCTCTTGCCGGCCATATCCACCGTGCGCGAGGCCGCCAACAAGCTGAAGTGCGGCCACAACCTCCGGCAGGTGGGCCTGATGAGCATGACCTATGTCAGTGATAATGAGGGGTTGCTGGCTCCCATCCGCGTCAGTACGGCGTTCGTGCCGACTGATTGGAACTGGCTTCCCGCCTCGGGTCCGGCCGAATTTGGTCATGTGCGGTTCCTCGGCCAGTTCGACCCGGTCATCGCAGATGGATGTGACCGGTACAACTGGCTATTTCGCGTATATTTTAACGTAGGGTTGTTCTCCTCCCCGGTCAGTCCACGGCCTGTCGCCACCGCCTTCCGCTGCCCCAGCGACCGACGGCATCTGGGCCCGAACCTCGGTCTCACCGCCATCCACGACGCCTCCTATGCGATGAATCCCTACTACCAGGCCACCATCGACACCAACCCCACTCCCTATGATGTGGCTGGTGTGACCGGCTGGAGCAAGAAAGCCAGCTGTGCCCGCCTGGTTGCCGTCCCCGCCCAGTCTATCACCGTGCAGGCGATCGAGGGCCGCGGCGGCATCTGGAACCCCGGGTACACCACCCCGCCCGACGTGCCTGCTTACGATCTGGAGCGGGCCCAGGCAGGCTACTATACAGACTGCTACGTGCCTTGGCACCGTAAGGGCGCCAACCTGCTGTTCTTCGATGGCCGCGTTGCATTCAGCCCCAACCCCAGCGCCGACAGCCTGGCCCGCATCATCGCCATCAAGCCCTGATCAGCCTGCCAGCGGGGGATGGCTCAGCGCCCCAGGCGCAGCGAGGACCCGTCGCGCCAGCGCGGAGGGATGATGATGCGCCGCGGCGGGCGCGGACCGAAGCGAAGGCGCTGCTCGATCAGCTCCAACGTCATGCGTCCGCGCTGCTCCTGATCGACCACCCAGCCGGCAATCCCGTCGGACCAGGCGCCTTCGAGCACCAGCATAGCGGCGAAGGGGAGCGTCACGCCGTGGCGCTGCAAGCAGCGCTGGGGGGAAACGACCAGACTGGCGAGGACGTCGGGCCGCATCTGCTGGACGAAGTCCAGCAGCACGCGGTCGCTGCCATCCCATTCCAGCACCGGCACGCCCAGCGACCGCCCGGCGGCTAGGCGCACGTCGTCGTGCCAATGACGGGGGGTGGCGATGTTCAGCACCAGCGCCGGACGGGCGAAGCCCAGGCGACGCAGACGTCCGACGGTTGCCACGGTGACCGACCACCATTCGCAGGTCTCAACCACATCGACCGACGGCTCGGCGGGGCTTTCGTCTTCCCACAGCACCACCGGTAGCGGGAAGGTGGCGGCGATGGCGTGGTCCATGCCGCGGTGGAAGATCACCAGCGCGGCGAATCCTTCGGCCACCGCACGTTCGCCCAGGCTGTCGAGCGGGCCGTCGAGCGGCCGCACCGCCATGCCCAGGTCGATGGCCTGAAGCTGGAGCGGGGCGAGCCAGCCGCTGCCGTCGCCCAGGCACACCGCCACCGCCAGCGGCTTGCCGCTGTGGCGGAAGCGCCCGGCTGCCAGGCTCGACATCATCGGGTTGCGCACGTAGCCGAGTTCGCTGGCGCAACGCTCGACTCTCGCGCGGGTGACCGCCGCCACCCGCGGATCGCCCGACAGCGCGAGGCTGGCGGTGGCGACCGAGACTCCGGCTGCTGCCGCCACGGTCTTGAGTGAGATCCGTCCGGCCATGACGCCACCTTGGCCAAACGGGGCCGGCGTTCAACGATCGCCGCCCTACCGGCGCACGCTGGCGGTGGTGATGCCGAGCACCGCCGCGGCGCCCCACTTCTCATCGCCGGCCACCAGGTCGATGGTGGCGATGGCGACCGTCGGCCGGGGGTTGGTCCACTGCATCATCCACACCACAGCCTGCTCGCCGGCCTTGGACTCCGTGAGCGGTGCGGCCCAGGCCAGGGCGGCGTTGGGCAGGGCCTGGGGGGCCTTCGCCACCCAGGCGCCGATATCCTGGCCCCAGCGCACTGGGATCTCCGCGGTCTGGCCGTCCTCGTAGCGAATGCGGTAGGTCAGCAGCACCGGGGCCTCGGGCAGGGGCTTGCCCTGATCGCGAGCCTGACGCAGCTGACGTTCCCATTGGTCGAGGTCGCCACCTTTGGCGCAGGTGTGGAGCAGGAACAGCGCATCGGCGCTGCGCTTGATCTCAATGCCGGCGATCTCGGCATCCTTCACCGTGGCGCTGCGGCCGCGCAGCATGAAGGCGCTTGGCACCGGCGAGGTAGTGAAGTCGGCGAAGCGGAAACGCACCCCGGCGAAGGTCTGTTCGCCCACTGGCAGCCCCGAGAGGTCGCCCGGGCCGGCGAACCACGCCGGCTGCTTGCCCTTGCTGACATAGGCGTTGAAGCGCGAATCGGGGATGGCCACCGGGCTGTAGGCCAGCTGCTGGCCGGCAATCACAGTCTGCTGCCCGGCAAAGATCGCGCCCAGGTTGGCGAGCAGGGTCTTGACCAGGTTGCGCTTGCGGTCGGCGTTGCTCGGGTTGACCTCGCGCTCGACCAGCTTGATCTGGTTGAGCAGGAAACCGCCCCTGCCCTCATCATAGCGCACCAGGCCGCCGATGTTGAGCAGCGGCTTCACGCGCTTGAGATAGTCGTCGGGGCGCTTGACCATCAGCCAGAGGTTGTCGATCACCACGATGTTGGCGGTGCCGCGCTCCTGCCAGCGGTCTATCTCGATGGTGAGCCGGCGCACCGTCATTGCCGGCAGCGCCACCTCCTGGGTCACCGGATCGGCGCGCAGCTCGACCGGGATGGGGGTGGGGTCGTCGTCCACGCGCAGGGTCAGGTGGGTGATGGGATGGTAGATGCGGCTGGGGCGGATGCGGATCGCCGCCAGCTCCTCGGTCTTGGGCAGCTCGATGGTCCACTTCCGGGCGTGGCCCTGGTCCAGCTGGATGGTGTAGCAGAAGGCCCAGTTGTCGTCGCTGGTGAAGCCGTTGACCATGTTGCGCGGCCAGTGGTCGATGCCGGGCTCGGTATCGCTGACCTTGCCCATCGCCTTGGGCGAGGGGAAGGTGCAGAACGGGGCCAGGTCGGTGTGGTCGACGATCCACGAGAACTCGTTGTCGTCGGGGCGCTTGAGCGACATCCACGGGTACATGTTGGCGCCCGTGTCGAGCACCACGTCGCGCAGGGTCAGGCCCGCCGAGAGCGGGTCGGCCGGCACCGCCAGCAGCACGCGCTCGGTCGAGAAGGGGCGCAGGACGTGGTTCCAGCGCACCAGGGTGTTGAAGTCGGCAAGGCCGTCGGGGGTGACGCCCCACAGCATCATCCAGTTGCCCTTGGCGCACCAGGCGCGGACGGCGTCGGCCTTGCCGGCCAGGGTCCTGAGGTTGGCGGGGGTGGCCTCGACCACTGCGATGCCGTCCTGGGCGATGGCGGCCAGGGGATCGGCGTCGACCCGGTGCTTCACGCCGGTCGCGCCGAGCATCTTGGCGATCTGGCCGTCGACGGCGGTGGTGGCGGTGATGGGCCGGCGCACCGGGGCATAGCCCGCGGCGTGGTTGAGCAGCTGGGCGAACATCTGCTGGGCCACGGCGTTGGTGGCGAGCTTGCCGCCGATGGCGAGCTGGCTGAGCAGCATCAGCCCTTCGCCGGTCTGGCATTCGGCCAGGGCGGTGCAGGAGAGGCTTTCCTCGCACTGCACCAGCGAGCGGAAGCCGTGGGAGCCCTTGCGGTAGGGCTGGCGGTAGACCACGTGGTCGTCGCCCCAAGTGAAAAAATCGGCCTGGTCGATGCCGGAGAAGGCGGGGTGGGTGAGGTCCTCGGCGAAGGCGATGCGCCCACGCAGTTCGGGCTCGCGCTGCCCGGCCTTGGCGTCCATGACCTCCCAGCCGGTGGGCTGGACATCGAGGGGGTCGAGGTCGGCGGGCAGGGCGCGGTAGCGCAGGGGATGGCGCTGATCGAGAACCAGCACGCGCAGTCCGGCGTTGGCGCGGGCGTACCAGCGGGTGTCGCCAGCGAGCTCGGCGGGGATGGCGTCGGGCCCGATCACCAGGACCTTGGCGCTGGCGGGGATGTCGTCGATGCTGCTGGTGGCGGAATGGGCGATGCCGCGGGCCTTGAGGTGGGCGATGACCAGCCCCGAGGGGTCGAAAACCGCCAGCTCGGCGGCGCTCAGGGAGGGCTTGGGCGCAGCCGCGGGGATGAGCACGCGGATCGGGCGGGCCTGGCGGAAGACCTCTTTGCCACCGCGGGTGGCGGTGACCACCAGTTCGCCGCTGGCGGGCGTGGCGAGGGCAGGGATGGCGAAGCCTATCTGCCACTCGCGCTCGGTACCGGGGGCGAGGGGGAAGTCCTGCTTGCCGCCGTTGACGCGCTTGCCGCCGATGGTCAGCTCCCAGGCCGCGGTGATGGGTTCGGAGCGCGAGGTGTTGTTGAACACCTTGAGGGTGCGCCTGACCTGCTCATCGGGGCCGAAGCTGCCCGCCCACTGGCGGCACAGCACGCTCACCGGCTGCCACGCCGGCAGGTAGTCGGTGTCGGCGCCGAACAGCCAGAAGTGCCACGAGGCCATGCCGGCCCAGCGCCAGCCTTCCGAGAAGATGCGGCCCATCAGCGAGCGCGCGGCGGTGGTCTCGGAGCGGCCGATGAAGCAGCGGTCGCCGCCCACGGTGGCGTAGCGGTCGGTGGTGTAGCCCTCGGCGAAGAACACCTCGCCGTTCATGATCGGGCGGGCGGGAGCGAAGCTCCAGATGCCGCGGCTCAGGAACCCGGGGGCGAACAGGTGGTCGAGGGAGTAGGTCGAGTCGGGCAGGTCGCGCCAGTGGGTGTTGTCGAACTCGGTGTAGTGGCCGCCGTTGACCGGCATGCTCTGGTCGGTCAAGGCGTTGCCGCCGTCGACCATCACCGGGCGGGTGGGGTCGAGGGCCTGGATGCCGTCGCGGATGGCGGCACGGATCGCCGGCTCGGCCTGGTCGCGCTGGCCGAGGTTGGCGCTGTTGATGTAGGTGACCTCGTTCTCGGCCGACCAGATGAACAGCGAGGCGTGGTTGCGCGAGGTGCGCGTCCAGGCCTTGAGCTGCTCGGTCCAGTTGTCGAACAGCACCTTGCGCGCCACGCGCTTCTTCTTGCCCTCGACCATCACCTCCTCGGTGAGGCCGGTGGAGTAGTTGGCGAGCTGGCCGTCGAAGGTACCGGATTCGCGCACCAGCACGCCGTTCTCGTCGCAGTAGTCCAGCACCTCGCGGCGGGTCATGGTGCCGAAGCCGCCGTTGCTCCACAGGCGGATGAGGTTGCGGCCGGTCTTCTCGCGGTCACGCACCAGGTCCTGGGGCTGGTAGTTCTGGTCGAGGTCGGCCCAGCTCTGCCACTTCACGCCATTGAGGCGGAAGACGCTGCTGTCCCAGGTCCATTCGCGGAAGCCGAAGCGGGTACGGGCGGTGTCGACCGGCTTGCCGTTCTCGCTGACGGTGGTGACCAGCTGGTAGAGATGGACGTCGTCGGGCCACCACAGCCGGGGATCGGCCCAGGCGTCCGTGATCTCGATCGTCTTGGAGGCGCCGGGTTCGAGGGTGACCTGGACCGGGGCCAGGGTCTTGACCGGGACGGCGCCGGCGCCGGCGGCCGACCAGGGCACCACGGTGCAGGCCACCGACACGGTGCGGGGTGCGGTGCCGGGGTTGGCGAGGGTCAGCTCCGCGGCCAGCTCCTGGCGCTGCACCGAGGTCTTCACGAAGGCGTCGGCGAGGTAGGCCGGGCCAGCGGCGACCAGGGCCACCGGTTCGGTGAGGCCGCAGGTGGGGTCGGCGGCCACCGGCAGCTCGTGCCGAGAGGCGACCCCATGGTTCGAGGTCAGGAAGTCGTCGGGCAGGTTCCAGCAGCCGCGCCAGCCCCGAGGATCCCGGCTCCAATCCAGGGAATAGTAGCGATCCTTCACCGCTACCACGATCTCGTTGGATAGGCCGGGACGAATCCCGGCGGTGAGGTCGGGCAACCACGCGGTGCTGTGGTTCTTCGACCAGGCGCACAGGCGGCCGTTGACGAACACCGAGGCGATGGCGCTGAAGCGCTGGATGTCGAGATGGAACGAGCGCCCGGCCTGGCTGGCCGGTATCTGCACGCGGGTGCGCAGCAGGAAGCGGTGGTGGAAGGCGAACTCGGGGCGGAGCTGGTTGCGGTCGCCGGGCACCGCCAAGCTGAACCAGCGCAGTGCGGCCAGGTCGGGCAGGCCCTGGACCGGGCCCAGGCGATCGGCGGGGTTGGCGCCGTCCTCGTCCCAGTTGGCCAGCTCCCAGCTGCCGCTGAGGACGACGCGCTGGCGTTCCGGGCCGGCGGCCTCGGGCAGGGAGAAGGTGCAGGCAGCGGCGACGCGGTCGGCGTCGGTGCGGTGATCCTGGCCGGGTTTGAGCAGGCCGGCGGGGCGGAAGACCCCGGGGGCGGCCAGGCACAGGCAGTCGAGCATGCCGAGGATGCGGTTGGGCTTCTTCTGGCCCTTTTCTTCCCGTTCGCTGTGCGGCCAGTTGATCTCGATGCGCAGGCCGTCGGCGGTGGCGTCGACCTCGCCCAAGCGGATCCAGGCCAGCTCGTTCCAGGTCTGGATGGGCATGACGTCGGTAGTTGGCGCGTCGCTGGCGAGCTCGTTCCAGCCTGCGGTGCCCGCCACGCGCCAGCGCATGGCTGCGCGCGCCCACTCGTAGCCGATGCGCGCCCACAGCTCGCGGCGGCCGACGCCGGCGCCGTGCAGGTCGTAGGCCGCGGTGATACCGGCTGGGTCGAGGGCGGCCGCGTCCTTCTCGTCGATGGTGACATGCAGCAGCTTGCCGCCGCTCATGATCTGACTGCGGCCCCAGGCCGCGGTCAGATCGACGCCATGACGGGCGGCCGGGGCTACCGCCGGGCTTTCGCCCTCGGCCCAGGCGAAGCTTGGGGTATCGGCGGCGCCCAGGCCATAGCCCAGAATCAGACAGGGGACGAGGCGGAGGTGGCGCATGGTTGTCCCGGGGCGGTTAGTGTAGTGGGGCGGTACCCGAATATGGCCAGAGGCGCTTTCTGACTAGCCGCACCTCATTGAAGCCGTTGAATCAGTGTCTCAGTTCACCCAGACGGCCAACGCACTCGCAGCCGTCTGGCCCAGGACGTCGGCATCGCCCACCTGACGGCCCCGAACTGGCGGCCGGACATGATCCCCGTGGTCTGTCGCCGGCGACCATCAACTGCCGCCTCGCCGCCTCGCCGCCTCGCCGCCTCGCCGTTTCCGCCTGGTCCGGCGACGGCGCCGCGGGCGCTGAGGCTCACATCAAGTCGTCGCAGGGAGAGCCGAGCTTCTGCCCGTCGTAGGGCCCGAGCTCCAGGTAGACCATGCGGGCGTTGCGGTAGACGTCGAGCGG
>JACRBD010000236.1 GCA_016234625.1 Caulobacterales bacterium | reverse complement strand
TAGAGGGCTTCTTCCTCCTCGTTGGGCGGGTGATCGAGCAGGGTCGGGTCCTGCTCGGCCTTGGGGCCCAGCACGCAGAGCAGGTTCGCGTCGCCGCCGTCGTCGAGGATCAGGTTCGGATATCCGCCGTCGGACCATTCGAAGATCTTGTGGGTGTACTGCCAGTACTCGTAGAGGGTCTCGCCCTTGATGGCGAAGACCGGGGTGCCGGTGGCGGCGATGCCGGCCGCGGCGTGGTCCTGGGTCGAGAAGATGTTGCAGCTGGCCCAGCGCACGTCGGCGCCCAGCGCCTTCAGCGTCTCGATCAGCACGGCCGTCTGGATGGTCATGTGCAGCGAGCCGGCGATGCGCGCGCCCTTCAGCGGCTGGTCCTTGCCGAACTCATGCCGCAGCGCCATCAGGCCGGGCATTTCGGTCTCGGCGATGGCGATTTCCTTGCGGCCGTAGTCGGCCAGCGCGATGTCGCGCACGATGCTTTCGGTCACGCGGGGATTCCTGATGCTGAAAAACGGAAAGGCTCCATAGCCTTCCCCGGCGTCGGCGGCAACGGTGACATAAGGATATCTTTATATCACTCGCCAATACGTCCGGGCCGTGGCGAAGTCGTCGAACGCCGCCTGGGCCGTCTTCAGCAGCCCGGCCGCGCCGCGCGTCCGCTGACCCCTCAGTCCGGGTCGCGCAAGCGGGCGGCCGGCTCTAGGGTGACGCATCCAATCGAGTCAGGAGCCGATCATGATCAGACGAGGCGTTCTCGCGGCGGCCGCCGCGGCCATTGGCCTGCTGGCGGCCTCCGCCACGGCCCGCCAGCCGGCGGTCGAGATCATCATCGTTCATGCCGGGACCCTGCTCGACCGGCCCGGCCAGGCGCCGCGCCACCACGCCAGCCTGATCCTGCGCAACGGCAAGATCGAGGCGGTGCGCGACGGCTTCGTGCCGGTCAGCGAGATCCCCGGCGCGCGGCTGATCGACCTGTCGGACAGGTTCGTCCTGCCCGGGCTGATCGACAGCCATGTGCACCTGGACAGCGACCGCGCCGGCGTCGAGGGCCAGCTGGCCGGCGTCACCGACTCTCCCGCCAGCTTCGCCTACGAGGCCGCCTGGAACGCCCGCAAGACGCTCGACGCCGGCTTCACCACCGTGCGCAACCTGGGCAACAGCGACGGCGTCACCCTCGCCATGCGCGACGCCGTGGCCGCCGGCCGGGTCGCCGGCCCGCGGATCATCGACGCCGGCTCGGCCATCTCGACCACCGCCGGCCACATGGATGACTCCCTCGGCTTCAAGGACGAGCTGGCGGCGATGTTCGATCACTCCAACCTGTGCGACGGCGTCGAGTCCTGCCGCATGGCGGTGCGCAGGCAGATCGGCCGCGGCGTCGACGTGATCAAGATCGCCACCACCGGCGGGGTGAACAGCCGCGTCGGCAGCGGCATCGGCGTGCAGATGTTCGACGACGAGGCCGAGGCCCTGATTGCCACCGCCCATCTCTATCGCAAGAAGGTCGCCGTGCACGCCCACGGCGCCGACGGCATCAAGCTGGCCCTGCGCCACGGCGCCGACTCCATCGAGCATGGCACGATGATGGACGAGGAAATCATCAAGCTGTTCCTCAAGACCGGCGCCTACTATGTGCCGACCCTGTCGACGGTGAATGGCTATGTCGAGCGGCTGGCCAGGGACCCCAACGCCTACAGCCCGGCGGTCAAGGCCAAGATCGAGTGGCGCATCAAGGTCACCGGCGAGTCGATCCGCCTCTGCCATCCGCGCGGGGTCAAGATCGCCTTCGGCACCGACGCCGGCGTCTCCAAGCACGGCAAGAACGCCGACGAGTTCGAGGCCATGGTCAAGTACGGCATGAGCCCGATGGCGGCGATCGTGGCCGCCACGGTCAACGCGGCCGACCTGCTGGGCCTGTCGGCCGAGATCGGCACGCTGGAGCCGGGCAAGCAGGCCGACCTGATCGCCGTCGACGGGGACCCGCTGGCGGATGTCACGGTGCTGAAGCGGGTTCAGTTCGTGATGAAGGGCGGGGTCGTCTACAAGCGCCTGTAGCGCCGTGACGCCCACCGAACGCCGGTGTAGCCATGGTGCGCCGCCGCTGGTAGAGCCCGCTGGCCCAGCTTGAGGAACGCCATGAACGCGCCCGTCCGTTTCGCCGACCCCGCCCTGCCGCGCCACGACTGGACGAGGGACGAGATTGAGGCGCTGTTCGATCTGCCGTTCACCGAGCTGGTGTTCCGGGCCGCCAGCGTCCACCGGCGCTGGTTCGATCCCACCGAGCTGCAGCTGTCGCAGCTGTTGTCGGTCAAGACCGGCGGCTGCGCGGAGAACTGCGGCTACTGCAGCCAGTCGGCCTTCTTCAAGACCGGCCTGAAGGCCGAGAAGCTGATGGAGCTGGACGAGGTCCTCGCCGCGGCGAAGAAGGCCCAGGACGGCGGGGCGCAGCGGTTCTGCATGGGCGCCGCCTGGCGCGACCTGAAGGACCGCGACCTGCCGCGGGTGGCCGAGATGATCACCGGGGTGAAGGCGCTGGGTCTGGAAACCTGCGTGACCCTGGGCATGCTCAAGGCCGAGCAGGCCGTGGCCCTCAAGGACGCCGGGCTCGACTACTACAACCACAACCTCGACACCTCGCCGGAGTATTACGCCCAGGTCGTCACCACCCGGACCTATGACGACCGGCTGGATACGTTGCAGCATGTGCGCGACGCCGGCATCTCGACCTGCTGCGGCGGCATCGTCGGCATGGGCGAAAGCCGGGTCGACCGGGCCAGCTTCCTGCACCAGCTGGCGACCCTTCCGGTTCACCCCGACAGCCTGCCGGTCAACGCCCTGGTGCCGATCGCCGGCACGCCGCTGGGGGACAAGGTCAATCGGGACGGCGAGATCGATCCGATCGAGTTCGTCCGCACCGTCGCCGTGGCCCGGCTGGTCTGCCCCAAGTCGATGGTCCGCCTGTCCGCCGGCCGCGACGACATGAGCCGCGAGACCCAGGCCCTCTGCTTCCTCGCCGGCGCCAACTCGATCTTCATCGGCGGCAAGCTGCTGACCACGCCTTTGCCGGGGCAGGATGAGGACAGTTTGCTGCTGAAGGATCTGGGGATGCGGCCGATGGCGATGGGGGCGAGCGCCTGAGTGCGCCATTGGCCTCTTCGCGGTGTGGTGGTATTCTCCCTTCGTAGGAGCTGGCCCAATGACTGTTGAACTCCCTACCGCCCTTGAAGACCTCGTCCGGCAAAAGGTCGAAACGGGTGAGTATGCCAGCGAGACCGAAGTCGTTACGTCGGCGCTCGAGCTACTCGTGCTCCGGGATTCAAGTCCGGAGATGCGTCGCAAGGTGTTCGAAGCCGCGCTTGAGGCCGGCGAAGCTGACCTGCGAGCTGGACGGTATGTCACTCTCCGCTCCGATGCCGAGATTGACGAATTCATTGCTGGCTTGACGAAGAGCTAGCTCGACACACAATCAATCAGCGCATACGATAGAGTCACACGTTATAGTGTTGCGCTATGAAGCCGGTTCGCCCGACCCAACTTGCAAGGCGCGATCTCCGCGAGATCCTGTCACAGAACCGTAGGGACTGGGGAGGAGATCTGGCCGACCGCTACGGGGCGGCCATCGCGGACGGGCTCAAACGCATTGCTCGGCATCCAGACCGGTTTCCCGCGGTTGGGGACAGCCACCCGGGCCTTCGCCGCCTGCGGATCGGTCGGCATCTGATGTTCTACCGCGAAGAACCTGACGCTGTGATCGTGATCCGCATACTGCATGAACGCATGGACTGGCGTGGCAAGGTCTAACGCCTGGGCTTCGGCGCTCGCCGCTACGATCACCTCGACCCTGCTCCGCATGAGCCGCTTCCCATGCTGGGGAAGAAAAGCCCTTAAGCTCATGCAGGCCAGCGTGCCGGACGGGTCAGGTTGGTCAAGGGTGGGCCTTCGGCCCATCGCTCCGCGACGCGAAGCGCCCTTGAGCAACCTGACCCGTCCGGCGATAGTCTCGCCATGAGATGAAGGGTGGAATGCGTGGAGCGTTCTCTGTGGGTGCAGGTGTTTGATGGCCAGCCCGCCTACGTGCTGGCCCTCTCTTGGGGTTCGGTGGCGCTCTGGATTGTGTCGGTCGTTGTCGTGATTTTCAGCCGAAAGCTCCGCCGGAAATTCTGGTGGGGAATCTGCACGCTCGTGACTTTCGCATGGACGTTTGAGTCCGGCGACACCACGACGATCGTTGCTCTTCCGCTGGGAGCCACCCTGGTCATCGCGGTTGCGCTATTCGGCCCAAGACCGAGGCCAAAGGGTCAAGCCCTGACTGCGGACGGATCCAAGGATGCGGCCGACGGATGGTGGTAGGGGACACGTACCTGCGGTACATGTCCCCTCCTGCCTAACGCTCCTCGTCGAACCGGTTCTCGACCAGCTCGGCCAGCGCCGCCACCGCCTCCGCCGCCTCAACGCCCTCCGCCGATATCTCGATCGTCGAGCCGATCCCCGCGGCCAGCATCATCAGGCCCATGATCGAGCGGGCGTCGACGGTCGAGCCGTCGCGCGACACCGTCACCTCCGCGTCGAAGGTCGAGGCCAGTTTGACGAACTTGGCCGAGGCGCGGGCGTGCAGCCCTCGCTCATTGATGATTTCGACGGTCCGCTTGAGGCTCACTTCTCGCCGGCCAGCACGTAGGAGGCGACGGAGATGTATTTGCGGCCGGCTTCCTGGGCGTGATGGACGCAGGCCTCAAGGCTCTCGCGGGTGCGCAGGGAGGCCAGCTTGATCAGCATCGGCAGGTTCAGGCCGGCGATCACCTCGGCCCGGGTCTGTTCCATGACGCTGATGGCCAGGTTGGACGGGGTGCCGCCGAACATGTCGGTCAGCAGGATCACGCCGGCGCCGCTATCCACGGCCGCGCAGGCCTTGAGGATATCCTTGCGGCGCTTTTCCATGTCATCCTCGGGGCCGATGCAGATGGCCGCGACCGCCGTCTGGGGGCCGACCACATGCTCCATGGCGAAGACGAACTCTTCCGCCAGCCGGCCATGGGTAACGATCACGAGGCCGATCATGCGCGAGCCTGAAACCCTGTCTTGATCAAACCGGGAACCCCTGCCCGACGGACGCGGACCCTGCCGCGAAGGCGGCCTAGATACGCCCGTTAATGTGCCGCTCCAAGATGCTCCATGCTGCGGCGCAATTTCGCGGGTGCGGCGGGGTCAAAAGGCCACAGTGGCCGCAGGGGAACGGCGATCCCGGCGAGGTCGAGGGTCTCGCTCTCCGGGAAGCGCTCAACCGCCTCCGGCGAGGCCGCGCAACGGACCGCCAGGACGATGCGGGCATAGGGAATCGGGGTGAAGGGCAGGATTCCCACGCCGCGGCTCTCCATCAGGCCGGACAGCGGATCGGGCGCGCGGCCCCAGACCTTGCCGTCCGACGGCCAGACCAGCACGCGATCATCGGCCACAGGGCGGAAGCCCTCGGCCAGGGCGCGCAGGGCCAGGTCGCTCTTGCCCGAGCCGGACGGCCCTTCGATCAGCACGCCCCGCCAGTCGCCGCCCAGGCGCAGGGCGATCAGGCCGGCATGGCGGATCAAACGCCCCGTTCCGGCAGCTGGACGATGAACCGCGCGCCGACGATCTCGCCGGCGGGGCCAAGGCGGTTCTCGGCATGGATCTCGCCACCGTGCGCCTCGACGATCTGGCGGGCGATGGACAGGCCCAGGCCCGAGTTTCCGCCGAAGGCCGTGCCCTTGGGCCGGGAGGTGTAGAACCGCTCGAAGACGGTCTCGAGGTTGTCCGGCGGGATGCCGGGGCCGTCGTCCTCGACGATCACCTCGGCCTGGCCGCGGACCCGGCCCAGGCTGACCCGAACCTCGCCGCCCGGCGCGCTGAAGGAGCGGGCGTTGTCGATCAGGTTGCGGAACACCTGGCCCAGCGGCCCTTCGCGGCCCGCCACGATCAGGGCCTCGCCTGACTCGGCCTCGATCAGCCGCACGGCGGCCCCGCCGGGGTTTGTCGAGGCGCCGTAGACCTGGACGATGTCGCCGATCAGCCGCGACAGGTCGATGCGGCGAGGCTCGTCGCGGGACAGTTCGGCGTCCAGCCGCGAAGCGTTGGCGATGTCGGTGACCAGTCGGTCGAGCCGGCCCACGTCCTGCTTGAGGATGCCGGTCAGCCGCTCGCGGGCCGGGCCTTCGCCGACCAGATCGAGGGTCTCCACCGCCGAGCGGATCGAAGTCAGGGGATTGCGGATTTCGTGCGCCACGTCGGCGGCGAAGCGCTCGATGGCGTCCATCCGCTCCGACAGACTGTCGGTCATCAGCTCAAGGGAGCGGGTCAGGTCGCCGATCTCGTCCTGGCGGCCGGCCAGGTCAGGCATGGAGATTGAGCGCGCGCGGGCCTGCTGCACCCGGTCGGCCGCCCGGGCCAGCCGCAGCACCGGCCGGGCCACCAGGAAGTAGATGAGGAAGGACGACAGCAGGGTCACCGCCACGGCGATGAGGATGAAGGGAATCAGGGCGGCCCGCTCGGCGGCGATGATCTCGTCGACGTCGCCCGCCTCCAGGGTCAGCACCCCGACCACCGCCCGCACGTGCTGGATGGGCAGGGAGACCGACACGACCTGGTCGCCGCTCTCGCCGACCCGCCGGCCCTTGACCTGCTCGCCGCGCAGGGCGGCGTCTAGCTCGGCCTTGAGCGCCCTGGCGGCCCGCTCGGCGGCGGGATTGCGTTCCGGCGCCGTGGTCTTCTGGCCGGGCTTGCGCGCCGGCGGCAGGGGCTTCCAGTCGACCTGGTCGGCGACATTGTAGGAATCGGCGATCAGCCGGCCGTCCCGGTCGAACAGACGGACGCGCTGGCTGCGCGGCACGTGCAGCAGCTGCAGCAGCCGCGCCGCGTCCACCGCCTGCAGGGCCGGTTCCGGCTCTCCAACGGTGGCGGCGTCGTCGATCAGATGGGCGATCCACTCGCCCTGGATGATCAGGCCCTCGATACGGGCGTTGACCAGCCCCCGGCGCATCTCGTTGAGCGTCAGGGCCCCGATGATCAGGATCGCCAGGCCGACAAAGTTGAGGGCGATGATCAGCCGCCCGAGGCGCGAACCCTGGGGCCAGAGGCGGCGACGCGGCGCCGCCTCGGGTTCAGGACTCGCGGTATCGGTATCCGACGCCATACAGGGTCTCGATCGCGTCGAAGGTGGGGTCCACCTGGCGGAACTTCTTGCGCATCCGCTTGATGTGGCTGTCGATGGTGCGGTCATCGACATAGACCTGATCGTCGTAGGCCGCATCCATCAGGTTGTCGCGACTCTTCACGAAGCCGGGACGCTGGGCCAGGGACTGCAGCAGCAGGAATTCGGTGACGGTCAGCCGCACGGGCTTGCCGTCCCACAGGCTGTCATGGCGCTCGGGGTCAAGGGTCAGCTTGCCGCGCTTCATCGAGCGGACGCCCGGATCGACCGGCCCGCCGGCCTTGGCCGCCTCGTCCACCCCGCCGCGGCGGAGCACGGCCTTGACCCGCTCCAGCAGCAGCCGCTGGCTGAAGGGTTTGTGGATATAGTCGTCGGCGCCGAGGTTGAAGCCGAGGATCTCGTCGATCTCCTCGTCCTTGCTGGTCAGCATGATCACCGGCACCTCGGAGGTCTGGCGCAGTCGGCGCAGCAGCTCCATGCCGTCCATGCGCGGCATCTTCACGTCCAGGATCGCCAGGTCGGGCGGATTGGAGGTCAGGGCTTCGAGGCCCGCGACCCCGTCGTGGCAGGCGGTCACGGTGTGACCATGGCTTTCCAGCGCCAGTGAAACGGAGGCGACGATGTTCTCGTCGTCGTCCACCAGGGTGATGTTGGCCATCTTGGTCCTTACGTTGTGAGGTCTTGCGAGGGCTGAAACCTAACGCGGTCCCGCCCCGGCGCAAGGCAATCCCCTTTCAGCGTGGCCCCAATGGGGCGGTTTCGCATCGTAAACGCGGCCTTAGGGCCTTTCACCCATAACGGGGATATGGAACGGGGACAGGTACATTACGAACTCTTCGTGCGTCGCCAACCCGGCTCGGGCTGGTCGCTGGAGATCGCCACCGAAGACCGCGCGCGGGCCGTCGAGACCGCCGAGCAGGCGCTGGCCGACGGGCGTGTCGCCGCCGTGCGGGTGACCAAGGAAACGCTCGATGAGGAAACCCGCGAATTCCGCTCGGTGACCATCCTCAGCAAGGGCGCGCCCGAGCGCACCAAGACCAGAAAGGTCCGCGAGGACACCGCCCCGCTCTGCGTCAGCCCCTCCGACCTCTACAGCTGTCACGCCCGCGAGCGGATCGGACGGCTGCTGGACAACTGGCTGCTGCGCAACAAGGCCACGCCGTTTGAACTGCTTCACCGGCCCGACCTGGTCGAGAAGCTGGAAGCGTCGGGCGTCGACCTGCAACACGCCATCCAGAAGATCGCCATTCCAGAGGCCCAGGCCCGGGGCATCGGCGTCCACGAGATCATCCGCTCGTTCCAGAGCCTGGCGGAGCGGGCCATCGAACGGCTGATGAAGGACCACCGAAAGGGCGTCCTGCCCAACCTCGACAAGGAGGGCTTCGCCGCCGCCGCCGAGCGGTTGGTCAGCGAACCGGACCGCGGCTACCTGCTGGGCGCTGGCGTCGCCGCCGCCATCGCACCGGCCCGCACCTGGAGCGAAAAGGTTGGGCTGCTGCTCGACCTCGCCGACGCCGCGCCGCAGGAACCCCAGGCCCGCGCCGCCGCCCTGCAGGTGCTGGAACAGCCTCTGACCGAAATTCTCGGCTCCCGGGCCGGGCTCGCCGATCTGCTGGGCTCGGACCTCGACCTGGGCGGACAGCTGGCGGCCATGACCCGCATGGCCGGCGCCGAGCCGGTCGAGGCCCTGATCCAGATGGACGCAAAGGTCGCCCGCATCATGCCCACGCTGTCCGCGCCCGCCGCGCGGCTGGCCGGCTGGCTGTCGGGACCCGCCTTCGAGTCCGGCCGCGTGGCCATCGCCCAGCGGGTGCTGCGCGAGCTGGTCGGCCCCCGTCGGCTCAAGCCCGGCGACGCGGACGCCGAGATTGACCTGTTGCGCGGCCTGGCCATGGCCCTGACCGCCGCCGGCGATCGGGTGCTGACCCTGGACGACATCCACGGGGCCTTCTCGGCCCGCTCGAAGATTCTGGTCACCAGCGACTTCGTTGAGGCTCTGCTGGGCGATGGGATGACGGCCGGCGAGGAAGTCGAGGCCCTGATCCGCCTGGCCGAGAACGTCACCGGCGGGGCCAACAAGCGCCAGGCCGCCCGCTATCTGAGCGCCAATGTCTCGGCCCTGCGGTTCGAGAAGGAGCTGCGCAACGGTCCCGACTCCCCCGCCGGCCGGATGGCCATGCTCGCCGCCCTGCAGAAGCACGTTCTGCGCGCCGGGCTGGTCGCCGAGGACGCCGCTCCCATTCAGGCCAAGATCGGCGAGATCGGCGGGATGATCGAGGCGGACGGGAAGATCGTCGCCCTGATCGCCAAGGCGCCCGCGCCGGTGGTGCATCGCCTGAACCTGCTGTTGCGCATCGCCATCGGCGAGGCCGCCCCCCTCG
>JACRBD010000241.1 GCA_016234625.1 Caulobacterales bacterium | reverse complement strand
TCGAGCCAGTCAGCGACTGCAGGGTGAACAGGATGTCCAGCAGCCGCACGTCGATGGGATGGACCTCCGTCGAGCGGAAGTCGCGCAGGTGTTTGTTCACCGCCTGCAGGGCGTCCCAGACATACTTGCCGTCGTCCCAGTAGACCGCCTCGAGGTCCTCGCCGGTGTGCAGGTGGTGGAACTTCAGGTGGCGCGGCCCGGGCGGAGGCGGCGTCAGCGGGATCGGCGACAGCAGGAAGTCGGGATAGGCGTCCTCGGGATCGTCGCGCGGCCCGGCCGGGGCCGGATCGGCGGCGGGGGCCTCCTGCGCGCGGGACGCGGCGGCCGTGCCAGCCAGCCCGGCCACGCCGAGCGACAGCAGCGCGCGCCGCCCGATCAAGCCGGGCGTCCCTGGGCGGCGATGCGCTCGATCAGCAGGGTGTCCCAGCCGTAGGGATCCTGGCGGAAGTTCACCTGGCCGTCCGGCGTCACATAGGCGGTCCAGTAGAGCAGGAAGACCGCCACCGGCCGGGCGACCTGGGCGCGGGTGGTCTTGCCGCCGGCGATGGTCGCGTCGATCTGCTCCGGCGTCCAGTACGGGTCGCCCTCCATGATCGCCCGGGCCAGGGCCAAGGGCCTTTCAAGGCGCACGCAGCCGTGGCTGGCCAGGCGGGTGTAGCGCGAAAAACCGCCCTTGCTCGGCGTGTCGTGCAGGTAGACGGCATAGGGATTCAGAAAGTCGAACTTGATCAGGCCGAGCGCGCTGCCGGGTCCCGGGGCCTGCTGCAGGCCGCCGCCGGGCAGGATGCGGAAGCCGGCGCTGGCCAGATAGGCCCTGCCCTTTGGCATCAACTCCCTGGCGGCGATGCCGGCCGGCACGTTCCACGGCGGATTGAGCACGATGCTGTCGATGGTCGAGCTCAGCAGCGGGGTCTCGCCGCCGTTGGGGCGGCCGGTCACCGCCCGCATGGACAGGGTCGCCTGGTCGTTCTTGTAGAGGGTCAGCACGCCGGCGGCGACATTCACCTGCGCCCGGTCGGCCGGCATGGTCGGCGGCAGCCAGCGCCAGCGCTCCATGTTGGCGACGATCTGGTCGATGCGGCGCTGCACGGGGATGTTGAGGGCCAGGCGCGTGGCGGTTCCGACCACGCCCGAGGGCTCCAGCCCCATGCGCTTCTGGGCGCGCTTGACCGCCTCGGCCAGGGCCATGTCGAACAGCGGCGCGCCGGCGGGCGGCAGGTCCACCGCCGACGCCGGAGCCGGGGCCGCGGGCGCGGCGACCGGGGGGATCGGAACCCGCGCCACGGTCAGCGGCACGCCGGGATCCTCGATCGCCAGGCGGGCGCGCAGGGCTTCCACGGCCGGGCCGGTCGAGCCGAGCTTGAGGTCCGGCCCTTCGGCCAGCATCTGCCAGCCGCCCCGGGCGCGGATGCCGCGATAGGTGGCCAGCCCAACCTGCAGGGTCTCATAGCCAGGATAGTCGGGCGGCAGGCTCTTCAGCCAGGCCTCGAGCCCGTCGTCGTAGACGGCGCGGGCCAGGCCGCCGCGGGCGTCGAACGGCATGGGGCGCAGACCCCAGTCATCGCGGAAGCCCTCCACCGCCAGCCGGCCCGTCTTGACCGCCCTGGCGTAGCGGACGGCGGCCTCGACCAGGGCGGCGTCGCCGCCGCCGCGGGGGGCGAACTCGCCGGGCTCAAAGCCGTGCTTCTCGGCCTCGACCAGGGCGCGCTGCAGCAGCTCGGCCTGGGCGGGCGACAGAACGATGGGCGCCGTGGGGGAGATCGCCATTGGCCGGGCGAACGCGACCGGCGGGGGGGCGCCCCCAGGCGTGGATTGGGCCATCGCCGGCGACAACGCGCTCGCAACCATGGCCGCGGCCACACAAGCCGTGGCGACCCTACGCGTCAGATACGGCATCGAACCCGTACGCCCTCTCATACCCATGGACCCGAGCCTAGCAGAGCAAATGGCGGTTCGCGCAACCTTGTCTCCCCAAACACGAAAAGAGATCGCAGGTGTTGCAGTCCCGCCTGTCTCGTGGACGCGCATGCCGGACAAATCCTCGTCGCACTCTCGCCTTTCAACGCCCGGAAGCCCATATGGGCGCCATGTCCGAACCCGCCAAAACGCGCCCGTTCAAGACGGGCTTCCTGCGCGGCCTCAGCCACCGCTGTCCCGATTGTGGCCAGGGGCGCCTCTATCGCGCCTATCTCAAGATCACGCCGACCTGCGAGGCCTGCGGCCACGACCTCTCCGCCTACCGGGCCGACGATGGGCCGGCCTATTTCACCGTCCTGCTGGTCGGTCACCTGGTGGTGGCGCCGATGTTCTTCTTCCCGTTCGTCTGGGAGACCTCGCCGCTGATCACCGTGCCGGTGTCCGTGACCGCGCTGACCAGCCTGATCCTGCTGCTGCTGCCCCGCATCAAGGGGGCCTTCGTCGGCGCCCTGTGGTCGATCCGGCCCGCGCCGGCGCACGGCTAAAGCGCGTTCCGAAAAGTGGGACCCGGTTTTCGGAACAAACGCGCTTTAAAACAAAAGACTAGAGCGGCGATCTGATTCCATCAGATCGCAACTCACTCTACCCCCGGGGGGGAACTTCCGGACCGGTCCGCGAATTGACACTCCTGAACGGGGATCGCTTGTTCAGGAGACGTCACATGCTGGTCACCATTCTCATTGTCGTTTTGATCCTCGCGGTCATCGGCGCGCTGCCGACCTGGGGTCACTCGCGGTCCTGGGGCTACTACCCCAGCGGCGGGCTGGGCCTGGTCCTGATCATCCTGCTGATCCTGTTCCTGATGGGCAGGCTCTGACCCCCGTTTCCACGACTCCCGCCTTCGCCTAACCTCCCCGGGGTAACCAATTCGGGGAGGCGGCATGGCGGTCACGGAAACAGGCGTATTCGGGGAACCGCCGGAAGGCGCCCCGCCGCCTCTGACCGCCGTCCAGCGCCTGAGGGCGATCCTCGGCGGCTCGGCAGGCAATCTGGTCGAGTGGTACGACTGGTCGACCTACATCTTCTTCACCGTCTATTTCGCCAGCCACTTCTTCCCCGAAGGCGACCAGACGGCGCAGCTGTTCAAGGCGGCCGCGGTCTCGGCCGTGGGCTTCCTCGCCCGGCCGCTGGGCGCCTGGCTGATGGGGGTCTACGCCGACCGGGCCGGTCGCCGCGCGGCCCTGACCCTGTCGGTCTCGATGATGTGCCTGGGCAGCCTGGTCATCGCCCTGACCCCCACCTACGCCCAGGTCGGCGCGCTGGCGCCCGCCATCCTGCTGGCCGCCCGCGTCCTGCAGGGCCTGTCGGTGGGCGGCGAGTACGGCGCCAGCGCCACCTATCTGTCGGAGGTCGCCGGCCGCAAACGCCGCGGCTTCTGGTCCAGCTTCCAGTACGTGACCCTGATCGCCGGCTCCCTGACCGCCCAGGGCATGGTCGTGCTGCTGCAGCAGGTCATGCCCGAGGCCGACCTCAAGGCCTGGGGCTGGCGCATCCCCTTCTTCATCGGCGCGGTGCTGGCGGTGGTGGTGTTCTGGATCCGCACCGGCATCCACGAGAGCCAGGGCTTCGAGAACGCGAAGAAGGAAGGCGAGAACCGCGGCCGAACCATGCTGCTGTTCGTCAAGCATCCGCGCGAGACCCTGATGGTCATGGGTCTGACGGCCGGCGGCTCGCTCGCCTACTATGTCGATACCAGCTACATGCAGAAGTTCCTGATCAACACCTCGGGCTTCTCCAAGGCGGTCGCCAGCCAGACCATGCTGCTGGCGCTGTTCTGCTTCATGCTGATGCAGCCGGCGTTCGGCTGGCTGTCGGACCGGATCGGCCGCAAGCCGCTGCTGCTGTTCGCCTTCGGCGGCGGGATGATCGCCACCTGGCCGATCCTCAGCGCCATCGCCGGGACCAGCAACATCTGGGTCGCCTTCGGCCTGATCATGATCGCCCTGACGTTCCAGTCCGGCTACAGCTCGATCTCCGGCCTGTTCAAGGCCGAGCTGTTCCCGGCCCACATCCGCGCCCTGGGGGTGGCCCTGCCCTACGCCCTGGCCAATTCGATCTTCGGCGGCTCGGCCGAGCCGGTGGCCCTGGGCTTCAAGAAGGCCGGACACGAGAGCTGGTTCTACCTCTATGTGACGGTCATCCTGGCGGTCGGGCTGCTGACCGTCATCTTCATGCCCGACACCCGCAAGACCAGCACGATCACGGAGGACTGAGCGCCCGCCTCGCCTCAGCCAAGGAGCATGAACCATGGACCTTCTGGGTTTGCAGAATCCGGTCTTCGCGACCTGGGTGATCGCCGCCGCGCTGATGATCCTCAAGGCGGTGGGCATGTCCTGGCTCACGGTCGTCCAGATGATGCGGGTCAAGGGCGGCTACCGCTCGCCCGAAGACCTGCGCAAGACGCCGCTCAACCCCGAGCCCGACCCGCGCCAGCTGGAACCCGATGACCGGGTCGATCGCATTCGGCGCATCCAGCAGAACGACCTGGAGAACCTGCCGTTCTTCCTCGTAGCGGGGTTGTTGTTCGTGTTCGCCGAACCGGATCTGTGGGTCGCCCGCCTGCTGCTGTACGGCTATGTGGTCTCGCGGCTGCTGCATTTCGCCGCCTATCTCACCGCCCAGACCCATGATGTGCGGGCGACCCTCTGGACCATCGGCTCGCTGATCCTGATCGCCATGACGGTGATGGCGCTGCTGGCGGCGATCGGCGCCTGACCATGCCGCTTCCTGACCTAGCCGCCCTGGTCTTCTTCGCCGCCTGCTGGCTGTTCTACGAGCCGCTGCTGAGGCTGCTGTCGCGGGACGGGTCGCTGAACACCGACATGACCGAAGTCCGCGCCGCCTGGATGCGCCAGATGGCCCGGCGCGAGAGCCGGTTCATGGACGGCCAGCTGCTGGGCCACGCGCTCAACTCGGCCAGTTTCTTCGCCTCGTCCAACCTGTTGCTGATCGCGGCGGCGGCCGGGGTGCTGTTCGGCGGGGACCGCTCGTTCGCCAGCCTGTCGAGCCTGGCGCTGATCCAGACCTCCTCGCGGATGCTGTTCGAGCTGCAGATGGCGGTGATCCTGGTGGTGCTGGCGCGCGGTCTGCTGGCTTTCATCTGGTCGATCCGCCAGATGAACTACTGCCTGACCATCTTCGGCGCGACGCCGGAGGGCGAGGACGTCGATCCGGCCGACATCGAGGCCTTTGGCGCCGCCGGCGGGACGGTGCTCAACCAGTCCCTGTCGGCCTTCAACGAAGGCGTGCGCGGCTACTACTTCGCCCTGGCGGCCGCGGCCTGGATGTTCGGGCCTGTGACCATGAGCATCGCCACCGTCGGCGCGGTGACCCTGCTCGTCTGGCGCCAGCTCGGCTCGCCGACGGCCAGGTCGATCCGGGCGCTGCGGGCGCGGCTGCAAGACCGGGGACTGCGTTAGCTGTCCCCTTGGTGCGGACGGGGACAGGACATCAAGTCCCAGGGGACAGGAAGTCCAGTCCCCTACAGCCCCAGCTCGGCCCGTAGCTTCTTCGTCAGCTTGGCGGCGATCAGGCCGTGGGCGCTATTCAGCCAGTCCGCCACATCGGCTGTGTCCTGCTCCGCCAAACTCCCGAACCAGACCCATTTCGCCCGGGCCAGATAGGGCGCGGGCTTGCCGGGCCCCGTCTCGGTCAGCACCTCGAAGGCGATGTCGCTGGCCTTGAAGCTGAAGGTGTCGTCGCCCGGCGAGTAGACGGCGAACATCTTGCCGCCGACCTTGTAGACGTCGTGCCCGTCCCAGGGGTGGTCCATGGTCGCGCCCGGCAGGGCCCGGCAGGCCTCGTCGAACTGGGCCGGCGTCATGCCTCGACGCCGACGCCGATGGGGCAGGTCACGCCGGTGCCGCCGATGCCGCAATAGCCGTTGGGGTTCTTGGCCAGGTACTGCTGGTGATAGTCCTCGGCGTAGTAGAACGGCCCGGCGGCGGCGATCTCGGTGGAAATCGGGCCCATGCGGTATTTGGCCAGCTCCAGGCCATAGGCCGCCTTCGACGCGGCCGCGGCGGCCACCTGGGCGTCGTTCAGCGGGTAGAGGCCCGAGCGGTACTGCGTGCCGATATCGTTGCCCTGGCGCATGCCCTGGGTCGGGTCGTGGTTCTCCCAGAAGGCCTTCAGCAGGGACTCGTAGCTGACGACCTTGGGGTCATAGACCACCAGCACCGCCTCGGTATGGCCGGTGCGGCCGCTGCAGACTTCCTGATAGGTCGGGTTGGGCGTCGAACCCGCCACATAGCCGACCGCCGTCGTCCAGACGCCCGGGATCTGCCAGAAGATCCGCTCCACGCCCCAGAAGCAGCCCATGGCGAACACCGCCTCCTCCAGCCCCTCGGGCCAGGGGCCCTTGAGCGGATGGCCGTTGACGAAGTGCGTCGTTGCGGTGGGCATCGCCTGCGTCCGGCCCGGCAGGGCCTCGTCGGCGGTGGGGATTTCCAGGGTCTTCTTGGCGAACAGCATGGCGTCCTCGGCTTTCGGATCGTCCCCAAGATAGGCGCGCGGGCGGCGGATTTCACGGCCTGACGAGGGATCGTTGTTATGCCAGAATGACATGTCTGGATCACGGGGAGGAACAACGATGGTCCGTTTCAGCAAACTCGCCCTGATCGGCGCGGCCGCGCTGTCCTGTCTCGCCGGCGGCGCGCTGGCCGCCGGAGGCGGCGGCGGTGGTGGAGGCGGTGGCGCCGACATGGGCTCGGCCGGCCCGCAGTACGACCCGGTCGCCGAATACCAGAAGGGCGTCGCGGCGCTGCAGGCGAGCAAGTGGAAGGAGGCCGAGCGCGCCTTCCAGCATGTCACCCAGGCCGCCCCCAAGGCGCCGGAGGGCTGGTTCTTCCTCGGCTTCTCCCGCGCCGGCCAGGGCGATTTCAAGGGCGCTCGCAAGGCCTATGAGAAGGCCGCCAAGCTCAAGCCCGAGGATGTCGACACCCGCCGCGAGCTGGCCCTGACCCTGGTCAAGCTGGGCGAGACCGACAAGGCCACGGCCGAACTCGCCGCGCTGAAGGCCCGCGAGGCGAGCTGCGCCGGCGCCTGCCCTGAATCCGCGGCCCTCAAGACCGCCGTGACCAAGGTCGAAGCGGCCATCACCGCGGCCGCCGCGCCAGCCGCCGCCGCCCCGGCTCCGGCGGCGACCTCGTCCCTGCTGTTCGGCGATCCGGCCAGCGGCGACCGCGCTTATGTCTCCGCGGTGTCCCTGATCAACGAGCGTCGCTGGCCGGAGGCCCTGGCCGCCCTCGACGCGGCGAGCCGCGCGGTCGGTCCGCACCCGGACATCCTGACCTATCGCGGCTATGTCCTGCGCCGCATGGGCCAGCTGGACGCCGCCGAGTCCTGGTACAGGGCCGCCCTGGCCATCGCCCCGGACCATCGCGGGGCCACCGAATACTACGGCGAGCTGAAGGTCCTGCGCGGCGACCTGGACGGCGCGAAGGTCATGCTGGCCCGGCTGGCAAGGTCATGCGTCTACGGGTGCCCGGAAGTCGAGGAGCTGCGCCGTTGGATCGACGCCGGCGGACAGCCGCTCTAGCGTTCGTACTCGCCCTGGCGTCCCTCGCCGCGTCGGACGCCCCGCCGCTGGCCGAGATGCGCTGGCTGGCGGAGGGGACGGATGTGGTGGCGGCGCTGGGCTGGCAGCCGGCGGAGTGCCTGTTCGCCGGGCCGGCCCCGGTTACGCGACAGCAGGCCATGGATATCGAAATCGGACGCGCGGCGTTCCGCTCGCCTCTGGTCCTGGGCGGACAGGCCGCGCGCGCCGGCATTTCCTGCGAGAGTTGCCACCGCAACGGACGGGCCAACCTGTCCTTCCATTTTCCCGGCGTGTCCGGCGCGCCGGGCACCGCCGATGTGACCTCGTCCCTGTTCAGCAGCCATCGCGGAAATGGCGTGGTGGACCCGAAACCGATTCCCGACCTCGGCGCGCCACGCGATCAGTTGAAGGTCATCCCCTCCCCCGAGAAACTACCCGCCTTCCTTCGCGGCCTGATCGTTGAGGAGTTTGACGGGCCCGAGCCTGCCCCCGCCGTACTGGCCGGCCTGACGGCGTACGTTGGCGCGATCCGGTCGGACTTCTGTGACGACAGGCCCGTTCCCGTGTCGGGTCCAGGCTATCTGCTCGACGCCATCCGCGCCGTGGATGTCGGTGTGGTTGTCCTTGAAGGCGGTGACCGCGACACCGCGCTGGTGCTGTTCGCCGCCGCTCGGACACGGCTGGGCCGCATCGACGAGCGCTATGCCGGCCTCGCGAAAAGTCAGGCGCTGTTGAGGAAATCGAGCGTGGATCTGGCGGAAATCGAAGCCTTGGTCCGGGCTGGCGATCCCATCGTTCGGGGCCGTCTCAACGCCTGGCTCGCCGGCACGAGCGACCTTGTGAAGGTTCTCATACGCGAGGAATCCCGGTCGCTGTTCAACCCCAAACGCCTCGCCGCCAGTGCGCGCTTGCCCCGGGGGGGGCGATGAGTATATTGCGCGCCTTCCTGCGCCGGGGGCTTTGACCAGCTCTCGCACGGTGGTGCTGGTGAGGTGGCCGAGTGGTCGATGGCGCACGCTTGGAAAGCGTGTGTAGGTTAACGCCTACCGTGGGTTCGAATCCCACTCTCACCGCCAACAAGTCACTAAGTATTGGCAAAGTATTCGTAAGAATACGATGGTCAAAATGACCTGCAAATACTTCCGGTCCACTTATTCTCTACTGATATTTAGCTCTGATAAGTCATGTTATCGGAAATCTTTATCTCCGAAAATTCCGCGCCGGGAATTTCCCCGTAGTTACCGGGGGTTAGAATCGGAAAAACTATCGATTGTAAGCGTGACTGTTCCCCCGCCATCCAGTCACGCGCTGAATCCCGCTTCAGGGAACGCCCCGAAATACCCCCGACTTTACCGTCGCTTGCGCCGGATCAGAGACGCGATCTGCGTCTCTCGTTGCCTGAATGCGGCCCCTCCAGGGCCTGAATTCCCCGCCCGTCTCCGCATCGCCGTCGTCGGTGTTGTTTCCCTCCGAACGGAGGCCCCATGATGTCTACAGGGAAGATACAGGGAAAAACGCCCAAATCGCGCTCATCCCGGGTTTCGACGGACTCGCGCCATCGCCGCTGCGGCAAGGGATTGCGTCAGCCCCCGCCGCAGATTTCCCGCATCAGGAACAGGGAATTATTTCGGCCTGAACAGGGAAAAAACGCCGCGGATCAGGGACCCGCGACGCCGGTTTTGTCAGGTTGACGGTAGCCGGCCGCAAAGCCCCCTACCCGACCCGCAGATCAGGCCGCGGCCGTCGCAGCCGCCCACGTCCGGTGAGCTTCAGCACGCAGGTAACGGAGGGTCGGCCGGCGGATCAGGTGGGGCTGGAGATTGAAGACGTTGTAGACGGCAGCGTGGGTGACCAGGAACTTCTGGGCCGAGGCTCGGGACTTGAACTTCTGCTGTTTTCGCTCCCGACGTCGGATCGGCAGATGGGAGTTTTCGGCCCGGTTGTTCTCCCGCATTCCGCCAGGTCGATGTCGATTCGTCAGGCCCAGATCTCGGACCGCAGCCCGGTACGACGCAAGCTTGTCTGTGACGATCGCTTCGGGCCGAACACCTTGGTTCCTCAGCAATTTCCGAAGTAGCCTAAGGGCTGCGCCCTTGTTGCGGCGCTCCTGGACCAGCATGTCCAGGACCTCGCCTTCGTCATCGACGGCGCGCCAGAGAAACATCCGCTTGCCCCCGATTTTCACGACCATCTCATCGAGATGCCAACGACCGGTGGGCTTCGGCCTTGACCGGCGCAGGTTGTGAGCGAACTGCCGGCCGAACTTCAGAGTCCAGCACCGGATGGTCTCGTAGCTGACCTCGACACCCCGTTGAGCGAGGAGTTCTTCGACGTCTCGAAGGCTCAGCGTGAAACGGAAATACAGCCAAACGGCATGTCGGATGACCTCCGGCGGAAACCGGTGCCTCTTGTAGGAAATGGGCTTCAACGCAGCCTCCGCTCTCACCACCAAGCCCTTAGTGGAGAAGGGTTAGCGTTAGACTGACAGCACCGAATAAGTAGAGTTTCTGCCTGAAGGCGGCGAGAGTGCCGCGACTCAGGCGAGACCAAGACGAAGCGGACGAGACGGAACCACACGGCGTCGTTCAAGGCGACCGTCGCCCCGAAACCTTGGCGTCGAAACCTCACCATTGACGGCGGTTTCAACCAGACGTGACCATTTGTGCGACGATCAACTTCGGCCCCGCTCGTTCCACATCCTGGGCGACCGCATCGGCCACCTCGCTGTCGGTTACAACGATTGCGACGTCCTCAAGGGCGCAAAGTACGTGCGCCGCCGAGGTTCCAAATTTTGTCGAGTCCACCAGCAGGATCAGTTCGTCGGCCCGATCGAGAAGTCGCCGTTCCGCCTGGATCAGCAGGACGTCGGTTTGCATCACGCCGTGTCGGCCGACGGCCGCAGCGCCAAGGAACATCTTCTGGGCGTGGTAGCGGCTGGTCCCATCCTCCTCAAAGGAGCTGAGCACGATGTTCTGTTCCCGAAAGAGCGCCCCTCCGGGGATCGAAATCCGCGTGTTCGGCTGCGGCAACAAAGCGCTCACGATGTGAAGCGAGTTGGTCAGAACCTGGAGACCGAGGTCGCCAAGGTGAGAACACATCTGCAGGGTCGTTGAGCCGCCATCGATGATGACCGCTTCGCCGGACCTGCAGAGTTTGGCGGCTTCGCGGCCAATGGCTTCCTTGGCGGCCCGGTTGCGGCCGATGTTCTCGTGGAACGGCACACCCGTCAGGCGACCATTCTCAACCGTATCCGGTCTTGCAGATCCGTCGACGAATTTCGCGCCGCCGCGGACGCGCTCAATCCGACCTTCGCCCGCCAACCGATCCAGATCGCGACGCAGGGTTGCCGCAGAAGCGTCGATCCGGCGATCAAGTTCCTGAAAGCCGATGAAGCCCTTTTCCCGCAAGAGCTGCAGGATCTGCTGCTCGCGTTCCGCCGCGTGCATGGGCCGCCCCTTGTGAATTCAACGCCTCCGGTTGTGGGGCGGTTCTGAAAGTCGTGCAATCAACTTCGCTCATCGCCCAGCGAAATTTCCGCCGAAACCGTCAAGCCGGGCCTGCGCTAGCGGGGGAACGCCTGGGCGTTGCCGGCATCGACGTTGATTATGTTCCCAGTGGACTTTGAGGCGGCGTCAGAGATCAGGAATGCCACCGCTTCGGCAACATCCTCTGGGTAGACGTCGCGCCGAAGCATTGACCGGTTCCGGTAGAATTCTTCAAGTTCGTCGCCTGAGTCGATGCCATAGGCGCCGGCGCGCTGCTTGCGCCAGTCGCCGTTCCAGATCTTCGAGCCACGCAGGACAGCGTCCGGGTTGACCACATTGACCCGAATGCCGTCACCCGCGCCTTCCAGGGCCAGACATCGCGCGAGGTGAAGGGTCGCTGCCTTGGCCGAGGCATAGGCGGAAGCGTTCGGAGTCGCGGCAAGGCCGTTCTTTGAGCCGACAAAGACGATCGCTCCGCCGCCCTGACGCCTCATGAGGGGGAATGCGGCGCGGCTGGCGAGGAAATAGCCGTCAACGAGGACGTCATAGTTCCTGCGCCAGACCTCAAGCGTGGTTTCCTCGATGGGCGCCGAGGTGGCGAGCCCGGCATTGGCGACGAGGATGTCGAGACCGCCAAATTCACGGGCGACAGTCCGGAACGCAGACTCGATCTGTGCTTCGCGGGTGACGTCGCAAAGGGTCGCACGGACGCGATCCTGACCGAACTGACCGACAAGGTGGGCGCGAGCGGTTTCTAGGGCGGCGGGGTCGAAGTCGGTCAGCATGACGCATGCGCCGTCGCTCAGCAGGCGCGACGCGACGGCGGCGCCGATTCCCCCGGCGGCTCCCGTGATCAGCGCAATGCGACCCGCCAGACCCCTGGGCTTGGGCATGCGCTGGAGTTTCGCCTCCTCCAAAGCCCAGTATTCTATGGCGAAGGCTTCCGACTCCGGGAGCCCGGAATACCCTCCGACGACCTCCGCCCCGCGCATGACATTGATGGCATTGGCGTAGAACTCGCCGGCCAGTCGGGCCGTGGCTTTGTCGCCTGCGAACGTAAAGCGGCCGACCCCCGGCACCAGGATGACCACGGGGTTCGCGTCCCGCATCGCCGGATCGAGCGGCCCTGCGTTGCGTAGATAGTAGGCCTTGTAGCCTTCCCGGTAGGCCTCGATGGCTTCAGACAGGTAGCTCTCGTCCTCAAGCCGTGTCGGGTCCAGGGCGAGAGGTGCGATCTTGGTGCGAAGGAAATGGTCGGGGCAGGAGGTGCCGACTGCGGCCAGGCGAAGGAAATCGTGACTGCCCACGAATTCGAGGGTCGCCGGGTCGTCACTGAAGTCTCCGACCATCGGCCGGCTTCCACCCATCAGGGTCCTCAGCCGCGGCATCAGCGAGGCGGCCGCCGCCGCCCGGGCCGAAGGTGCAAGGGGTTCGATGCGGACACCGCCAAACGCGGGGCGGTGGCCAAGCTTGATGTTCAGATAGCAGGCCGCCCGGGCGATCAGATCGATGGTGTTCTCGTAGCATGCCCGGGAGTCGCGTCCCCAGCAGATCACACCATGGCCAGCCAGCATGACGCCCTTTAGGGACGGCCTTGCAGCCACCAGATCCCTGAGGCGCAGACCAAGGTCGAACCCCGGCCGTTGCCATCCCATCCACGCGACATCATCGCCGTAGATTTCCTTTGTCGCACTCTGCCCGTCCTTCGACGCGGCCAGCGCAATGATGGCGTCCGGATGAACATGGTCGACGTGGGGAAATGGCAGGTAGGCATGGAGCGGCGTGTCGATGGAGGCCGCGCGGCTGTTCAGATTGAACGTGCAGTGGGGCAGGTAGCCGACCATCTCGTCTTCATGTGCGAGCCCTCGATACAGCCGCTCAAGCCCCAGAACCTTGTCCAGGCAAAGCGTCGAGAAGCCGTCCAGCGTCATCGAACCGATGTCGCCGCCCGAACCCTTGACCCAGAGAACGGAAACATCGCCGCCCCCCAGGGGATCGCTCTCGACCAGCTTGGCCGAGGTGTTGCCGCCGCCGAAGTTAGTGACGGTCAGATCGGAGCCGAGGAGGTTGGATCGATAGAGCAACAGTCCAGCGGGGGAGAGCCCCTGGGCGTCATCGTCTGACCAGCGAGATTCGGGAGCCTGGAAGTGCAGGGCTCTTTGACCGGCCGCCTTGTCGAGCAATGAGTTCATGACGTGACCCTAGCAAGATCACTGGCCATATTCAATCATCTTCGATAGAAAGCGATCAAATTAGATCGCCATTCGCGGGGTACTCTCCACCTCGGGGCGCAAGGCCCGACCCCTATGGCCGGCATGGCGCAACCAGCGAGCACCAGAACCATGACCGCGATATCCGTTGACGATTTTCGAGGCCTCGCCCGCCGACGTCTCCCGAGATTTCTGTTCGACTATATCGACGGCGGCGCTTTTCGCGAGGTGACACTAGATCGGAACCTCGCCGACCTCGCCGACCTTTCGCTGCGCCAGAAGGTCCTGCGCGACGTTTCGGCGGTCGACCTGTCGACGTCACTGTTCGGCGCACAACTCGACATGCCGGTGGTTCTGGGTCCCGTGGGGTTAGCCGGCCTCGCGGCGCGGCGCGGCGAGGTTCAGGCCCTTCGGGCGGCTACCGCAGCCGGCGTCCCCTTTTGCCTGTCAACCGTCTCCGCCTGTTCCCTGGCCGAGGTACGGGCCGGGGCGAGCCAGCCCTTCTGGTTTCAGCTGTACATGATGCGCGACCGTGGCTTCATGCGCGATCTGTTGGCCCAAGCCTCAGAAGCGGGCTGTTCCACCCTGGTCTTCACTGTGGACATGCCGGTGCCCGGCACACGTTATCGCGACCGGCGGTCCGGGCTGGCTGGCGCGCCGGGATTGTCGGGCGACCTGCGACGATTTTGGCAGGCCGCAATGCGGCCGGCCTGGGCGCTGGATGTCGGTCTGCTGGGTCGTCCCCACGGCTTGGGAAATGTGGCGCCCCTGCTGGGCCGCGGGACCGGGCTTGAGGACTTCTTCGCCTGGATGCGCGACAACTTTGACCCAAGCGTCACCTGGAAAGACCTCGACTGGGTCCGGTCCCAGTGGCCGGGCCCACTGGTGATTAAGGGCGTTCTGGACGTTGACGACGCCAGATCTGTCGCGGCGATGGGCGCGGAGGGCCTGGTGGTGTCCAACCATGGGGGGCGGCAGCTGGATGGCGCGCCGTCACCGGTCAGGGCTTTACCCGATATCGTTCAAGCGGTGGGTGACCAACTGACGATCCTGGCGGACGGCGGCGTACGGTCAGGGCTGGATGTCATCAAGCTGATGGCGCTGGGCGCGAAGGGTGTCCTGTTGGGGCGCGCCTGGGCCTTTGCACTTGGCGCGCAGGGCGAGGCAGGCGTCGCCCGGATGCTGACGCTGATCGCTGACGAAATGCGCGTCGCCATGGCGCTGGTCGGCGCAACGCGACCTGATCAGCTCAATGAATCCGTGCTCTTCCACGATGGCCCAGGCCGCCGATCATGACCCCGGTGCGGCCTGCCTTGCGAGGATCTCCGCCTTCAGGGCGTTGAACCTGGCTTCGGTCAGATCATAGCGCGTCAGAAAGGCGATCGCGGCCAGCCAGAGGCCGAGGGGCACGCCGGTATAGATGGCCCGGATGCCAAACAGCGCCTCAGCCGACTGCGCGTCGGGGCCGGCGCCCTGGACGAACCCGAAGCCCGCCAGAGCCAGGCTGACCAGAAACGCGCCGGCGGTCATACCCAGCTTGCGACAAAACCCCCAGGCGCCGAACAGCGCACCCTCACGGCGAATTCCGGTGCGGGCCTGGTCAACCTCTACCGTGTCGGGACCCATGGCGTTCGGCATCAGCTGATTTGAAGCGTCCACCGCGCCACCGACCAACAGCGCGACCAGCAACAGTTCGACCATGGGCGCCTGGATCAACATCGCTGGAATGGTCATCACCGCCGCCAGGCCGAGGCTGAGGAAATAGGTTGGCCGTTTGCCGAAGCGCTTGGCGACGAACCACCAGACCGGCGTAGCGAGCGTCGCGGCGAACCCGCCAGCAGCAAGGAAGGGCCCCGCCGACTTGGGGTCGAGTTTCAGATTGTAGACGAGGAAGTAAATCAGGGCCGTAGCTGCCGCGCCTATGGCGAGGTTTTGCATCAGGAAGGCGGTCCAGAGGGTGCGAAACGGGCGATTCATCAACACTGCCGAGACTTCATCGCGGATACTGAATCGCTGGGCTGAATGCACGAGCCTTGGCGCATGCCGGGTCGCGAAGAATGACCACAGGCCTGTCAGGGCCATGAAGACGCCCGCGACGATGCCGAGCAGGCGGAATCCGTCGTTGAGGTCCGCCGTCGACCTGAAAATCAGGGGGCCAACGAAGGCCGTAAGGATAATGCCGATCCGGGCCGCCATCATCTTGTAGCCGGTGAGGACCGTGCGTTCGCCATAGTCGGCCGTCATTTCGGCCAGCATGGCTGAATAGGGCACCTCGAAGATGCTCACCGACAGGTTCGACAACAGGAAGATCGTCATCACCAGGGCGACCTTCGGCCCGAGCGGCAGGTCGGGCGAGACGAAGAAGATTGCCCCGAAGCTGACGCCCAGCAGGATCGAGCCCACCAGCAGGTAAATGCGCCGGCGCCCGAGCGAGGACCGTGTACGGTCCGAAATGGCGCCCATGACGGGATCGACAAAGGCGTCAATCAGGCGTGGGAGCAAGAGGGCGATCCCGGCGATGGCGGGGGGAATCTTGAGCGCCTCGGTGCAGTAGTAGAGCATGAAGGCCATCGTCAGGCCGATGTAACCGGCGATTGCCAGTTCGCCGACCGCCCACCCAAACCTGATCTGAAATGGCAGGGGCGGTAAAACCAGGGAGATGTTGGGCTCGGTCTGGTCCATTCTTCCCCCGCGGGGCCGCATCAGGCGGCCCTCAGTTTCCATTAGACGAAACGTCAAATTCGCGCATAATTACGCATAATCAATCGTTCGTGGCAACACGACCATGGCCCGGGCCCGCCACGCGGGCGTTCCGGGTTCCTGTCCGGCACTCCGCCTCGGGAGGGGCGATCTATCGTATGCAACGGGTGTCAGCGCCATTCATCTGGTCGAAAAAGCAACTCCTGGACCCGGACGGGTATTTCGCAGCCATCCGTGATGCGCCCCTCCGGTCTGATGGCCTGAACCGCTGGTTCCTTTTTCGGCGCGAATTCGAACTTTCCGGACCGCCGATTGTCGCGGACACCCTGGTCACGACCGACGGCAAATACCAGCTGTACGTCAATGGCGTCAGGGTCGGGCGCGGGCCGGTCCGTTGCAGTCCGCACCGTCAGATGGCGGACCGATACGATCTTGCTGGCCAGCTTCGCGAAGGCCGGAACACCATTGCCGTGCTGGTTCACACATATGGACTGGACACATCCGCCTACGAGATGGTCCGGGGCCACTGGCAGCCAACATTCGGCGACGGGGCCCTCTGGGTTCAGGGACAGGTCTGGTGTGACGGTCAGGTTCATCTAGTCGAGACAGATGAGGCCTGGCGTTGCATCGAGAGTTCGGCCTGGGATCATGAAACACCGCTGGTGAACCGCGGACTGGGCTTCATCGAGTCCCTGGACGGCAATGGCCTTCCGACTGGATGGACCGAAACCGGATTTGACGACAGCGCCTGGGACGAGGTGAGAATTCTCATCGCCGGTGGCGGTGGTCCGGAAGCCAGGTTTGGCGGCGTTGTCACCAGACCGTTCCCGGTATTGGCAGAAAACCCACTGCCTGTGCTTCGTGAGACCGACGTCCCGGCGAAAGCTGTGGTCTGGACGCGAGGGGTGGCGCCGCTTCCGGATCTGCCGATCGAACGCAGAATCTATGAGGAGCCCCTTCAACCGTTAGCCAGCGGCGCGACGGCGGACCTGAGTTCTCTCATCGCCCCTGCCTCGGGGGCCGCAGTTGTGCGGACAACGCCGGGACAGGATGTCACAGGCCTGTTCGACTTTGGCCGCATCCTGACCGGCCGTCCCTACATCGAACTGGTTGCGCGAGGCGGCGAGGTTATCGAATTCGCCGTGAGCGAGTCCCTTCCCGGCGAGTTCGATCCTGGCGGCCCCGCGCCGGACGCCCGGATCGAGACGCGGCCGGTTCTCGGGCTAGACGCCCATGTCAGTCGCTATGTCGCCCGTCCTGGTCGGCAGGTGTTCGAGACCTTTGAGTGGGACGCCGTCCGCTGGATGCAGCTGACAGTTCGCGGTGCGCCGCAGGGCCTCGAGATTGTTCGCCTTGGTGTGACCACGACCGGCTATCCGGCGGAACGGCGCGGCGAGTTTCAGTCTTCCGATTCATTCCTGGACCGCCTCTGGTCCATCGGCCGTGAGACCCTGGCTGTCTGTATGCATGACGGCTGGATCGATGGTCCGGCTCGGGAACAACGTCAGTGGCTGGGTGACGCGACCGTTGAGCATCTGGCCGCACAGGCCGGCTTTGGACCCTCGGTCATTCCCCTGAACGCCAAGTTCCTGCGGGATGCGGCGGATAGCCAGCGGCCCGACGGGCTGACCCAACCCTTTGCGCCAGGCGATCATCGTCGGTTCGGCTGGTTGATCCCGGACTTCACATTGCAGTGGATTCTCAACGCCGCCGATCACCTGAACTACTCCGGCGACCTGGAGACTATTGACGCCATCTTCCCATCGATCCTGAAGGGGCTGTCCTGGTTCGAGGGCCTGCAGGGCGATGATGGCCGCATCGCCGACTTGCCGTTCTGGCATTTTCAGGACTGGGCCGCCATCGGCCGCGATGGATTCGCGACCGTCCTCAACGCGCAGTTGGCCGGGGCCTTCGACGCTGCCGCCTGCCTCACGGATGCGCTGGGCTGGTCACAGAAGAGCCGGCAACTCCGCGGAAACGCCGACCGCATCCGCATGGCGCTTGCGGCGCACTGGGACCCGGAGCGCAGGGTCTACGTCGACTCCATCGACCCAGGGTCAGGCCGGCGGGGCGATCGAGTGTCCCAACATTCGAACGCCGCGATGATCCTCTGGGGCGGCGCGCCGCCGGATCGCTACGGCGATATCGTCGCCTATGTTACGGACCCTGGTCGTGTGCGCCTCACCAAGGCGCCGCCCTTCGTGATGGACGCAGAGCCGCTGGACCTGCGGACCCAGGTTGTCGCCGCGAACACCTTCTACAGCCACTTCGTGTTTAGGGCCCTGGCCAAGGCAGGGCGGTTTGATCTCGCGCTCCAGGCCATGCGGCAACGCTACGCCCCCATGCTGGATCTGGGGTCAACCACGCTCTGGGAAAGCTTTGAGCCCGAGGGCAGTCTGGCGCATGGTTTTTCCTGTACGCCGACCTTTCAGCTCTCGGCCTACGTTCTGGGGATCACACCGGCCGAGCCTGGGTTTGCGTCCTGCGCCTTTACGCCATGGCTTGGCGACCTTGACTTCGCGCAGGGGCGCCACGCCACGATGGCCGGCGATATCGGCGTTGCGTTGAAGCGGACCGACACCGGGTATTCGGCGGAACTGTCCCTCCCGCCTGGAATGTCCGGAAGGGTCGCGCCGCCTCCCGGCTGGCGAACCGACAGTCCGCCATTTCTACCCGGCGGCGAAACTCATGTGCTGGTCTTCCGACAGGCAGCGGCCGAGCCGTCATGACGCCCCCTTTACGGGCGAAAGCCCAGCCGACTCTTCTCCGGAGACCATGATGACCACCGAAGCGCCGCTCTACATTGATCCGGAAATGCTGCCGATCCTCGAACGCATGCGGCTCCGTATGGCCAATGCTCCGGCATTCGACAGCGTGCCGTTTGACCAGATGCGCGCGCGAGCCTCGAGCCTGTTCGCGGTGTTCAACGAGGATTCGCCGGACGTCAGGTCCGTGCGCGACCTGACGATTCCGGGACCGGGCGGCGACCTGCCGGCGCGCCTGTACGACCCGACCGATGGTCAGGAGCCTGCGCCGCTCCTCCTGTACATGCATGGTGGCGGTTGGGTGATCGGCGACCTGGACCTGGAGGACCGTGCGATCCGACTGCTGGCGCTGGCCAGCGGCGCGCGGATCATCTCGCTGGACTATCGTCTGGCCCCGGAACACCCGTTTCCCGTTCCGATCGATGATGTAGTGGCTGCGTTTCGCTGGCTCGTCGCCAATGCCGCGACCTTTGGCGGAACCGCCGACCGGATTGCTGTCGGCGGCGCCTCCGCCGGCGCCAATCTGGCTATGGCGGGCGCCCTCCGTATTCGCGACGAAGGCGGCCAGGCTCCGTGTTTGATGGTGCTCCTGTACGGCGTGTTTGGTGTCGACCAGACCACAGCGTCCTATCGCGAGTTCGCGCGACCGGAATTGTTCACTCCCGCCATGGAAGCCTTCTTCCAGATCTATGCCGGCGACGAAGAGAAGCGACAAAATCCACTTGTTGCACCGCTGCTGGCCGACCTGTCGGGTCTGCCGCCGGCCTTCGTCAATGCGGCGGGCCTGGACACCTTGCGGGACGACAGTCGCGCCCTGGCAGCCCGCCTCGCGGAAGTCGGCGTGCCCGTGGAATTCAAGGAATATCCCGGCGTGCTGCACGGATTCACCCAGTACAGCCGCGTCAGTCAGGTCGCCCGCGATGCCATCGACGACGCCGGCCGAGCCTTGTCCGCCGTCATTCGTCCACCGCGGCCGGCAAGCGCCTCCGTCTCACTGGACGTTCCCGCCTCACAGAAGGAACCGACCGCATGAAAGACCCCAGACACACGTTTCGGTCCCGCTTGGGACACCCGGCCGCACTGCTGGCTACGATCCTGGTCTTCGCAACCGACGCCGCGGCAGCCGATCCTGCACCGCCCGTGTTGCCGTTCTCGCCGGCAGTTCTGGTCGATGGTGTCCTCTACACGTCGGGTCAGATCGGCGTGAAGCCGGGTGAAAATCACCTCGCGCCTGGGGGCATGCCTGCCGAGGCGAAGCAGGCGATGGACAATATCGGAGCTGTCCTCGCGGCCAATGGCATGACCTTCGACGACGTCTTTCGGTGTACCGTCGCTCTGTCAGACATGTCGAAGTGGGGTGAGTTCAACGCAGTCTATGTAACCTACTTCAAGACCGGCCCGCTGCCCGCCCGAAGCGCCTTTGGGGCCAGCGCGCTAGCCTATGGTGGCCAGGTCGAGATCGACTGCATGGCTCGCAAGGGCTGGAAATCGGCGCGCCAATGACCGTCAAGGTTTCCGACGTCCGACATCTCGAAACGCTTGCGGGCGACGTTGGCGCGGCCGTCGATGCCGCCCTCGAACGGGGCAACGGGCTCCTGCGCCTCGCGCCCTGCTGGGTGCCACGGTCCTTCCTGCATCCCGGCCTGCGGCGCAAGCTTGATCCGCGGGACACCTATGCATTCGGCCTCTCTCGCGGCGGCCTCGACGAACGCTGGTTCGGGTCGACCACCGAGGCGGCCAACGAGGGCCGGGTCGAGGATGAAGGTCTGAGCTACGTCGTTGACGGCGGGCGTCGCTTTACCCTGCGGGACGCGGTGGCCGCGCGCGGGCCGGAACTGATCAGCCCACGGCTGTGGGACGCCTATGGTCGCTGGCCGGTCTATTCGAAGTTCTTCGACAACATGGGCGCCATCCCCCTGCACATGCACCAGGACGCCGCGCACGCGGCGCTGGTGGGGCAGGAGGGAAAACCCGAAGGCTACTACTTCCCGCCCCAGCACAACCACACGGCCAATGCGTTTCCGCACACTTTTTTCGGGCTGAGCCCATGCGCCCGAAAGTCCGACATTCGGGCGGCGCTGGAACGCTGGGAGGCGGGCGACAACGGCGTGCTTGACCATTCCGCCGCCTACCGGCTGAAGCCGGGCACGGGATGGCTGGTCGGGCCGGGAATCCTTCACGCCCCGGGGTCGCTGTGTACGTACGAACCCCAGTGGGGATCGGACGTATTCGGCATGTACCAGAACCTTATCGATGGCCGGTCCGTTGGGTGGGACCTGCTGGTCAAGGACGTCCCGGCCGACAAGGCCCACGACCTGGACCATCTGGTCGATCAGCTGGACTGGGACGCCAACGTCGACCCCGACTTCAAGGCCAACCACTATCTGGAGCCCATTCTGGTGGCGGACACCCTTGCCCAGGGCTATGGCGACCGCTGGGTCGTCTACGGGCGGGTCAAGGGTCGACAGTGGTTTACAGCCAGGGAATTGACCGTTGATCCAGGTCGTAGCTGCCGGATCGTCGATCCCGGCGCCACGAGCCTGATCGTCGTGCAGGGGGAGGGGACGGCCAACGGCCTGCACATCCGCTCTCCGGCCATGATCGGGTTCCACGAGATGACCCAGGACGAACTGTTCGTCAGCGACCGCGCCGCCCGGGCCGGGGTGGTCTACGAGAACACGTCGCCGACCGAGCCTCTTGTTATTCTCCGCTACTTCGGACCCGAAGCAGATCCATCGGCGCCCGAGGTTGGTGCGCATCGGTCATGACAGGTGCGCCTGAGGTCACGCCAGGGCGGCGCTATCGGGACAGTCGTCGTCGTCTCTTGCTCGATATGCATATTCCCGACTGGGATGACCGTTTCCTCTCGGTCTATGAGCCTCAAGACTACGTCCAAGCTGTGCGGGAGACCGGCGCTGACGGGGTGATGCTATATTTCCAGAGTCATCTGGGGCTCTGCTACTGGCCAACTCAAAGTGGGAAGGTCCATCGCGCCGCAAGGTCCCGGGATCTGGCCGGTGAGGCGCTGGCGGCGTTGATGCGCGCGGGTCTTCCCGTCTGCGCCTACTACAGTGTCAACTTCAACAACCAGGCTTGGCTCGATCATCCCGACTGGCGTCTCAAGCCAAGCGCACCGGCGACGATCGGCCAGCTGCCGCGGGAACGCTATGGCATAGTCTGCCTGAACAACCCCGCCTATCAGGCCTTCGTGGATGCTCAGATCGATGAGATCGCGACCTATCCGGTCGACGCATTCTTCTTCGACATGGTTTGGTGGAACGGCGTCTGCATCTGCGACGCTTGTCGATCCCGGTTCCTGGGCGAAACCGGTGAGGAGATTCCCGAGACCATCGACTGGCGGGAGCCGGGCTGGATCCGGTTCCAGAGCGCACGCGAGCGCTGGCTGGCGGAGTTCACAGCGGCGCTTCGCGACCGAGCGCGGGCGGGCCGACCCGGTGTGGACGTGTATCACAACTTCGCTCTGGGCCTGTCCAACTGGACGCGGGGGGTCAGTTTCGACACCGTGGCCGGCCACGATTTCCTCGGCGGCGATTTCTACGGCGGCCGGGCCGAGCAGTTGCTGATCTCCCGTCTGATGCTGAACCTCACGCCATCACGCCCGGCGGAGTTCATGACGACGGTTGCGGCCGGTCTCACAGAACATACGCGGCTGCGACCTCAGGCCGAGTTGACAACCAAGGCCATGGCCGCAACGGCCTCTGGCGCCGCCTTTCTGGCGATCTTGGCCATCGATCCGGATGGCCGCATCGAGCCCGACGCCATCGCGCGGGTCCGGGTCGCCTTTGACGCAGCCCGGGCGTTCGCCCCCTTCCTCGGTGGCGCGCCCGTTGAGGATGTGGGCGTCTACTGCAGTGATCGCTCGAAGATGAGCTTCGCCGAGAATGGCCGACCGATCACCGCGTCGCCCGGCGCGAGCCTGCCGGACTATCCCCATTTCAAGGCCCTGACGGGCGCCTGCCGAATCCTCCAGCAGGCCCATGTCCCGTTTGGCGTGGTCACCCGCGCCAATCTGGATGAGCTCGATCGCTGGCCGGTTCTGGTGCTGCCCAATGTGACCCGCATGGGCCGGGACGAGGTTCAGGCGTTCCAGGACTATGTGGCGCGAGGCGGCCGGCTCTATGCGAGCCGCGAGACCTCGCTGGCGCTGGACGACGGCTCGCGCGCCGAGGACTTCGCGCTGGCCGAACTCTTCGGCTGCTACCACCGTGGCGAGGCGGGCGGGCGCCTCGTCTATGCCAGGGCCAGGGCGTGGCCCCTGCCGGAGCGGCCCCTGGCGCACTGGCGTATCGACGGGGGGACGGGTGCGACGGTCGTGGCGGCCGGCGCCGACGAGGTGCTGGTCACCCTGACCACACCGTATGGATATCCAGACCCCGGCGCCGTCGGCGACGCCCAGTGGGCCAGCATCCATTCGTCACCACCATGGACCGACACCGATGAGCCGCTGGTGGTCCGGAACCGGTACGGCGACGGGCAGGCGGTCTACTCGGCCCTGGACATCGAGGCCGGTGAAACGCCAGAGCACGACCAGTTGTTTCTGTCCCTGATCCGCGCGCTGGCGCCGCATTCCGCGCGCCTGGCCGTCGACACGCATCCCTGCGTCTGGGCCAGCGCCTTCGACCAGCCAGGCGCAGACCGGATGACCGTCTGCCTGCTGAACTACCAGCTTGAGGCGCCGACGATCCCGGTTCCGGCATCGAGGGTGAGCGTCCGCTTGCCAACTGGGCGGCGGGTCGTTGCGATCGCGCGTGCGCCCGAGCGCGAGCCCATACCCTTCGAGGAGCCTGAACCGGGCCGGGTCTCATTTGACGCCGGAACGCTGGATCTCTTCGCCATGTTCATCGTGGAGCATGCGCCGGCATGAACGCTGACGCGGCGCCGGAGGACCTCGTCCGCGTCGCGGCCGAACTGGGCGCCGATCCGTCGCTGGTCCAGGGCGCCGGCGGCAACAGTTCGCTCAAGGTCGGTGACTGTCTCTGGGTCAAGGCCTCGGGGCGCTGGATGGCCGACGCGCTGAGTCGCCCGGTGTTCGTTCCGCTCTCCCTCTCGACGGTCCGGGACCGGCTGGCGCGCGGGGTGGCGGACAACCTGGACACGGCTATGCTGTCGTCCGGCCAGACGTCTCATCTCCGGCCTTCCATCGAAACGACGCTGCATGCGTTGATGCCCCAGGCCGCGGTGCTGCACGCCCACGCCCTCAACAGTGTCACGACCTCGGTGCTGCACGACGGGGCGGATCGATTTCACGAGGCTCTGGGGCCAGATCTGACGGGGGTAGTTGTCGACTATGTGCGTCCGGGACCGCCGCTGGCGCTGGCCGTCAGTCGCGTCCTTGCCTCGGGCCGGGTCCCGGACGTCATCCTGCTCAGGAACCACGGCGTGGTGGTGGGCGCCGACAGTCCAGGCGCCGCCGCGGCGTTGCTGCGTGAGGTGGAGCGCCGACTCCAGTTCCCCGTGCGGGACCTGCCCGCGCCCTACCCGGCACCGGGTCCCGACCATGAGACGGTGACCCACGAGGCGTTGCCCCTGCACGGCGGGGTCGCCGCCGATCCCTTCCTGTTCGACCTCTTGACCCGGTCCGTCCTCGTGCCGGACCAGGCCGTGTTTCTGGGTGGCTCCGTCTGCGGCGCGGCCGTCGGCGAGGACATTGCGATGGCCGCCGGCAAATTCGAGACAGTCTTCCGGCAGCCTCCGGTGCTGGTCCTGGCGGCGGGACGGGGCGCTTACGGACGCCGGGATCGTACAGCCGGCGCCGATGGCATGATCGACGCCCTGATGGCGATCGCCCGGCGTATCCCGCTGGACGGCGTCGTTCAGGGCCTACCTGACGCGGAGGTCGCCGGCCTGCTGGGTTGGGACGCCGAGCATTTCCGGCGGCAGCTCGACGTGGACCGACAATAGGACCTCGTCAGACGATGCCGGCGCCAAGGGCGACGGGCTTGCGCTCCTGGGCCTTTCGTTCCCGCCAGGCGCTCTGGCGATAGGCGGACAGCCAGTCTATTGCGCCCCCCGCCTCAAGCCGAACCATCGCGACCAGCGGAGAGACATCGACGCGATAGGCGGCGCGTAGGGCCTGGAACGCCAGCATGGGATCGTTGTCTTCCTGAGCAGCGTGCAGTGCGTCTCTGTCGATCAGAGCGGCTTTGGCGAAGGCCGAGACGATGGCTTCGGCGGAGGAGAGGAGGCTTTCGATCGGGTCGGTGACGTTGTGTGACTGGTCAATCATGTAGGCCGGGTCAAACGCCTCGGGAGACCGCTCCTGCGCTTCGGCCAGTTCGTTGAAGATCAGGAACAGCTGGTGCGGATTGATCGAGCCGCTGTCGAGATCGTCGTCGCCATACTTGCTGTCGTTGAAGTGGAATCCTCCGAGCTTTCCGACGCGGTGGAGGCGGGCGACAATCTGCTCGATGTTGACGTTGGGCGCGTGGTGACCGAGGTCGACTAGACACTGGGCCTTCGGCCCAAGTTCCTGGGCCGCCATCAGGGATGATCCCCAGTCCGAGATCACCGTCGAGTAGAAGGCGGGCTCGAACATCTTGTGTTCAAGGAGCATCCGCCAGGAGTCGGGCAGGGCGGCATAAATGGAGCCAGTGGAGTCGAGATAGCGGTCGAGCGACCGCGTAAAGTCCTGCTGGCCAGGAAAGTTCGAGCCATCGCCGACCCAGACGGTCAGGGCCTTTGATCCGAGAGTCTTGCCGATCTCGATGCAGTCGATGTTGTGCGCGACCGCCTGCTCTTGCACCCCGGAGTCAGTGGCGCTGAGGCTCCCGCTGCGATAGCTGTGTTCCTGACCGGGCTGGTCCTGAAATGTGTTCGAATTGACTGCGTCGAAGCCCAGTCCAAGAGCTGCGCCCTCTTCTCTCAAGCCAGCATAGTCGTCCGCCTGATCCCATGGGAAGTGCAACGAGACGCGGGGGGTCGACCGGCCGAGTTGCTGGACCACGGCGCAGTCTGCCAGCTTTTCATGGATGTTGGTCGGTTCGCCAGGGATGGCGAACTTCGCGAAACGGGTGCCACCGCGCCCCGTCGCCCAACTGGGAGTCGCGATTGAGAATTCCTGAACCTTGCGCTTGATGGCGTCGAGGTCCACGCCCCGGCGAGACAGAGCGCGTCCCAGGGACGCATAGTCGTCCTCAAGGCCTTCGCGTCTGGCCGAGTTGTGGTGATCGATCTGGTCCTGGGATAGCGGCAGTGCGGTCAAGACTATTTCCTCCACGCCAAGATGAAAGGTCTTGACGCATAATGATCGAAGGTGATCGACCTTACATCAGCCGCCGCCGGTGTCCAGCGGCGAGCACTCGCGCGCCGAGGGCACTCCGCTGAGGGAGTCCTGTATGCCTCTAACGCTGACCGTTGTTCTGGATGTCGGCAAGACAGCGACCAAGGCTACCCTGTGGGCCCCGGATGGTGACTGCATCGGTCGACAGGTTCGAGCCAATCGAAAGATCGAAACCGGCACCTACCTGTCGCTGGATGTGGAAGGTATTGAGACGTGGCTCGCGGCGGTACTGTCCGAATTTTCCAGCCTTGGCCGGATCGGCTCGATTGTTCCTGTGGCCCACGGGGCGGCTGCTGCAATCATCCGTGATGGACAGCTGGCGGCTCCGCCACTGGACTATGAGTTCGAGCCACCTGAAGCCGTAAGAGCCGACTACTTGAACGAACGTGACGCGTTCGCTCTGAATGGTTCGCCGGCCATGGGCATGTCGCTGAATCTCGGACTTCAACTCTACTATCTTGAGCGCCTGATTCCGGACCTCATGACCGGAAATGCGACAATCGTGCCCTGGGCGCAGTACTGGGCCTGGCGGCTCTGCGGCGTTGCGGCCTGCGAAATCTCCAGTCTTGGATCACACACCGACCTTTGGTCCCCTGCGAATGGCCGCCCTTCGCCGATGGCTGCTCGCCTTGGATGGGCCAAGCGGCTGGCGCCGATGCGTCACGCGGCGGCGGCGATCGGAACCCTGTCGCCGGAATGGGTTGGGCGGACCGGATTGCCAGCCAACGTCCTGGTCCACGCCGGCGTTCACGACTCTAACGCCGCGCTTCATGCGGCACGCGCATATCCAGAAATCTCTGGCCAGGAGGCGACGGTAGTCTCGACCGGGACGTGGTTCGTGGCGATGCGCTCGCCGGGACCAGAGGCTGACCTGATTTCGGTCCTTCGCACGGCTCATGCTGGGTGCCTGATCAATGTCGACCCTGCCGGCGACGCCGTCCCCACCGTGCTTTTCATGGGGGGGAGGGAAATCGAGTTGCTGTCTGAAGGGCTTACGCACCGCCTTGATGATCCGGACGCCCAGGCTGCGACCACTGCAGGCGTTGAGGCCTGCCTGACCTCCGGAGCCATGGTTCTGCCAACGATGGTTCCCGGGACAGGGGCGTTTCCCGACCGCGTCGGCGGTTGGGTAGATCGCCCCCTTGACCAGGCCCAGGCATCAGCCGCCATCGCACTCTATGCCGCGTTGGCTGTCGACAATGCGCTTGATCTGATTGGGTCGCGGGACCGCTTGCTCATCGAGGGACGGTTCGCGGGTGTTCAGACCTTTGTGCGCGCCCTCGCGACTCTAAGGCCCGGCGCACGGATCCTAAGCAGCACGGCGGACGGCGATGTTTCGTTCGGAGCGCTTCGGTTGGTCCGGCCTGACGTAGCACCTTCTCGACTACTTGGTGGCGCATCCAGCCTTGATACCGACCTGAATGGCTATCGGGCACTGTGGCGCCGACGCCTCGGATTGATCGCATAGCAACGGACTTCGCTCAAAAATGATCGACTATGATTGAACATGATCGCAATTGTGTCTATACGGTCAATATCAACAATGGGGCGTGCTGGATAAGGCTGTCCCTGAAATAAGGGGAAACACCAGATGACGAGATCTGAGCGGCGCTTGGCCTTGCGGCTCTGCAGCGCGACGGCGATCGCCGGCCTTTGCGTCCTTCCGTCGACCCAGGCATTCGCCCAGTCGACACCGACTGTCGCCGTCGAGGAGATCGTCGTCACGGCTCGAAAGCGCGAAGAGAGCCTTCAGGAAGTTCCGCTTTCGATCTCGGCTTTCACCGAAAAGACGATCGAAGCGGCCGGCATCACCGACATCGAGGACATTTCCCGCCTCACGCCGGGCTTCACGTTCGCGCCGCTCTTCGGGGGCGCTGCGGCGACGCCGGTCATTCGCGGCCAGTCGACCACTATCGGCGAACCGAATGTCGGCTTCTTTGTTGACGGGGTCTATCAGTCCTCGCGGGCCATCATGGACGCCAGCCTCGGTGACGACGTCGCCCGCGTCGAGATCGTCAAGGGACCCCAGGGCGCCCTCTATGGCCGGAACACCTTCGGTGGCGCGGTGAACATCATCACTCGTTCGCCCTCCGACAGCCTCAGTGGCCGCCTTGAGGCCAGCTACGGGGAGGCCAGCACGATCGGGCTGCGGGGCTCGGTGAGCGGTCCGCTTGTCGAAGACCAGCTCTATTTCCGGCTGGGGGCTACCTATCGTTCCAGCGACGGCTACTTCACCAATTCCCTGACCGGCGGAAATTTGGACACGCGGGAAACGACGGTGCTCGCGGGCTCCCTTGAGTATCGCGCGTCGGACGCCCTGAGCTTCCGGCTGCGCGTGGCTCGCGAGGATACCAGCGATGGCGACTCGCCGCTGGTCTTCGCGGTGAACAATGCGGCTCCGGCCAATCTCACGGGCGCGCCGTTCCCGGCGATGAACCAGATCTACCGTGGTGAACTACGGGCGCCGACGGCCTTTGCGGTCACGCCCGGGCACACCGATCGCACGGTCACCGCTACCTCGTTGACGGCTGACTGGGACCTGGGCGCGGTCACGTTGACGTCGATCACCGGCTACAACGATGTGCATCTGGATTTCGCGGTCGACAATGACTACTCGGCGGTCGATGCGCGTTCGCGAACACGCTCTCTGAC
>JACRBD010000235.1 GCA_016234625.1 Caulobacterales bacterium | reverse complement strand
GCGGGAATTCTTCCCGGACCTCGCGACCGACGAGATGGCGGTGAATTGCCACCACAACTACGTCAGCCGCGAGAAGCACTTCGGCAAGGACGTGTTCGTGACCCGCAAGGGCGCGGTGAAGGCCGGCTTCGGCGATCTGGGGATTATCCCCGGATCCATGGGCGCCCGGTCGTTCATCGTGCGCGGCAAGGGCAACGCCGACTCGTTCTGCACCTGCTCGCACGGCGCCGGTCGGGCCATGAGCCGGGCCGAAGCCAAGCGGCGGTTCACCGTCGACGACCACATCGCGGCCACGGCCGGGGTGGAATGCCGCAAGGACGCGGGCGTGATCGACGAAACGCCGATGGCCTACAAGGACATCGACGCCGTCATGGCCGCCCAGGCGGACCTGGTGGAGATCGTCCACACCCTGCGGCAGGTGGTGTGTGTGAAGGGGTGAGGGCCCGGTCGCCGCAAGGCGAGCCGTCGATCCGGTGGATCGACGGCAGGGTCCGAACGCCGGAGCGCAAGCGACGGCCGGGCGAGGAAGCGGGAGGGGAATTCTCCGGAATTCTTGTTGCATTACACAACATGATGGTTTACCAGCGCCCTCCCGTCGCTTCGGCGCCGGGAACGACAGTGGTGAAGAGGACGGGTACTTCGTCTTGAAACGACAGCGGTCGCGGGTTCGAATCCCGCTCCGGAGCGCAAGCCCCGGGTAGCTCAGCCTGGATAGAGCGCTTCCGTCTTCGCCTGTTCCCTGTCGTCGACTACGAGACGGTGGTGCAGGACACGCGTCCTTCGATAACCTGTGGGTCGGGGGTTCGAGTCCCTCTCCGGGCCGTTCTGGCGGCTCGGGTAGCTCAGTGGATAGAGCAACAGAAAAAGGCGTGTCCGACGGTTCCCCGTCGATTGAATTGAACCGTCCGCGGTGGTGATGGATTCGGATCCTTCGCTCCCAGAACGGGGTGGCCGGCGGTCTTCGGACCGCCAGGTCCGGGCGCGCGCGAACGCCGGGCGGAAGCACCCCTCCGAAGCCGCAGGTTCCCCGCGGACGGTTCAATTTTTATGTTGCATTGTGCAACGTTGATGATATTCAGAGATGTCTCCGGCGCGGCGCTTTTCGTCTCGCCGGAGACCCGGTTTTGGTGGCGCAGAGAGCGATTTCTTCGATGGTAAGGCCTCACGGCTCACAGGTTCGAATCCTGCCCCCGATCTGACGGCCCCGGCCGGCGGATCGGGGAGTGAGCGCTCTCGCCTGTTCCCCGAAGCCGGTCCCCAAGCAAGTCAGGAGGAGGTGCGTCATGCGTCTCAACATCTTTTCACCGCGCAGCCTCGTCACGCACGAGGGCGCACCCGCGATCACCCTCTCGGCCGAGCAGCTGCTCCGCCGGTCGGTCCTGTCCTGCCTGCTCTGGGAGAACGAGTTCTACGAGGACGGCGAGACCATCGCCGACCGGATCGCGCTCCTGGCCGCCGACGTCGCGCCGCGGACCGTGGCCGACCTGGCGATCGAGGCGCGTGAGCGGTTCAACCTGCGCCACGCCCCGCTGATGCTGCTGGCCGTCCTAGCCCGCACGGGCGCGGGCACGTCGCTGGTGGCCGACACGATCGAGCGCGTCATCCAGCGGGCCGACGAACTGACCGAGTTCCTCGCCATCTACTGGCGCAACGGCCGTCGGCCGCTGTCCAAGCAGGTGAAGCTGGGCCTCGGCCGGGCGCTGCGGACGTTCGACGCCTACCAGCTGGGCAAGTACGACCGCGACGGGCCGATCAAGCTGCGGGACGTCATGTTCCTGATCCACGCCAGGCCGAAGGACGAGGCCCAGGCCGCGCTCTGGAAGCAGGTCGCGGACCGGACCCTGCCGACCCCGGACACCTGGGAAGTCGCCCTCTCGGGCGGCGCGGACAAGCGCGAGACGTTCGAACGGCTGATCCGGGACAACCGGCTCGGCTACCTCGCCCTGCTGCGGAACCTCCGCAACATGGACGAGGCGGGCGTCGACGAGGCCCTGGTGCGCGAGGCCATTCTCGCGCGTCGGGGGGCGCGTCGGGTGCTGCCGTTCCGCTACGTGGCGGCGGCCCGCGCCGCGCCGCGGTTCGAGCCCTGGCTCGATGAGGCCCTGATGGAGTCGATCCTCGAGGGCCCGGTCCTGCCGGGCCGGACCATCGTGCTGGTCGACGTCTCCGGGTCGATGGACATGCGTCTGTCGAAGCGGTCGGACCTGACCCGTCTGGACGCCGCCGCGGCCCTGGCCTCGGTGGTTCCGGGCGACCTGCGGGTGTTCACCTTCTCCAACAGCGTGGTGGAAGTTCCGCCGCGCCGGGGGATGGCGGGCGTCGACGCGGTGGTTCGTTCGCAGCCCCACGGCGGCACGGAACTGGGCAAGGCGGTGACTCGCGTCAACCGGCTGCCTCATGACCGGCTGATCGTGGTGACCGACGAACAGTCGCACGACGCGGTTCCGGCTCCGAAGGCGGCCAGGGCCTATATGGTCAACGTCGCCAGCGCCCGAAACGGCGTCGGCTACGGGCGCTGGACCCACATCGACGGCTTCTCCGAGGCTGTCCTGGGGTTCATCCGCGAACACGAGGCGCTCTCCGACGGAGGCGCCGCGTGACAGCGGAAGAGCTCCGTCGGGCGGCGATCACCCTCTTCGGCGAACGGGGCTGGATGTCCCGGCTCGCCGGGGCTCTGGGGGTCGATCGCTCGACGGTGTCTCGCTGGTTCGCCGGCCTGCCGGTCCCCGGACCGGTCGCCGCGGCGATCAGCGCCTGGCTGTTGCTCTATCGGCTGACCGGCCGCACGCCGGAACAGCTCGACGTCACAGGGGACCCGCCTTCCGGCACGGGAGGCGGGTCTTCGTGACTCTGCGGGTCCTTTTTGAAAACGCGACTTGCCTGTCTTGCCGCCGCTGCTAGGGATTGTCGCCCTGCCCCGCCGGACCCGACCGCCCATGACCACCCTCCATCCTCTCGACGAGGCCACCACCCTGACGCTCACCGGGGCGCGGACCGCCGTCGGCGCGACCAGTCACTGGTACGCCAACATGGCCGGCCCCTTCGGCGGGACCACGGCGGCGACGATGCTGCGGGCGGTGCTGGAGGATCCGGCGCGGATCGGCGACCCGATCGCCCTGACGGTCAACTTCTGCGGCGGCATCGCCGACGGTCCGTTCGAAGTCATCTGGATCGAGAAGCGCACCGGCCGGACGGTGCAGCACTGGACCGTCGACCTGACCCAGAACGGCAAGGTGGCCGCCACCGCCTCGGTGGTCTGCGCCCGCCGCACCGAGACCTGGACCCACCGGCCGGCGATGATGCCCGCCGCCCCGCTCGCGCGCGAGGTCGAGCCCCTGTTCATGGGCGGTCGCAACGGCTGGACCCAGCGCTACGCCTTCCGCTTCATCGAGGGCGCGCCCCGTTTCGGCGAACCGCCGACCGACGGACCTCGTAGCGCCCGCACCCTGTGCTGGCTCAGCGACCTGCCCGACCGGACGCTGGACTTCCTGTCGCTGGCGGCCCTGAGCGACGCCTTCATCGTACGGATCATCCAGGTGCGCGGGACGATAGGCCCGATGGGCACCATCACCCTGACGACCTATTTCCATACCGACGGCGAAGCCCTGGCGGCCAACGGCTCCAGGCCAATCCTGGGCGCGGCCGACGCCAAGGTGTTCAACCGGGGTTTCGCCGACCAGGAGGCCAGCCTGTGGCGCGACGACGGCCTGCTGCTGGCCACCAGCGTCCAGGCGTCGTTCTATCGGGATTGACCCCCAAACCCGTCATGGCCCGACGTGTTCGGGCCACCCAAGCACTCGGTCTCGGCCGGGCGAAGCGGCGGCGTTTCTGACAATCACAGCCAGCGGCGTGCTTGGGTGGCCCGAACAAGTCGGGCCATCACGGTGCGGGGGGGTGAAAGGTGGTGGATCGCCCCTAACGCCCCCGCGACAGCGCCGCCAGCACCAGGTGCGGATCGCGGTCGATGACGCGCAGATAGGCCTCCAGCGCCGGGTCCGGCTCGACCTCGCCGCGCTCGATCCAGCCCAGGCGCTCGGGATCGATGCGGAAGGTCAGGGCGAAGGCCTGCTGCGACAGGCCCGTGTGCCAGCGCACCTGGCGGACCAGGGTCGAGGACGGAGGGTTGCTGGAAAGGAAGGACCGGGGTTCCCCGGGAATGTCGGTCATCACGCGTCTCTCCGTCACTGTCGCCAGCCCCGTTGCCGAAACACCTCTAGCCCCGGGACGTTGCAGCAATAAGACGACGGTGAGTCAGCCACACGGCGATTTGAGGAATTCCGCCGTCGCCTCGATCGCCTCGACCAGCCCCATCCGTTGCAGCTCCACCCCCTCCGGCAGGCTGCTGAACAGGCGCGTCGGCGCGGCCGCGTCGAGCATCACGAACACGCCCTTGTCATCGGCTCTGCGGATCAGGCGGCCGAAGGCCTGGGCGATGCGGGCTCTCGCCAGGCCGTCGTCGTAACCCTTGCCGCCGAAACGGACGCGGCGGGCCTTGTGAAGGATGTCGGGCCTCGGCCAGGGCACCCGGTCGAACACCAGCAGGCGCAGCGAGCGGCCCGGCACGTCGATTCCGTCGCGCACCGCGTCCGTGCCCAGCAGGCAGGCGTTCTCCTCGGCGCGGAAGATGTCCACCAGGGCGCCGGCCTCCAGCGGGTCGACGTGCTGAGCGTAGAGGGCCAGGCCCTTGTCGGCCAGGGGCGCGGCGATCCGCTCATGCACCGCCCGCAGGCGGCGGATGGCGGTGAACAGGCCCAGCCCCCCGCCCCCGGCCGCCAGGAACAGCTCGCGCATGGCGGCGGCCACCTGGCGCGGGTCGTCCTTGCCCACGTCGGTGACCACGAAGGCCCGGCTGTTGGCCGCGTAGTCGAACGGCGAAGCCAGCCGCAGGGTCTGGGGCCGGTCCGGCAGGCGGGCGGCGCCGGTGCGCATCTCGGCCAGGGCGAACGGGTCCTCGAGCGTCGAGTCGGCCAGGGTGGCGCTGGTCACCAGGATGCCGTGCGCCGGGGTGATCACGGCGGCGGTCAGGGGCTCGGTCGGGTCGACCCAATGGCGGCGGCAGGCGGCATCGACCACCCGGCCATAGAGGAAGGTGGCGTCGAACCAGTCGACGAAGTCGGGGTCGTCCTCGGCGTCTTCCTCGATCGCTTTCAGCATCGAGCGCCAGGCCGGGAGGGTCATGCGGGCCCGCCGGTCGAGGCCCCGCAGGGCCCCTTCGATACGGGCCCGGTCGCTGGACTGCAGCTCGTCGGTCTCCTGGTCGAGCACGTCTTCCAGATGGCGGGCCAGGGCCAGCAGCGGCGCCTCGACGGCGGCCAGGGCCCGGGCGGCGACGGCGGCGGTCTCGCGCACCAGGTCGGTGGCCGGCCGGGCGGCGCATTCCATGCCCTGATCGCTCTGCGAGGCCCGCGCGCGCAGTTGCTCCATCACGGCGACGAGGAACGCCTCGACCGGACCCTGCGGATTGACGCCCCCGTCCGGCGGGGCGATGCGGCCGGACCAGCCTTCGCCCGGCAGGGCCCCGGCGGCGCGGATGGCGTCCTGCAGGGCGTGGCGGGCGTCCTCGCGCTCGCCGACGATCTCCAGCAGCCGCTGCTCCAGCCCCCGGCCGCGCCGGCCGCGCCCCTCGGGCCCGCGGATCCAGCGGCGCATCTCGGCCGCCTCCGCGCCGCTCAACGCCGTGGAGAAGGCGCTGTCGGCGGCGTCGAACAGGTGATGGCCCTCGTCGAAGACGATGCGGCGCAGGGTGGTGGTCTCGTTGTCGCCCTTCAGCCCCCGCGCCGTGCGGGCGCCGTCGAAGGCCGCCTGGGTCATCACCAGGGCGTGGTTGGCGATCACCAGGTCGGCCCGCCTGGAGCCGCGCACCGCCTTCTCGACGAAACAGGCGCGGTAGTGGACGCAGCCGGCGTGGACGCACTCGCCCCGCCGGTCGACCAGGTTGCCGGCGCTGGCCGCCTGGGCGACGCCAACCGCGAACAGGGTCGGCAGCCAGGCGGGGAAGTCGCCGCCGGTCATGTCGCCGTCGCGGCTGGCGCGGATCCAGCGGGCGGTCAGGCCCAGCCCGATCAGGTCGCCGTTGCCCAGCTGCGCCGCCTGCACCGCCTCATGGAAGTTCAGCAGGCAGAGGTAGTTCTCGCGGCCCTTGCGGACCACGGCCTTGCGGGCGCGGACCTCGGGATCGGGATAGATGGCCGCGCTCTCGCGCTCGATCTGCCGCTGCAGCGCGCGGGTGTAGGTCGAGATCCAAACCGACGGCCCGTTGGCCTCGGCCCAGACCGAGGCGGGGGCGAGATAGCCGAGGGTCTTGCCGACGCCGGTGCCGGCCTCGGCCAGCATCATGCGCGGCTCGCCCTCCCGCTCGCGGGGCTGGAAGGCCCAGGCGGTCTCGGCGGCGTAGACCTTCTGCAGGGTCCGGGCCTCGTCGAGGCCGGCCCGGTGCAGCAGGTCGGCGAGGCGCTGTTCGGCGTCCTCGGGGGCGATGGCCCGCGTGCCCGGCTCGCCAGGCGGCGCCTGGTCCTCCCATTCGGGGATGCGGCTCCAGACCTCCAGGCCCGAACCGCGATGCGGCCGGTTGATCGGCCCGCCGGCGCGCAGGGCGGCGATACAGGCCAGGCCCCAGGCCCAGCCGGCCCGCTCCAGCGTCTCGGCGAGCGCCAGGGCCTCCTCCCGCGACGGCCAGGGCTGGGCGCCCAGCTCGGCCAGCAGCAGGGCGCCGACCTGGCGCAGGGCCGTGGCCTGGGCCGCCGCGCCCTTCGGCTCCTCCAGCCCGACCGCCTGGGCCAGGCCCGCCGCCGACGGGGCGGTGAACTTCGCCGGCCGAACGAAGGCGAACAGCTCCAGGGCGTCGAAGATGCTCCGCGAGCGGGCCGGAGCATTGAGCCCCAGCCGCCGGGCGGTCATGCCCGCATGGGCCACCAGCACCGGCCCGTGCTCCAGCAGCTCGCGGGCGTAGGGCGGGCGAAGGTCCTTCTCCCCCGCGCCATCGGCCACGGCCGCCCGCGCGCCGGGCAGGACGACGAGGGCGGGGGCCAGATCAAGGACGGGAGTCGGGGCGTTCACGCCGAATGACTAGCGCGGATCACGAGAAAACGAAACGAGAACAACGGCGCACTTGCGAGTCCGCTCGCCATGCGTGCAGTCTGCGGCCATAAACGGGGGTACGACAATGCGCCTTTTCTTGATCGCCGGACTGCTTGCCTTGGCCGCGCCAGACCTGTCGCAAGCGCAAACCCTGGACAAGTCCCAGACTATCATCACCGGCATCGGTTCGGTGGAGCGTCCCGCCGAATGGGCCACCGTCTCATTGGCCGTCGTGGGCGAAGGTAAGACCTCCGTGGAGGCCCTGAGGGGCCTGAGCGCCCTGCAGACCAAGCTGGAGTCGCAGCTGAGCGCGCTCGTGGGGGTGAAGGCGATCGATATCGCGACCAGCGAGCTCAAGGTGCAGGAGGTCGTAGGCTCGGATTGCGAGCGAGGTGAGTCCTACCAACCCAGGCCGACCCTCTCCGAGGGCGCCTGCGCGGTGACGGGTTATGTCGTCACGATGACCATGCGGGTAAAACTCGCGCCCGCGTCTCGCGCGGGGGACGCCGCCTCGCTGGCCGCCGAGCTGGGAGGTCGCGGCGTGTCGCTGGCGGCGTTCGGCCTCAATGACCCCTCAAGCTTGCGAGACGCCGCCATAGACGCCGCGATCCAGGACGCCCGCGCCCAGGCGGCAGCCATCGCCAAGGCTTCTGGCGTGAAGCTCGGACCCATTGCGCTGGTGTCGGATCGTAGTCCACGGCCCTATGACGGCGAGGAGCTTGACGGCGTTGTTCTCGCCACCGAAGCGCCAGCCGCGTTGCTTGCCAAGCCGCCCGCCGCGCCGACGGCTTCGGTGAAGGTCACCGTGCCGCCAGTTGAGGAAACGGCTCGTCTGAGCGTGGTCTTCTCGATCTTGCCCTAGCCCGCCCGTCAGACGAACGGCAACGCCACCGACGGCTTGGTCACCCGGTCGAGGGCTTTCTGGGCCTTGGCTTGCATTTCCGGATCGGGCGACAGCATGGCCCGGCGGTAACAGGCCGCCGCCTCGGTGAAGTTGCGCGGAACGCCTTCGCCGTTCTCATACATGACGCCCAGATTGTAGGCGGCGTCCGCGTTGCCGGCGTCGGCGGCCATGCGGTACCAGCGCACCGCCTCAACGTCGTTGACCGGCACGCCCAGGCCGACGTCGTAGGCGAAGGCGATGTTGTTCATGGCCGTGTTGTCGCCGAGGGCGGCGGCCTTGCGGTACCATTTCAGGGCGGTGAGGTAGTTGATCGGCACGCCGTCGCCGTTGGAATACAGGACGCCCAGGTTATTCATGGCGTCGCGACTGCCGAGGTTGGCCGCCTTCTGATACCAGGCGCGGGCCTTGTCCCAGTCCTTTGGCGCGCCCTCCCCGTTGGCGTAGGCCAGACCCAGATTGTACATCGCATCGACGCTGCCGGCCGCGGCCTTGCGCTCGTAGCCAGCGATGTCGGCCGGGGTCCATTGGTCGTTCTGCGGCGCGATCACAGGTGGCGGCGTCGGCGGGGGTCCATTCGCATCACCCGGCGCGGCGAAGGCCGGCGGCGCGGCCACGACCAGGACAAGGGCGAACAAAGCCGAACGAACCATGGAATCCTCCCCGATAGATCGCCCAAGTGCGGAGGGGATTATCCGCCCGTCAAGCGTGTGCAACCGTGGTCGCGAAAATCGCGCGGCATCAGGTCGAGATCAGGCCGGTCTCGGCGGCTGGTGGCTTGAGCGGCAGCTGTCCTTCGCCAACCCGCTCCAGGCCGTTCTCGGCCTGGGCCCGCTCATCTGGATCCTCCGACCGGGCGGCGCGTCGGTACCATCGGGCGGCCTCCTCGAAGTCCATCCGCACGCCTTCGGCCCGCTCGTACATGCTGGCCAGGTAGAGGGCGGCCGTGGGATCGCCGCCCTCGGCCGAGCGCAGGTACCAGCGGACCGCCTCGGCGTCGTCGATGGTCACGCCCTGGCCCAGGTCATAGGCCACCCCGACATTGAGCATGGCGATGACGTCGCCCTTGTCGGCCGCCTTGCGGAACCAGCCCAGGGCGACGACGTAGTCGACCGCCACGCCCGAGCCACGGGAATAGGCGCAGCCGACCTCGTTCATCGCCTCGACATTGCCCTTCAGGGCCGCCTTCCTGAACCAGTAGAAGGCCTTCTTCAGATCGACCTCCGCGCCCTCGCCGTCGCGATAAACGATGGCCAGGTCGTACATGGCCTCCGCGTCGCCGCGCGCTGCGGTGCGCTGCAGCGCCTCGATCTGCCGGGGGCTATAGTCGTTGCTCGACAGGTTGCGGAGGCCATCCTCGTCCCGGGCGAGCGCCGGCGAGCCAGTCAACGCCAGGGCCATCGCGGCCAGAACCATCCATCGGGTACGCATCACAACCCCTTCAACCCTCACCCTAGTGGAACGCGAGGTTTCCCGAAGCGTCAAGACGCCGCCGCCCGAAACAGAAAGGGAACATTGACGCAGGGGCGTGGCGGTGGTGGGTTGTGGTGATGATCGCCGCCGTCCCATCGCCTGCCTCGCCGGCCCGTCAGGTCGGTCGCTGACCTGATGGACGGCGCCCTGCCCTCCCTGTTGCCGCCAAGGTTCGCCGACTGGTTCGCCGGCCGGGGCTGGGCGGCGCGCGCGCACCAGTTGGCGATGATCGAGAAGGCGCGGCAGGGGCGCGACGCCCTGCTGATCGCCCCCACCGGCGGGGGCAAGACCCTGGCCGGCTTCCTGCCCAGCCTGATCGAACTTGCCGAACGGCCGCCGGCCAACGGCCCGCGCGGCATCCACACCCTCTATCTCTCGCCGCTGAAAGCTCTGGCGGTGGACGTGGAGCGCAATCTGCTGGCGCCCATACAGGGCATTGGCCTGAACATCGTCGCCGAGTCCCGCACAGGCGACACCGGCGTTGCGCGCAAACAGCGCCAGAAGATCAAGCCGCCCGACATGCTGCTGACCACGCCCGAGCAGCTGGCCCTGCTGCTGGCCTGGGAAGGGGCGCGGACCTATTTCGAGGACCTGCGCTGCGTCATCATCGACGAGATCCACACCCTCTATCTCTCGCCGCTGAAAGCTCTGGCGGTGGACGTGGAGCGCAATCT
>JACRBD010000019.1 GCA_016234625.1 Caulobacterales bacterium | reverse complement strand
GGCGGCGGCGACCAGGGCGTCGGCGTGCTCGCGGCGGTCGCTGGAGCGCTGCGCCACCACCTCGGTGGGGATCAGCGGCGAGCACGCGGACGGCGGCCTGCCCGCCATCAGCTCGCCGAGCAGGCGGGCGGCCTGCTGGCCCTGCTCGCGCAAGGGCAGGCGCACGCTCGACAGCGGCACCGGCGACAGCGACGACAGCAGCGGATCGCCCCCGGCCCCGATAATGCCGAGCTCCTCGGGAAGCTGCAGGCCGTGGCGGTACGCCACCGCGGCGAGCGCGAGCGCCAGGCGGTCGGAGGAGGCGAGGATGCCGCAGGGCAGGGGCAGGCGGGTCAGCCAGGGGATGATCCGTTCGTCGCCGCGCGAACGCACAAGGTCGGCGGCGGCCAGGCGCAGCTCCCCCGCCAGGGCGGCGCGCGCGGCGGCGGCGAAGCCCCGGCCACGGCCGGCATCGGCGGCGGCGTCCTCGCCCAGGAAGGCGAGGCGGGGATAGCCGCGTTCCTGCAGGTGGAGGGCGGCGAGCCGCCCCGCCGCCTCCTCGTCGACTTCGGGTAGCGGCCAGCGCGCAACCCACCCGCCCAACTCCACCACCGAGCAGGGCAGGCCGGCCAAGGCCGTGGCGGCGGCGGCGGAGGCGCTGAGGGCGACGATGCCCTCGGGAGGCCCCTCCGGCCCGGGCTGTCCGGCGGCGACCTCCTGGCCGAGTCCGGGCAGGAAGCTCAGGTCCCAGCCCTGCTCGCGGGCGGCGGCGGCGATCCCGGCCAGCAGTTCCTGCTGGAGATGCCCGTGCGGGTGGATGTCCACCACCACCCGGCGGCCGGCCGCAGCGGCCATCCCCACCAGTGCGCTGTCGGCCTCGGCCATGCCGTGCACCCCCGGGCCATGATCCGGCCTCGGCCCCGCCGGCTCAAGGGCCGGTCGCAGTCCACACCTCCGGTGTCGCATCAGCACCATTGCCGGATCGCCCGCCGAGGGGCATATTCCTCATATGAACCGCCGCGCCTTCACCCTGATCGAGCTGCTGGTGGTGGTGGCCATCGTGGCCATCCTCGCCGCCATGCTGATGCCGGCGCTGGGGATGGTGCGCACCGCCGCCCAGGCCATGCGCTGCGGCGCCCAGGAGCGCAAGCTGGCCCTGGCCTCCCTGCTCTACACCGGCGACAACGAGGGCGCCACGCCCTACCTGAAGTGGGTCGGCGGTCCGTGGGCTCCGTCGCCAGTTGATGGCATGTTCTCGGAGATCTCCCCCTACCTCGACGATGCGCGCAGCAGCCATTGTCCGGCCTGGAACAATCCGCCGTACGTATCGCAGAAGGGCGTCTTCACCTACATCTACAACTGCCACCTGGTCACCGGGGCAGGGCGCTCCTACTCCGGCCTGAACGCCATCCCCAATCATTCGGGAAGGGCTCTGTTCGCATGCGCTCGCTATGGCGTCGGCTGCTTTGGCATCGACGGATTGTTCCTGATTGATCCCGCCTTCATCAACCAACGGGTGGGAATCTGGCATCAGGGTGCCACCAGTATCGTCTATCTCGACGGCCATGTCGCACGCTGGCGCCAGGACACCTGGAGCATCGCCGCCGGCAGCGACTGGTACCGCGCCTGGACCCTGGCCGCGGGAGGCTCCTTCACCAATCCGCCGTTCTACACGCCATGAGCGCCCCCCCGACCGCCACCATCGCCGCCGCCCAGACCGTCCACCTGGTCTTCAAGACCCACCTCGACATCGGCTTCACCCGTTCGGCGGCGGCGGTGACCGAGGACCATCTGCGCCGCTCCATCCCCGCCGCCATCGCCCTGGCGCGCCGGCTGCGCGACGCGGGCGGCGACCGCTTCGTGTGGACCACCGGCAGCTGGCTGATGACCGAGGCCCTGGAACGCAGCCGCGGGCGCGCCCGCCGCGAGCTGGAACGGGCCCTGGGCGAGGGCGACCTGGCCTGGCACGCGCTGCCCTTCACCACCCATACCGAACTGCTCGACCCCGGGCTGGTGCGCTACGGCCTGTCGCTGGCGCGCGACCTCGACCGCCGCTTCGGCCGCACCACCATCGCCGCCAAGATGACCGATGTGCCGGGCCACACCGTGGCCCTGGTGCCGCTGCTGGCCGAGGCCGGGGTGCGCCTGCTCCACCTCGGGGTCAACCCCGCCTCGGCGATGCCGGAGGTACCCTCCAGCTTCCGCTGGCGGGCGCCGGACGGCGGCGAGGTGGTGGTGGTCTATGGCGGCGACTACGGCAGCGCCGACGCCGTCCCCGGCTGCGATCACGTCCTCGCCTTCGCCCACACCGGCGACAACCAGGGCCCCCAGGATGCCGCCGGGGTGGCGGCGGCCTTCGCCGCCGAGCGCGCCCGCCATCCCGGCGCCCGGGTGGCGGGATCGACCCTCGACGCCTTCGCCCGGGCGCTGGAGCCGGTGCGCGACCAGCTGCCGGTGGTGGCCGCCGAGATCGGCGATTCGTGGATCCACGGGGTGGGCAGCGATCCGCGCAAGGTGGCCCGCTTCCGCGCCCTGGCGCGCTGGCGGGCCAGGACCCTGGAGCGGCGGCCGCAGCTCGCGGCGCGGCCCTGGTTCGCCGCCTTCAGCCGCTCCCTGCTGCTGGTGGGCGAGCACACCTGGGGCCTCGACATCAAGACCCACCGGCCCGATCCGGTCAGCGGGATGAACCGTGCGGTGGCGCGCGGCTCCTTCGCCGCCGAGGCCTTCGCGGCGCAGCGCCGGGCCGGCCTGTTCGCCGACTGGGAGGACTCCTGGCGCGAGCAGCGCGCCTACCTCGACCAGGCCCTCGCCGCCCTGCCGGCGACGGTGCGCTCCGCGGACGCGGCCGCGCTGCCGGCGCCGCCGCCGGACCTGCCGCCAGCGGGCGCCAGCGCCCCGCTGCGCCTGACAGCCGGGGACTGGACGCTGGCGGTGGACGGCCGCAGCGGGGCGGTGACAGGCTGCCGCTGGCGGGAGCGCGAGTGGGCCGACGGCGCCCACCCGCTGTTCGGCTTCACCTACCAGACCTTCGGCGCCGCGGATTTCCGCCGCTTCTACACCGCCTACAACCCCCGCCCGGCCGCCACCGCGTCGTGGGCCGTATCCGACTTCGGCAAGCTCGGGCTCGAGGAGGTGCTGCCCGGCCACGGTGCGTGCTGGAGCCCGCAGCTGGCCGGCGCCGCCTGCACCGGCGACGCCCTGACCCTGCTGCTGCGCTTCCCCGACGAACCCTGCCGGCGCTTCGGCTGCCCGGCCGAGGCCTGGCTGCGCCTGGCGGCGGCCGAGGGGCGGCTGCTGGTGCGCGCCGGCTGGCGCGGCAAGCAGGCCAGCCGGGTGGGCGAGGCACTGTGGCTGGGCCTGCGCCCGCGCCTCGCCGACGACGCCACCCTCCGCCTGGAAAAACTCGGCCTGGCCATCGACCCCGCCACCACCGTCGCCGGCGGCGGCCGCCTGCTGCACGCCGCCGATGCCGTCATCTGCGCCGACGCCGCCGGCGGCCTGCGCCTGGACCTGCCCGACGCGCCGCTGGTCGCCCCCGGACCGCCCGCCCTGCTGGAATGGCCCGGCGCCCTCCACCCGCCCGCCCGCGCGGGATTCCACCTCAACCTGTGGAACAACGTGTGGGGCACCAACTTCCCGCAGTGGAGCGACGAGGATGCCGCCTTCGCGTGGACGCTCGCCGCGACCGGTCCCGTCTGAGCCGCGATGGCCACGGCCAGCCCCGGAGCAGCAGGTGGGCCTTGGCAGCGGAGCGCCGGCGGCCTAACCTGCCGGCATGGCCGCAGGACCCGCCACCGGAGGGACGACCGCACCGCGGTCGCGGACGCCCCGCCCGGACCGGCGCCGGCCATGACCATCGCCACCGTCCATCTGGTCTTCAAGACCCACCTCGACATCGGCTTCACCCGCTCGGCGGCGGCGGTGGTCGAGGACCACTGCACGCGCTCCATCCCCGCCGCCATCGCCCTGGCCCGGCGCCTGCGCCAGGAGGGCGGCGACCGCTTCGTGTGGACCACCGGCAGCTGGCTGCTGACCGAGGCCCTGGAACGCAGCCGCGGGCGCGCCCGCCGCGAACTGGAGCAGGCCCTGAGCGAGGGCGACCTGGCCTGGCACGCGCTGCCCTTCACCGCCCGCTGGGAGCTGCTCGATCCCGACCTGGTGCGCTACGGCCTGTCGCTGGCGCGCGACCTCGACCGCCGCTTCGGCCGCACCACCATCGCCGCCAAGGTCACCGACGTGCCCGGCCACAGCGTGGCCCTGGTGCCGCTGCTGGCCGAGGCCGGGGTGCGCCTGCTGCATGTCGGGGTCAACCCCGCCGCGGCGCGGCCGGAGGTGCCGCCCTGCTTCCGCTGGCGGGCGCCGGGCGGCGACGAGGTCACCGTGCTCTACGGCTGCGGCTACCGCGAGATCGGCGAGGACGGCGTGGTCCCCGGCTGCGACCAGGCCCTCGCCATCGCCCAGACCGGCAACAACTACGGCCCGCAGGACCTGGCCGGGATCGCCGCCGCCTTCGCCGCCGAACGCGCCCGCCGGCCTGGCGCCCAGGTGGTGGGATCGACCCTCGACGACTTCGCGCGCAGGCTCGAACCCCTGCAGGCCGGCCTGCCGGTGGTGACCGCCGAGATCGGCGACTCGCTGCTGCACGGGGTGGGCAGCGACCCGCAGAAGGTGGCGCGGCTGCGCGCCCTGGTGCGCTGGCGCGCCAAGGCCCGGCGCGAGCACCCGGACTGGGCCGCGCTGCCCGCCTTCGCCGCCCTGGGCCGCGACCTGATGCTGGTGGCCGAGCACACCTGGGGTCTCGACACCAAGGTCTGGCGCCGCGCGCCGGGGGCGGCGCGGTCGCTCCCGGCGACCCTGGGATCCTACCAGCCAGGACCGTTCGCCGCCCAGCGCCACGCCGGCCTGTTCGCCGCCTGGGAGGACTCCTGGCGCGAACAGCGCGCCTACCTCGACCAGGCGGTCGCCGGCCTGCCAGAGCCGGCGCAGGCCTCGGCCGCCGGCGCCCTGCCGTCCCCGCCGCCGCCACTGCCCGACGCCGGCGCGCGCTCGCCGCTGCGGCTGGCGGCCGGCGGCCTCGAGCTGGAGGTGGACGCCGCCAGCGGGGCGGTGACCGCCTGCCGCTGGGGCGGGCGCGACTGGGCCGGCCCCGCCCACCAGCTGTTCACCTTCACCTACCAGACCTTCGGCGCCGCCGACTTCCGCCGCTTCCAGGCCGCCTTCAACCCGCACCCGGCCGAGACCGCCCCGTGGGCCGAGGCCGATTTCGGCAAGCCCGGAATCGAAGAGGTGCTGCCGGGGCACGGCGCCAGCTGGAGCCCGCTGCTGGCCGGCTCCGCCTGCACCGGCGACGCCCTGACCCTGCTGCTGCGCTTTCCCGACGAACCCTGCCGGCGCTTCGGCTGCCCGGCCGAGGCCTGGCTGCGCCTGGCGGTCGCCGGTGAACGGCTGCTGGTGCGCGCCGGGTGGCGCGGCAAGCGCGCCTCCCGGGTGGGCGAGGCGCTGTGGCTGGGCCTGCGCCCGCGCCTCGCCGACGACGCCACCCTCCGCCTGGATAAGCTCGGCCTCACCATCGACCCCGCCACCACCGTCGCCGGCGGCGGCCGCCTGCTGCACGCCGCCGACGCCGTCATCTGCACCGACGCCACCGGCGGCCTGCGCCTGGACCTGCCCGACACGCCGCTGGTCGCCCCCGGACCACCCGCCCTGCTCGAATGGCCCGGCGCCCTCCACCCGCCCGCCCGCGCGGGCTTCCACCTCAACCTGTGGAACAATGTCTGGGGCACCAACTTCCCGCAGTGGAGCGACGAGGACGCCGCCTTCACCTGGACCCTGGGCCCGGACCGCGCCTGAATTCCCGGCGCGGTCCCGTACCGGGCTTCAACGCAGGGTGATGCGACCGAACTCCGCCGGGGCCTTCACCGGATCGATGCCGCCGAACAGGCGCAGGCGGGCGCGCTCGCCCTTCTCCTGGTCGAGATCGTTGACCAGGGCGGCGAAGCCGATCTGCCGGCCCGGGGCCAACGGACCGGCGATGCCGATGCCGGCCCAGGGGATGACGATGGCGATGCGGGTGGTCGCCGCCGCCTCATCGCGCTCCCAGGTCACCTGCCAGTCCTGGCACCAGCCGATCGGCAGCTCGGCCGGGTTGTGGGTGATCTGGCGCCAGGCGCGGGCGCCATCGCGGGTGCGCGCCACTGTGACCTCGGTGATCTTCTTGCCCAGGATGCCGGCGAGCGGGTTGTAGGGCCGGTCCTGGTCGGGATCGGTGTCGAAGGCGAGCTGCAGGCTGTCCCCCTTCCACATCCAGCCCTCGTCCCAGCGCTGGCACTCGGCGTCATCCCGCCGCACCATCGCCAGGCGCAGCCCCTGGTCGTCCCACGCGAAGGAGAAGTCGGCTGATTCCGCCGTGCCGGAGGACCCCGGACCCTCGATGCGCACCCGCCCGGCATACGGCGGGGCCGGAGGCGCTGCGCCCGGCCGGCTCGCGCACAGCAGCGACAGGCGGCGTTCGCCGCGCACCACATCGGTGCCGTTGATGCCCAGTTCGAAGGACGCCGCCAGCGCCTCGCGGGGGGCGGGGGCCTTGCCGCTGCGCAGCGCCACCGCCACGGTGGCGCGGGCGCCCGCCGGGACCTCGACGCTGCGCGTGGCCCAGGAACCGGTGCCGGTCGAAGATACCCGCGCGCTCACCGGCACCGGCATGATGGCATGGTTGCGCAGGGTCAGCTCCAGGTCGATCCGGCCATCGCCCTGGATCGGGCGGCAATCCACCAGCTCGACCGCCTGCCCGACCACCACCCACAGCACCTGGCTGGCGCCACCGGCGCCGGACTGCAGCAGGGCGCGCGGCCCCGCCGGACAGGTGCGTGGAACCGCCAGCGCCAGCCGCCCGGCAGCGTCGATGCGCGCTTCCAGGCCCCAGGCCTTGACCGCCGAGGTGCCGGCCGGCAGGGGCAGGACCGCTTCCTGGCCCGGACGCAGGGTCGCAGCCACCGTCATCGGCGCGCGGTACAGGGCGGGATCGGCCCCGCCGACATAGACCGGCTCCAGCGCCAGCGGGATGGCGGCGATGCCGTCGACCGCCGGCACCACGGCGGGGCGGCCCATGAACCCGGTCACCGTCACCGCCGCCACGTCGCCCACCGGCAGGCGCAGGATGCCGGCGGCGGCGGTGGTCCACAGCGCCAGCACCGGCACCCCGTCGCGCGCGAAGGCATAGCCGTAGACCTGGGATCGCCAGGTGTTGAGCGACGACACCGGATCGGCGCCCATGAGTTGGTGCGAGCACACCGCCAGTGCCGCCGCCGCCGGCTTGGGCGCCAGCGCCCCGGGGCTGAAGCCGAGGCGGTCGTCGAGGGTGAAGCACAGACCGTAGGTACCTTCCTGGTCCCGCCCCCAATCGAAGGGATAGAAGGTGAGGTGGGCGGTGACCCCTTCGCCTTTGAGCACGATGTTCTGGCGGACCAGGTCGCAGGCCTGCTCCTTCAGCCGTTCCACCCCGCCCACCACCGAGGTGAAACCGGATTCCGAGTTGTAGAGGCGCACATCCGGCCGGCCATGGCGGGCGGCCAGCCGGCGCAGGGCCGGCAGCTCCTCGCACAGCTTCTCGGCCTTGGCGTAGCAGTGCAGCGACAGGGCATCGACCTGCTGCAGCAGCCCGAGCCGGAAGAGCTCCTCGAACCGTGCGAAGAACGAGGCGATGATGGTCGGCCCCACCACCACCGCAGCTGGATCGGCGGCCTTGGCCAGCGGGCGGAAGCGGGCGAAATAGTCGACGATGTCCTGGTCGGTGTAGATCGGCCGGGTGGTGTACGAGGGATGGTTGAGGTCGACCTCCCAGGTGCCCTCGGTGATGCGGCCGCGCTGGTGCGGCAGCAGGTGGGCGCTGACCGCCAGCTCGTCGCGGGCATAGGCGGCGAAGTCGTCCCAGCGGAAGGCCGGCGCGGGATCCTCGGCCCGGCCCCGGGCCCATTCCGGCAGGCTGTCGAAGTGGTTGGGGTTGAAGCTGGTGAAAGCAAACAGGTGGTCGGGCATGGGCGGCGCGGCGAGCTCCTTGGCGGCCCAGGGCGCCGGCGCGCCCGCCTCGCGGCGGACCGCCTGGGGTTCGCGCCAGATCCAGCGCGAGGGCCGGATCGACCACGGGAAGCCCATCAGCTCGTGCAGGCGGAACTGGTGGCGCAGGTTGTGGATGCCGAAGAAGGCGCGGTCCTCGCCCACCGCGCGGATGCGCTCGATGTTCTCGGCGATGGTCGCCGGCATCACCGCGAAGGGCATCCGCCCCGAACGCACGGTGCCGGTGGTGGCCAGGCACGAGGTCTGGGCCACCGCCTGGCCACCCGCCAGCGGCCGGGCGGTCAGCTCGTACCAGCCGGTGGGCAGCTCGGGCAGCCGCAACTCGCACTCGGTGGCGCCTCCCAGCGGCAGCACCTGCTCGGCGGCGGTGGTCCCGTCGTAGGCGGTCACCGTGCAGGCCAGGGCGTCGATGCCGGGCAGCGGCCTGGCCCCGGGCCTGAGCACGAAGCGGGGGGCGCTGCCGCGCTCGAACAGCGCGCTCGGATTGCCGCACTCGGCACGCACCGACACCCAGCCCTTGGCATCGATGGCGCGCACGAATTCGAGCGCATGCACGCGCAGGACGCCGAGGGGCGCGCGGCCGGCGATGGTGACGCCGATGACCTGCTCCTGGGCGGTGAAGGCGGTGCCGTCGCCGGCCTTGAGCCCGGCGAGCGGGACCAGGTATTCGACCGGCTCCGGGGTGATCGCCGCGGGCTGGAGCGGCTTGGAGGCGTATTCCTTCCACCATACCCCGCCCAGCACGCTCACCGTCAGGTAGACGGACTGCGCCTGGTCGCAGGAGAGCACCACCCGCAGCGATTCGCTTCCCGGCGGCACCGCCGCCACCGCCCGGCGCGCCAGGAAGAAGTTGGCGCCGGCCTCGGTGTTGGCGCCGTCCCGGCGCTGCATGGTCAGTTCCATCAGCCGGCGGCCCGGGCGGGCGGGATCGTCGCCGGTGACGGCGAGCATCTGCACGTTGGCGCCTGACCGGTGGATCCAGGCAGTGGGGGGACCTGAGAAATCATCGACACTGCCCAGGGCTGTCTGAACGCTGTCGCTGCCCAGGAGCACTGCATGCAGCGCAACCAGCAAGGCGGCCGCCGTGAACCGACAACTCAGGAGATTGGCCATGGTTATTACCCTTTGGTCGATGCCGATAGATTATCAGAATGTTCGTATCCGCCATCATTAGATTGCGACACCATTGCCACCACAGCGCGACATCAGAACCGATGTGCCAGATTGGGTCCCGGCCAGCACATCAGCCACAGGAGCAGATGCATGGACGCCGCACCTCGATCATCCCTCTGATACTTCAGTGCAGGGACGTCACGGTCCCCGTCCGTCAAATCGTATATCCGGCCACCCTTGATCGATTCACAGACACAGATCAGGGATCTCCATGCTGAATCATGCGACCGCCTGAAGAGCTCAGCCTTGCAATGCAGCCACTAGGTTGATGCGTCTTATTGAAATAGACGGTTGATATCCGAGGACTGCACGGCGTGACCATAAGTCCATCCGGTCCGTGTGACAAGCTTACATTGACGCCGATCCAGTCCGATCCGTCATGATAGACATACCCCTGGAACAGCAGCGTATCCATGAGGAGCTTGATGATTTCATGGGTTTCCGAACCTCCCTCCTCGTACATCCCCGGCCGAATGGATGTTAAAAACCTCTCTCCATTGTACTCAATGCCATTTGAGTCCCATAGATGAAGTTCCGGTGAGAAACAGAAATGAAGCTCGCCCTGACGGGTATTGATGAGGTGGAGGCATGAAGCGAGGGTGTTGGTGAATCGCTCAAAATACTCGATGCGTCCCGTGCTTAGATACAGTGAATGCCACGCATAGGCAGTCCATGCGCTCCATCCATGCGGCGTATTGAGGCAATTGCGCCACCCAAGGGCCCAGAAGCTTTCCCAAAAGCGGACGGTCGCACCATTGGTCGTCGCATCGGGACCTCGCCATTCAAGGCACCCGTGCCCTTCCATCAGTTCGGCCGCCAGATTCGAGTACTTCCGATCACCCGTCCTAAACGACCAAAGAGCCAACTGCAGGGCCGCGCATGAAATGGCACCATCTTCATAACATGGAAGGCCTTCGGTGCCAACATCCGTCCCCCGTCTATAAAGATCTTCAATGGCCGCCGCCGCCGATTTCAATACCTTTCGCGATTGAGCCAATAACCCATCCGCCTTCTCGCCCGAACTGGCATGTGATGCGATGGAGAGGCAGTCCCCCAATTCGATCAGCGACTTGGCGATGTAGTACACACAAGTGTAATGCAGCGTTTTTCCGAAGGCGTAGTATCCCCCATCGTCACCTTGGCAGTTCATAAGGTAATCCGCCAGAACGACGGCGCGATGAAGCCATCTTTCATCCCGTGTCGCAAGCCATGTTTCGCGGCAAATATCGATGGTACACGAATGATTCTGGATCCGCTCGCGGTTCATCCTGGGTTCACCATTCGGCAAATATCCGCTCTGGAACAGCTCATCATCCAGGAATCCGCCAATTAGGCCTTCACGGTGCTTTCCCGGTGCAATCCTCTGAGCTCCGATCAGCGAGAAGATCGGCATGCTTGCCTCGCAGACCTTCGTCACAGCAGGCCGCCCCCTTCCAGATGCATAGGAGGACGCGCAGAGAACGTAGGAATCCCATGAATCGAACACATAGCCATTGGCGCTCACGCTTCTCCCTCCGACCGATACCGTCACTGGGACATCTCGTCCAACAAGATCGGTCTTTGACGCTACGTCAATTCGGACATCGCGAACTTCGACATCATCAGAAACAACCAGTGGCGATCCCGTGCGTACGACCAAATCGGATCCGCCATGAGGAATGGTCACTTCGGGCGCATTTCCCCTTGGCGAAAACACCTGCGCAACGAGCGCATGCCCAGGCATGGCCCCAGACTGTCGCCAGACAAGATGCGGAACCCGGGCATAGCGCACGACGGTCTGTGCAAGTTCACCAGCAGAACCCAACGGCACAATATAGAACGTCCAGGTTCGTGATTCCCCAGGCAGGAACACGTCTTGGGAATCACCGCATCGAGATGGGCGTTTGTCGACCGAATTGATGAGATCAAAGGACACGGTGTTAATCTGATGTCCTCCAGACCTGAATCCATTTCGAGAAATCGGGCGCTTGGAATTGTCGTAATGTATTTCAAATCCATCAATTGCATTCGGCGTCACCAATGCAATCCATTTTCCCGACGGAGTACCAAAAACCGACCACGCATGATCGCGTTCCATACGTATGGTTGTCGGCATGAACTTTTCCAAATATTCCGGGTGCTTCACCATCAACATGTCAAATCCACTGACGTATCGCAATCGCGCACATCTGCACAACGAACCGCCCGTATTTACGGCCGTGATCCTAATTTCTACGGCAGATTCATGGATCACAACGACCCCAGCATGACTCAAGTGGCCGCTTTTCATTTCCGCCGTAACACCCATGCTCCATTCACCGCTGGAAATGATGGGGTATTGTATCTCGGCCTTGCTTCCCCTCCATGTCATGCCGGCAATATATCCATTGGAGTTGATGGCTGCGGATATCATAGATGCCTTATGGCAATGTGGCTGAATTGTCGGATGTCTACATGCAAGGCTGACCACTGCCCCCGGATGCCGAAGGAGGCACGGTCCCCGCCACCGCTCGGATGCGCGCGATGTCCTTGACGATACTCGCCAGCATCACCGTGAAGGGCACCCGGCCCGGACACACATCTCAGGCAGCCGCTGCTCACACTCGGCGACCACCCCTCCCAGCGGCATCTGCACGTTGACGCCGGAGCGCTGGGTCCAGGCCGCGGCAGGGCCGGTGAACTCATCCACGCTGCCGAGGACGGCCTGGGCGGTGTCGCTGCCCCAGCCGGCCGCGGACAGGCACAGCGCGAGCAGGACGGCGATACGGCGGTGGAATGAGATCGCGGGCATGCGGTCCTCCCCCAGGTGCATCCATGCAGGATACCTGGGCCCACCGATGCCCGCCATCGCTGGCTTCCGACAAACGGCCTACCCCGATGCGACAGGGCGGGGCGGCGCCGGCCACGAAGGCCAACGGTTTCAGGGGCGGATGATCGCCAGGGTGGTATTGAGCGCGCCCGGCGCCTTGGTGACGTCGATGGCGCTGCGTTTGACCAGCTCCACGTGCCCGTCATAGAAGGCGGCGTTGGCCGCCTCGCGGTGGCGGTAGGCGATCGCCATGTTCCCGCTCGGAGCCGAGACCGCGTCGTAGGACGGGTCGTAGACCGAGGTCCCCCACGACGACAGCCACCAGTCGCAACCATCCGCGACGGCGAGCTTGGAGCTGGCCCGGGCCACGCGCGAGCGCGGGAAGATGCAGGGTTTCAACGCCCCCACGTGCCAGCCGGGATCGGAATAGGAGCTGGGCTCGCCCGCCGGCGGCGCGCTGCCGTAGGCGGTGATGTTCATGCCATAGCTCAGGCTCATGTTCTTGTCGCGGTAGCCCTTCGACGCCGCGCACATGAGCGACTGGGGCATGCTGCTGGCCTTGACCGCCTCCAGGCCGAGGTTGCCGCGGAAGGCGGCCTGGCACCACCACGACCCCCAGGGCGGCGTGCCGTTCCAGTCGACGCTGCCCAGCCCGCAGATCGGCACGTACATGTCCTCCTGCTCGTTGGCGTACATCTCGTTGGCCATCTGCAGCTGGCGCAGGTTGTTGCCGCAGTTCATCGAGCGCGCCGCGGTGCGCACCAGGTTCACCGCCGGCAGCAGCATCCCGGCCAGGATCGCGACGATGGCGATGACCACCAGCAGCTCAATGAGGGTGAACCCGCGACTACGCATACCCGCCTCCGCTGCCGCCGAGGGCGACCAGGCAAGAATACCTCACATCCGGGCCGCGGGCCCGGCTATTCCAGCCGGGCATCCGCCACCAGCACGGTGAGCGGCTTGGGCAGGGGCGCACCCTGCTGCAGGCGGCGGCCGTGGAAGAGGAACAGCTCGCCGCGCAGCTCCTTGGCCTCCCACTGCTTGGCAGCGCCAATGTGGAGGTCGGCGGCGAGGCTCAGGCGCAGCTTGCGCCAGCCCTGCGAGGGATCGAGCACCAGCACGCGGTCGCCGCTGTCCTTCCAGTCGGCGCGCGGCAGCACCAGGTCGAGGGTGCCGGGCTGCTCGGCCTTGACCCACAGGGTCAGGTAGCGCCAGCTGCCCTCGCCCAGGCGCTTGCGCCCGGCCTCGTCCATCGCGGTCATCGCCGCCGGTATCACCATCGAAGCCCACGCCACCTGGTCGGCCGGTTCGAGCATCACCGGGCTGGGGAAGGCGATGCGTTGCGCCTCTCCGCCGGCCGGACCGCGTTCGCCGGCGGCGGACACCTGCGGGATGCCCGGGCCTTCACGCACCCCGCCCTTGCGCGGGCGGTCGGCCAGCCCGCTCCAGCGCGGGGCGAAGGCCAGCGGCGCGGGGTTGGCGCGCTCGGCGGTGATCGCCACCGTGATCGGCACCGCCACCCCGGGCGAGAG
>JACRBD010000018.1 GCA_016234625.1 Caulobacterales bacterium | reverse complement strand
GAACAGCGCCATGATCCCGGCCACCTGGGCGGCCTTGTCGCTGGTGCCGGCCATGCCGGCGCCGTGGCCTGTCTGGACGTTGTTGGTGATGCAGCCGACCTTGAACACCTCTTTGCAGGCCTTCAGCGCCGCCACCATCCGCGGCCGCACGTCGCCCGACAGGCGGGGCAGGATGTCGGACCCACGCACCGCGTGGCCCAGGGCCATGGCCTCCTCGAGGAACTTCAGGTCGAAGGCCGCGGTGTCGATCTCGTTGCGCTCGAACAGCGCCCAGGCGTTGTCATGAGGGTTGGTTGCGTTGACCGTGCGGATGAAGTCCCGCGGCAGGCCGCGCTCGTCCTCGAACCGGTTGAAGGCCTCGAACGGCGAGGACGTGATCACCCCGCCGAAATCCCAGATTACCGCCGCTACCACCCGCACATCCCCCTTTTCGCCCGTTCCTGGGCGAAACCAGTTCCACTGATCGATCAACGCGCTCTAGAGACGGGTGGTCCAGGACGCAACCCGCAGGCCGTTTCGCATGGTTCCCAGCCCGCTCCGCATCGCCGCCTTTGCTCTCGCCTGCGCGGTCATCGCCTGGCTGTCGCTGGCCCCGTCGAGCGGCCTGCCAAGTGTCACCCTGTGGGACAAGGCCGAGCACGCCGGAGCGTATTTCGGGCTGACAATGATCGGAGTCTACGCCTTCCCCCACCGGCTGACGCGGTTGGCCGCCGGCCTGTTCCTCGGCGGGGTGGGCATCGAGATCCTCCAGTCGATGATGGAGTTGGGCCGCCAGGGCGATCCGGCCGACGCCCTGGCCAACACGGCGGGCATCGCCGCGGGCCTGGTGCTGACGCGCGCGATCCGCGAACTGATCAGGGTTAAATCTCCCGCTGGCGGAGAATAGCCGGGAAGCCGACCATTCGGGACTCTAGGATGGCGGCCCGTTCTCCTCTGGAGAGGCCCATGTCCGCCCGCCTGTCCCTGCTCGCCCTGCCCTCGCTGCTGCTGCTCGGCGCCTGTGACGGCGAGGCGCTGCGGGCCGTCCCTGGCCAGAAGATCGCCTGCCAGTGCCCGGCCGACGCGGCGCCCGCCGCGACCCCGGCCAGGCCGACGAAGACCGTCGGCGTCACCCGCGCCGTCGCCACGGGCGGCGAAGGGCGGACCTACCGGACCCGCGGGAGCGGCCGCTACGTCTCCGCCGGCGGCGGTTATGTGAGCTACGAATCTTCCGGCGGCGGCTACGGCGGGCGCTACGGCGCCCGGGGCGGCTTCAGTGTCTCGGTGACCGAGACCGGGGCGTCTTCCTCACGCTATAGCGCCACCGAAACCTCCAGCAGCTACGGCTACAGCTCGGGCCCGGGCGGCTACGCCTACGGATCAGGCGGGCCGGTCGTCAGCGCCGCGCCGCCGCACCATCCCGGATATCGCGCCGCCCAGACCGACCGCGATGGCTACCTGACCTGGCCCGGCAAGGTCGAGGACTAGTGTGCTGAATTTGAAGTTCGCCTCATTGTTGGGTCAGGCAGCGAGCGAACTTCAAATTCAAAAAGCACACTAGAAACATATACTTGCTAGTGTCCTCTTCGATTCCGAAGTTCGTCGGAGACCGCCACAACCTATTGCGAACTTCGGAATCGGGGCACTAGCCGGGTCGCGCCAGCACGCCAAAGCCGTAGCGCCTGAAGATCGCCGTGGCCTGGGGTTCCTGCAGGAAGCCGAGGAACGACGCCGCGCCGCTGTTCCGTGACCGCGCCATCACTGCCGCCGGATAGACAATCGGCGGATGGCTGGACGCCGGCAACACCCCGACTACCCGCACCTTCGGTTCGGCCCTGGCGTCCGTGGCGTAGACGATGCCCAGCGGCGCTTCTCCGCGCGCCACATAGGCCAGGGCGGCGCGGACGTTCTCGCCCGGCAGCAGTCGGCTTTCGACCGTCCCCCAGATCCCCAGACGGGTCAGGGAGGCCTTGGCGTACTTTCCCGCCGGCACGGAGGCAGGGTCGGCCACGGCCAGCCGGCCACCGCCCAGCGCCCTGGCCAGGGCCATGCCGGGCCCGATCTTCAGCGCGGCCTTCGAACCCGCCGGGGCGATCAGCACCAGCTGGTTGGACAGCAGCCGCCGGCGGGTGGCCGGAACGATGCCGTTCCTGCCCGCCAGCCAGTCCATCCACTCGTCGTCGGCCGAGAGGAAAACGTCGGCCGGCGCGCCTTGGTCGATCTGGCGGGCGATGGCCGAGGAGGCGCCGAAACTGAACGTCACCGGCGTTCCGGACCTGGCTGTCCAGGCCGCGCCGGCCGCCGTCAGCGACTCCTGCAGCGAGGCGGCGGCGAAGACCGTCACCGGCTGGGCCGCCCGGGCGAAACCCGGCGCGGCGACCGCCGCCGCGACCGCCAGGAATGCCCGTCTGCTGTGCATTTCTCGCTCCCTGCGCGATCTGGCCTGCGGCTTGCGCTCCATCCTCTTCGCTGGATCAGAACGGGACAAGGGGACAACACATGCGTTCGCCGAACGGGCCACTTTTCAAGACCTACGAAATCATCGCCATCGTGGCCTTCCTGACCGCCGCCGCCGCCTGGGCCGGCCTGAAGCTGGTCTACTAGCCGACCGTCCGGGCGGAACCGCTCCCGCAACCCCGCGCCTTGTTGCCCGGAGACCGCCGGAGATCTGTCTTGCCCATCCCCTGCCCTCCCGCGGGGGCCATCCATTCCGGGCCGCGAGTCGCCAAGGAGGGCGCCGAGCCCCAGTCGCTGGCCTCGGTCTTCGACTGACCGTCCGGCCTCAACCCTGGTCGAACTTGTCGCGCTTGCGCTTGCCGAACAGCAGCCGCGACTCAAGCCGGCCCCGCAGGGCCGCGTAGTAGGCCGACAGGAAGGCCTCGTCGGTCATGTCGATCTCGCCGGTCCAGTCGATCTTGCGCCGGATGCGGTCGGCCACCGCCGTCATCACCTTGCGTTCGCGGGTGCGCAGGACGTCCTCCAGGACATGCAGCTCCTTGACCCCATAGGCCTCAAGCTGCGGCCGGGTGAAGATGAAGCGGCCGTCGCTCTCATCCTCGATCAGGTCCTTGAGCAGCGAGCGGCGCGGGGCGTGCACCACCCAGGTGCCGGCGATCAGGTCGCCCGGCCGCAGGCGGTCGCGGTTGAACAGCGGGAACAGCACGAACACCCCGCTCCAGGTGAGCCCCAGCAGATAGATCCAGCTGGAGATGTCCCCCTCCCCGCCGCCGGAGAACAGAAACGAGATTGGCAGGAACACTTCCAGCTCGCGCATGGCGTTGCGGGCGAACACCGCCTCGGCCGTCAGCCGGCCGCCGTTGCGCGCCGCCACCCGCAGGCCCAGGGCCCGCTTGCCGGGCGTCGCGGCATAGGGGCCCAGCTCGAAGACGATGAACCAGGCGTTGCGCAGCAGGAAGGCGCCCAGCATCCAGACCACGAAGATGAACTCGCCGGCCTTGGCCTTGGTCAGGATCGCGCCGCCCGCGGCCAGCAGGGTCAGGGCGACGAGGCAGGCGACGATCAGGGCCGCGTCGATCATGAAGGCCGAAGCCCGCTCGCCGGCCGAGGCGATGCGCACCTTCAGGTCGATGCCTTCGGGCGTGATCAGCGCCCGCTCGCCCTCGCGGCGGTCGATCTCAACGGCGCTCACGGAACACCCCGCGCGGTAGATAGAAGTAGAGCGACCACATCACCAGCGTGGTCAGGCCGATGCCGTAGCGCACCGCGTCGAGCTTGATCAGCTGGCGGCCGAAACCCTCCAGCAGGCCTGCGAAGACCAGCATGATGATCACCCCGACCATGGCGGTCGCGGCGGTCTTGCCGGCCTCGGCGGCAGCCTCCAGCCGGGCCCGGTCGCCGGGAAAGATCACCGACCAGCCGATCCTGAAGCCCGCCGCGCCGGCGATGATGCAGGCGAGGATCTCGGTCACGCCGTGGATGATCAGCCAGCCGCCGGCCTCGAATCCCAGCTGCCGCCCGGCGAACAGGGCCAGGAAGGCCCCGAGACTGGCGCCGTTGTAGACCAGCAGGAAGGCCGTCGGCAGGCAGAGGGCGAAGCCCAGGGCGAAGGCCAGGATCGAGATCCCGGCGTTGTGGGTGAACAGGAAGGCGGCGAAGGCCGACAGCGCGTCCCTGCCGTCCCCGTCATAGAGGGTCGCGCGCAGGCTTGCGGTGGTCGCAGAGGGATCGCGCCCGCCAGCCATCTGTTCGGGGACGAAGGAGTAGTACCAGTCGGGGTCGCCGCGGATCAGGAGGTAGGCGACGACCGCGCCCAGCCCGAACAACAGGGCCGAGACGATGGTCTCGCGCCACAGGCCGCGCACCGCCGCCGCCCAGTCCTGCCGGAAGAAGCGCGCGGTCCGTTCCAGCGGCGTCGAGCGCACGCCGTAGACGAACAGATAGGCTCTCAGGCTGAGGCTCTCGAGATAGGCGGTCACGCCCTGGTCCAGCGAAATCGACCGCGCCACCGACAGCGACGACAGGGTTGACCGGTAGAGCACCGGCACCGAGATCAGTTCCTCGTCCGTCAGGGCGCTGACGGACTTTTCCTGCACCCGCACCAGCAGACCGTCGAGCTTGCGCCAGTCCCACTCGCGCTCGGTGCGGAAGCGATGGCTCTTGAGATTGAGGTCCGCTATGCCCGCCCCCTACAACAGATCGCGGCGTTTGAGATCGAGATAGGCATTCAGCAGCTTCGGCCCGACCGCGGCGACCGGCGCGTCGACGATATGGGCCCCGGTGCGTTGCAGCCGGGCGATGACCACCTCCCGCTCGCGGATCAGGGCCGCGGCGGTGACGGCCCGTGAGACGTCGGTGGACTCGCGCGGCTCGGACTGGGCGATCGCCTCCAGCTCCTCGTCGCGCATGACCACGAACAGCACCAGATGCCGACGGCTCAAACGGGCGGCGTTTTCGATCAGCAGCTCGGCGCTGGTCGGGTCGGCGAATTCGGTGAACACCACGATCAGTGAGCGCCGCTCCAGCGACCCGGCCAGCTGGCTCAGGCCCAGGGTGTAGTTGGTCTCGGCGTCGGAATAGTCCAGCGAGGCGGCCAGCCGCTGGATCAGGGGGAAGGAGCCGACCCCGGCGGTGATGCCGGTGACCAGCCGGGGCTCGGCGTCGAAGCCGAACAGCCCGACCCGGTCGCCCAGCTTTAGACTGACAAAGGCCAGGGTCAGGGCGGCGTTGATCGCCCGGTCGATGCGCGGCAGCCCGGCCAGCGGCTCGCACATGGTCCGGCCGGTATCCAGCGCCAGCAGGATGTGGTGGTTGCGTTCGGTGCGGTATTCCTTGGACAGCAACCGCACATGCCGGGCCGACTGTTTCCAGTCGACCGTGCGGCGGTCCATGCCCGGATGGAAGTCCTTCAGGGCGTGGTACTCGGTGCCCTCCCCGGTATCGATCTGCGCCTTGACCCCGAACATGGCGTCGCGGGCGAACAGGCGCATGGCCTCCGCCTTGACCCCGGCGATGTCGGGCGTCAGGGCGGCCTGGTGGTTCAGCCGCCGCCGGCGCTGGGCCCAGACCAGTCCCAGCGGACCGCTCCAGCGGACCCACAGGTCGCGCAGGTCGGCCTGGCCCCGGCGGCGCGGCGTCAGCCGCACCTCGGCCCGAACCATGCGGTCCTCGACCAGGGCCCGGAACCGGTCCGGCGTGACCCGCAGCCGGTCGTCGGCGTCGATGGCCAGCTCGACCCGGCGGCCGGGATTGCCGACGAAGGCGAGGTCCAGACCGGCATCGGCGAAGGCGCCCGCGCCGATGGTGTGCGGCGCGGTCAGCCGGACCGTCAGCCCACGGCCGTTCCAGGCCGCCGCCGCCGCGTCCAGCAGCACGACCGTCGCCAGCAGGGCCAGCCAGGCGGGCGCCGCCAGCCAGTAGTCCGAGGCCAGCAGGCCAACCACCAGGGCGATCGGCGCGCCCAGGGCGGCGATGACGACCGCTCTGAGCGTCGGATAGATCACCGGGGCGCCTCCACCTGGTCGATCAGGCCGCGCACGATCTGATCGACGCGGCGGCCCTCGATCTCGGCCGCCGGCGACAGGATGACCCGGTGGCGCAGGGCGGCGGGGGCCAGCAGCTTGACGTCGTCGGGAATGACATAGTCCCGCCCGTCCAGCGCCGCCCGGGCCCGCGCGGCGATGGCCAGCATGGCGGCGCAGCGCGGCGAGGCGCCGGCCTCGATGTCGCCGGTCTCCCGCGTGGCCCGCACCAGCCGCACGACATAGTCGGCGATCTCCGGCGTCAGCCGCACGCCCGCGGTCGCGGCGGCGGCGGCCTCGATCTCGGCGGCGGTCGCCACCCGGCCCACGCCCAGGTCCCTGGTATCCGGCAGGCCGCTGCGGGCGCCGTGCATCAGCACGATGGCCTGCTCCTCCTCGACGGTGGGATAGGTCAGCGTCTGTTTGAACAGGAACCGGTCCAGCTGGGCTTCCGGCAGGGGATAGGTGCCCTGCTGCTCGATGGGGTTCTGTGTGGCCACGACCATGAACCGGTCGCCCAGCGAATGGCCGACCCCGTCCAGCGTCACCTGCCGTTCCTGCATCGCCTCCAGCAGCGCGGCCTGGGTCTTGGGCGGGGTGCGGTTGATCTCGTCGGCCAGCAACAGGTCGCAGAAGATCGGCCCCTTGGTCAGGCTGAAGGTGCTGGTCTGGAAGTTGAACACATTGGCCCCGATGATGTCGCCGGGCATCAGGTCGGGGGTGAACTGCACCCGGCCGAAACGGATCCCCAGGGTCGCGGCGAAGGCCTGGGCCAGCAGGGTCTTGGCCGTCCCCGGCGGGCCCTCGAGCAGCACATGGCCGCCGGCGAAGAGGGCGGTCAGCAGCAGGTCGACCGAGTCCGCCTGGCCGACGACCGCCTTGGCGATCTCGCCCCGCACCCGGCCGGCAAGGGCGCTCACGTCAGCGATGTTCACGGGTCATCTCCAGTCTCCAGTCGTAGAGCTTGCGGGTCACCGCCATCAGGGCGGCGAGGTCCTGCGTCGCGCGGGCGTCCCGCATCAGGTCGGAAAAGGTCGAGGTCGCGCCGCGGCTGGCCCCCAGCCTGTCGAGGAAGGCTTCGAGGGCCTCTTCCTCCAGCTGGCGCGGGGCGCCGACGCCGCGGGCGACCAGGGCGCGGCACAGGCGGGCGTAGCCCTGCGTCATGCGCGGCTCGCGGCGGGCCATGCGGATCAGGCCGGCGGTGCTGTCGACCAGCGCCTCCTTGCCCATGGCGAACGGCGGCGGCGGCCGGCGCACCGGCCCGAACCGCACCGCCGCGCCAAGCCCGGCCAGAAGGGCGGCGGCGAAGGCGCACAGGGTCCCGCCGAGGAATGGCGGCTCCAGCGCCAGGGTCAGCAGGCTCCGCGACCGCTTGTAGCCGTGCAGGGTGACGTCGAAGATCAGCGGTGCGTCGGGGGCCCATTGACCGATCATCGCGTCGGCGACACTGGCCGTGGCCAGGCTCCTGAGCCCCTGGGTGTTAAGCAGGTCGGGATCGGCCAGGACGTAGAGGCTGCGCTTGGGAAGCCAGCCCAGCACCACCCCGCCATCCTGATCGACGACGACGGCCTCCAGCCCCTTCAGCCCGCTGCCGCTGATGGTCTGGAAGCTGGTTATCGGGCCGGTCTCGCCGATCCGGCTGGATGTGCCATCGTCGTAGATCCACCACAGGGTCCGCGTTCCGGTCACGGTGCGGCGGTGTGGCGCGAGGCCGAGGTCCAGCAGCAGGTCCTTCTCCAGCGTCAGGGTCGGGACCGCCGCGTCGCGGACCACCCAGCCCTTGTGGAACGGATGCGGTCGCGGATTCCATTTGGGCAGCACCACCACACGCGCGCCGTCATAGGCCACCCGGTCAAGGTCCTTGTGTGTCATGCCTGGCCCGGGCGTCAGCAACAGCACCCCGGCGCCCTCGCCCCTGATCGGCCCGCGGCTGACGAGCACCGTACGACCGCGCGCCTGGAAGAACTTCACCGCCCCGGCGAAGCCCACCGCCGACCGCGACAGGGGCTGGGCCCGGCCGTCGTCGCCGCTGCTCAGCTGCGGGGCGTAGACCGACAGCACCGTCAGCCCGGCGAAGGCCAGCACCCCGACGAGGATCATGATCGCCACGGTGCGTCCGCGGAACGCCTCGGCCGCGCGGCTCATGACGCGCCGTCGAGGGCGAAGGCCTCATAGGCGCCGCGGCAGACCGACCAGTCCTCGCGGGCGACGTCCCGTCCGCCGAAGAAGCTGCACTCGACCACCTGGGCGATGGCGCCGAAGGTCCGCCGCGCCTGCTCGGGGAGTTCGACGAGGGCGGCGATGTCGCGACTGGTCAGGGACGGCTGGACCAGGCCCGGCCGCCTGTCGCGGATGTCCTGGACCCCGCGCAGCAGCAGAAGGTGCGCGGCCTCGGCGAACAGCCCGCGCGCCGCCAGGGCGTCGGCGTCGGCCAGCAGCACCCGCGCCTGTTCGGCGGTCGGGCGCAGGGTAATGGTCGGGATGGGCGGTCGCCTGCCTGGCCGCCCCTTGCCGCCGGCGCGGGTGACGATCTCCCGGCCGATCATGAACAGGATCAGCCCGGCGGCGATGGCCACCCCGATCCAGAACAGCCAGCCGAGCAGTGGCGCGATGATCTCGAGGACCTCGCCGATCCATTTGGTCCAGGCCGGCGGTTTGGGCTGCTCAAGCGTGGGAAAGTCGAGCTGCAGCGCCTTGTCGGAAAGAAGTTGCCGGTG
>JACRBD010000020.1 GCA_016234625.1 Caulobacterales bacterium | reverse complement strand
TTGCCGGCGCGGACGCGGGCCATCAGGTCGCGGTATTCGGACGAACCCTGGGCCTGCTCGCGGCTGCCCTCGAAGTAGATCGTCTCGTCCATGTGGCGCAGCAGCAGGTCGGCCGCCCATTTGTGGCCGGTGAACAGGGCGTCGATGATGCCGCCGGCTTTCGGGATAAAGGGCGCCAGGGTGTCCACGGCGAGGATCAGGGCCATCTCGGCCACCACCATCGGCGCGGCGCGAGCCCGGACGGCGTCGATGCACAGCACGATCCCGGCCCCGCCGCTGTAGGCGCCGCCGGCCCAGGGCACGAAGCCCAGCAGGGCGTCCAGACCGAAGCCGAACGGCCCGATCTTGACGATGCCGTCCGACATCTTCTTCGTCCGGTCGATGCTGTTCTTGATGTTGTGCAGATCGAGGTGCGATCGGGCGAGGAACATCACGGCGTCTCCCGACGGCACAGGGAGGACCGTCGCAGGGCGGCACTCTGCAATAACCGTGTCGCCGTCGGAAGGGCGCGGGCGTGCTTTTCACGCAACGACGCGCGCCTTTGCCCCAAAGATTCCCGTCACAGGAGAACGCTCGCCGCCGGGAGCGATTACCCTTAATACTGACAGACCGTTTGCCGGGAGCCAGCAATGCTGATCACGACCACCCCGTTCATCGAGGGTCGGCCTGTGAAGGAGTACAAGGGCGCGATCTACGCCCAGTCGATTCTGGGTGCGAACGTCGTTGTCGACCTGCTGGGCGCCATCCGCGACTTCATCGGCGGCCATTCGCGGTCGTACGAGCGGGTGCTGGCCCGCGCCCGCGAGGACGCGATGAAGAACCTCGAGAAGGAAGCCGAGAAGCTCGGCGCCAACTGCATCATCGCCGTCGACCTGGACTACAATACCGTCGGCCCCCAGGCGCAGATGCTGATGGTTTCGGTTTCGGGGACGGCCGTCGTCATCTAGACCGGGCCCGTGAGCTCGGTCCCTGACATCGCATTCCTCGAAAACGGCATCCTCGCCGGCGAGCGCGCCGCCCTGGCGCGCGCCATCACCCTGGTGGAAAGCCGCCGGGCCGACCACCAGGCCGCCGCCCGGGCGCTGCTTGAACAGCTGATGCCGCACACCGGCAAGGCCCAGCGCATCGGCATCACCGGCGTGCCGGGCGCCGGCAAGTCGACGACCATCGAGGCCCTGGGCTGCAACCTGACCGCGGCCGGTCACAGGGTGGCGGTGCTGGCGGTGGATCCGTCGTCCAGCCGCACCGGCGGCTCGATCCTCGGCGACAAGACGCGGATGGAGCGGCTGTCGGTCGACCCGAACGCCTTCATCCGCCCCTCCCCGTCCGGCGGAACGCTGGGCGGCGTCACCCGCAAGACCCGCGAGGCCATGCTGCTGTGCGAGGCGGCGGGGTTCGACGTGGTGATCGTCGAGACGGTGGGGGTGGGCCAGTCGGAGACGGCGGTGGCCGATATGGTCGACATCTTCCTGGCCCTGCTGATTCCCGGCGGCGGCGACGAGCTGCAGGGCATCAAGAAGGGTCTGATCGAGATCGCCGACCTGATCGTGATCAACAAGGCCGCCGCAGACCCCGATCTGGCCGAACGCTCGGCGCGCCAGTACCGGGCGGCGCTGCATATCCTGACCCCCGCCTCGCCCGACTGGACGCCGCCGGTGATCACCGCCTCGGGGCTGAAGAACGATGGCCTGAACCGGCTGTGGGCGCAGATCGAACGGCACCGCGAGGTGAAGAGCGCCAATGGCGAGCGGGCGGCGCGACGGGCGACGCAGAACGCCCGCTGGATGTGGGCCATGGTCCGCGACCGGCTGGACGAGGCCTTCCGCGCCCATCCGGATGTGGCCGCCCAGGCCCATGATCTGGAGCGCCAGGTGCGCGCGGGCCGGATGCCGGCCTCGGCGGCCGCGGACCGCCTGTTGAAGGCGTTCGGGCTGTAACCCCCTTTCTGGAGGGTGCGACGCGCCAGGCGGAGCAGGTCTGATGGCCGCCGTTGTGGAGACCCATTATGCTGTCTGTCGTTCTTACCGCGGTGCTCGCCTGTCAGGGCGCGCCCGCGCCTTCACCGTCGAGCCCGGCCCCAGCGCCGACCTCGACCTCGCCCAATACGGCCGCCCCGAAGGCGGCTCCGCCGGCCGCGACGTCGTCCGACACGCTGGAGCTCGGGACGCTCTACCGGGACTGGGGCAGGCGGGACGAGACCGAGACCTCAACCGCCCCTGCCGACGGAACCTATCGTTGCCGCCGGACAGCGACCACGGTCACCTGCGGCACGAGCGAAGAGTCGATGCGACAGTCCGAAGAGGAGGCGAAGGCGCTGCTGGACCGGATGCTGTCGCCGGACTGACGCCCGCTGTTAGTGGGCGGCCAGGCGGGTGGCCTGGGCAATCCAGGCTTCGCGGCCGATGCGGCCCATCAGCTTCAGCTCCTTGTCGAAGCGCGCGATGTCTTCCTCGGTCCAGGCGGCGATGTCGGCGAAGCGGGTGACGCCGCGCTCGGCGAAGGCGGCGGCCAGCTTGGGACCGATGCCTGTCAGCACCGTCAGGTCGTCGGGCGTGGCCGGGGCGACGGGCTCGAGCGCCATGGCGGCGAAAACCTCGGCGACCGGCTCGGGCGCGGCCTCAACCACGGTGTCGGCCAGGTCGGCGATGGCGTCGAGTTCGGCGTCGATCACCTCGGCCGCGGCCTCCACGGTCTCGACCATCGTCTCGGCGACCGGTTCGGCGGCCTCGAGCGTCGCTTCGGGCAGCGCGATCAGGGCTTCGAGGTTGGTCGGCTTGAAGAAGGTGCGGCTCCAGAAGTAGGCGGCGCCCACGGTCGCCGCGCCGGCGAACATGAACCACAGCGGCGAGATCGCGCCTACGGGCAGGCGCATCATCTTCTCGGTGTCGACGGTCGGGAAAGCGGGCTTGTCCATGAGGGGTCTCCGTGGCGCGCGGCCTTTTGTGCAGCGCAGCATATCACGGTTTCTCATTTCGCAAGTGCGAAAGATTCGTTACGGTCCCGTTCGCCAGACCTCGGCCTTGCCGCCCGCATCGCCCAGCCGGTCGGCGACCCAGGCGCAGACGGACGTCAGGCCCGCGTCCAGCCCCGCCGGAGCGTTGGCGATGACCATGGCGCAGCCGTTCATCTTCATCGGATCGGTCAGCGGCTTGAGCCGCGCCTCGGCCACCAGCAGGTCCGGACAGGCGGGTTCCACCGACCGCAGGAAGGCGTCGAAGGTCTCCAGATCCTTCAGCGGCAGCCAGACGGCGATGCAGGCGTGCGGGTCCAGCAGCAGCACCTGGGCCATGGTCTCGGCTATCCGCGCGTAGTCGTCGCCCCGCTCGAATGGCGGATCGATCAGCACGAACAACTGCCCGCCCTTGCCCGCCTCCCGCCCGGCCATGGCGAAGCCGTCGGTCTGCACCGCCGTCGCGCCGTGAAAGGGCGCCAGAGTCTGGGCCAGTAACGCCACATCGTCGTCGCGCAACTCGCAGGCCACGTAGCGGTCGCCCTTGCGCAGCGCCGTGGCGATCAGGCTAGGCGAGCCGGGATAGAAACGCACCCCGCCGCCGGGATTGCCGCGCCGGACCGCCGCCTTCAGGCCGTCGAAGGCCGCCGGCGCGTCGTCCGCCGCCATCAGCCGGAAGACGCCTTGCGCCGCTTCTCCGGTGCGGCGGGCCAGTTCGCCGTCCAGGTCATAGCCGCCGGCTCCGGCGTGGGTATCAACCACCGTCAGCGGCGCCGCGTCGGCCGTCAGGGCGTCCAGCAACAGGATCAGGGTCCCGTGTTTGACCAGATCGGCGAAGTTCCCGGCGTGGAAGGCATGGCGATAGTTCATGCAGGTCTCTCTAGCCGAACTTCGCCGGCCAGGTCAGGCGCGCAAGCGCGCGAGGTCATTTGAGGACCCGGACGATGTCGTCGCCTGGCGCGGTCAAGCGGTTCGGTGTCCCGCGTATACCGGTCGGCGTTCGTCAGTCCGCGGACGCCACCGGCGCGGGGGGAAGTCCCGCCGGGCCCATGCCGTCCTTGAGCTTGGCCTCCGCGTCGGCGCGAATCTTGGCCGGCGGATCGAGGCTCAACACCCGTCGCCACTGGAATTCCGCCTCGATGCGGCGGCCGACGCGCCAGTAGGCGTCACCCAGGTGGTTGTTGATCTCCGGATCCGACGGGTCGAGCAGCACCGCCGCCTCCAGCTGCTCCACCGCGTTGCGATAGTCACCGAGGCGATAGTAGGCCCAGCCGAGCGAATCGACGATCGGACCCGAGCGCGGGTTGGCGGCCACCGCCCGTTTGACCATGTCCATGGCCTCGGACAGATGCTCGCCGCGGTCGATCCAGCTGTAGCCCAGGAAGTTCAGCAGTTCCGGCTCACCCGGCTCGCTGGCCAGGGCGGCCTTCAGGTCGCGTTCGGCCTCCGGCCAGCGGTTGATCCGTTCCAGCGCCACGCCGCGCATGTACAGCAGCCGCCAGTCCGGCGCGGAGCCGGCGCGGGCGATGACGCCGTCCATGACGGTCACCGAGTCGGCGAACTGGTCATTGGCCCGCAGCAGGTCCGCGTAGGTCACGGCCGCGTCGTCGTCGGTCGGCGAGGCGTCGTAGCCCTCCCTGGCGATCCGCAGCGCGGATTTCGCGTCCCTGGCCGCCTGGTAGGTCCAGGCCAGCTTCGAGCGGGCGATGGCGTACTGCGGCGAGGTCGGCTTGACCGCCGCATAGGCCTCGCGCGCGCCGTCAGGCTGGCTGGCGCCCGCCATGGCGTCGCCCATCAGCACCCGGGCCTCGTCCCGGGTCGGGTCCAGATAGAGGGCCATGCGGAAGTAGGCGATGGCCATCTCGTAGTTGCGGTCGCCGAGCATCTGGGCCGCCTGGGCGACCAGGCCACGGGCCGCGCCCTGGCGGACAGTCGGCAGCGGCGGCGCGCCGCGCTTGCTCGCGGCGCGGGCACGGGCCGCCTGCAGGCCGGTGTCGCGCGGGTTCTGGGCCAGGGCCTTGTCATAGACCGCCACCGCGTCGGCCCAGCGGCCGCGCCGCTCGAGGAAGGCGCCGTAGTCGGGGACGAACAGCCCGCCCGCCCCTTCGATGCCGGCCAGGGCCATGTAATCGGTTTCGGCCTCGTCGTAGCGTTTCGCCCGCTCGAACAGCTGGGCCTGGCCAAGCTGGCCGAACACCGCCACCAACCGGTCGCCGCGCAGGTCCGGGCGGGTCAGCGAGGCGGCCTTGTCGCCGGTCATGGCCGCGGCCCAGGGCGTCAGCAGCAGGGCCGCCTGGCGGTGCGGAACGGCAACCCGGCCGCTGGCCAGGGTTTCGGCGGCCAGCTTGCCGTCGCCCTCGCCAATGCCGGCCACGACCTGGGTCAGGGCGGCGAGGCGCTGGATCACCACGCGGGTGTCCTCATCGGTCGGCGTCAGCGCGGCGGCGCGCGCGATGTCGCCGGCCATCAAGGCGGCGATGAAGGCCTTTTCCTTGAAATAGGCCCCGTCCAGGCCCGTCTGCTCGGCGCGGACGAAGTAGTCCGTGGCGACCACCGAGTCGTCATCGTTCAGCGCCGCCTGGCCGGCGAGGAACAGGCCGTAGGACGAACCCGGCGAACTGGAGCCGAAGGCGACGTCCTGTGCGGGTTTGAGCCCGGCCTGGGGCGCGGGCGCCCCGGTGGTGGCGCAGGCGGCCAGGAGGACGAGCGGGGCGAGAGCGGGCAAGGCGAAGCGCAGTTTCATGCCCCTCACCTTGCCGCAATCTGTGGCGCGGGCAAGGCGCCTGTGCCCGGGAGGCGAGTTAGACGCGGGTTGCGTGGTGCGTCCTTCGACACGGCGCTGCGCGCCTGCTCAGGATGACGAGCAAAAATGGGCGTCATCCTGAGCAGCGCTCGAAGAGCGCGTGTCGAAGCACGCAGGGACCTACATGTTCGGATAGTTCGGCCCGCCGCCGCCTTCCGGCGTCGTCCAGACGATGTTCTGCGACGGGTCCTTGATGTCGCAGGTTTTGCAGTGGACGCAGTTCTGGGCGTTGATCTGGAACTTCGGGTTGTTCCCGGCCCCGTCGTACAGCACCTCATAGACCCCCGCCGGGCAGTAGAGCCGGGCCGGTTCGCCATAGAGCGGCAGATTGACGTTGATCGGCACGGACGGGTCCTTCAGCGTCAGGTGCGCCGGCTGGTCTTCCTCGTGGTTGGTCGCCGAGAGGAACACCGAGCTCAGCTTGTCGAAGCTGATCACGCCGTCGGGCTTGGGATAGACGATCTGCTCGTAGTCCTTGGCCAGGCCCGTCGAGGCGGCGTCGGTCTTGCCGTGCTTCAGCGTGCCCAGGAACGAGAAGCCGCCCAGCAGGTGGGTGCACCACATGTCGAAGCCGCCGAGCGCGATGCCCAGGAAGGTGCCGAACCGGCTCAGCAGCGGCTTGGCGTTACGGACAACCTTCAGCTCCCTGGCCACCCAGCTCTTATCGAAGGCGGCGGCGTAGCCGGTCAGCTCGTCGCCGGCGCGCCCGGCCTGAAGCGCCGTGAAAGCCTCCTCGGCCGCCAGCATGCCGGTCTTCATGGCGTTGTGGCTGCCCTTGATGCGCGGCACGTTCACGAAGCCGGCCGAACAGCCGATCAGAACCCCGCCCGGGAAAGTCAGCTTGGGAATCGACTGCCAGCCGCCCTCGGTGATCGCCCGG
>JACRBD010000231.1 GCA_016234625.1 Caulobacterales bacterium | reverse complement strand
TTGTGGCTGCCCTTGATGCGCGGCACGTTCACGAAGCCGGCCGAACAGCCGATCAGAACCCCGCCCGGGAAAGTCAGCTTGGGAATCGACTGCCAGCCGCCCTCGGTGATCGCCCGGGCGCCATAGGCGATGCGCCGGCCGCCTTCGAGATACGGCAGCACCGAGGGGTGATGCTTGAACCGCTGGAACTCGTCGAATGGCGACAGCCACGGGTTCCTGTAGTTGAGGTGCACCACGTAGCCGATGGTCACGTAGTTGTCCCCGAAGTGGTACATGAAGCTGCCGCCGCCGGTGTTGTTGTCCAGCGGCCAGCCGGTGGTGTGCTGGGCCAGGCCGGGGCGGAAACTGGCGTCCGGCACCTGCCACAGCTCCTTGATGCCGATGCCGAACTTCTGCGGCTCCTTGCCGGCGCGCAGGTCGAACTTGGCTTCCAGCTGCTTGGCCAGCGAGCCGCGCACGCCCTCGGCGATGAACACATACTTGCCGTGCAGCTCCATGCCCGGCTCGTAGCTGTCCTTGTGATGGCCGTCCTTGGCGACGCCGACGACGCCGACCACCACGCCCTTCACCGATCCGTCCTCGCGATAGACCAGCTGCGAGGCCGCGAAGCCCGGATAGATCTCGACGCCCATGGCCTCGGCCTGGCCGCCCAGCCAGCGGGTCACATTGGCCAGGGAGGCGATGTAGCAGCCGTGGTTGTGCATGAACGGCGGCAGGGCGAACATCGGCAGGCTGAGCTCGCCCATCGGCCCCAGGATCAGGAACCGGTCCTCGGTCACCGGTGTCTCCAGCGGCGCGCCCAGCGCCTTCCAGTCGGGGATCAGCTCGTTCAGCGCCTTGGGATCGATCACCGCGCCCGACAGGATGTGGGCGCCGACCTCCGAGCCCTTCTCCAGCACGGCCACCGAAACCTCGGTCCCGGCCTTCTCGGCCAGCTGTTTCAGCCGGATCGCCGCGGCAAGGCCGGCCGGGCCGCCGCCGACGATGACGACGTCATACTCCATGGACTCGCGTTCGACAGCTTCGGTCATGGCTCTGGATTCCCCTCGCGTATCAGGTGACTTATTCGAAGGCGACGCGGGGGCGGTCAAGCGGGAATAAGGCCCCGTTTCCCCGGCGAAGGCCGGGGTCCAGATCATAGAGCTGTGTTTCCGCCAATTTCCGCCCCAGACCGTAGCTGAATCTGGGCCCCGGCCTTCGCCGGGGAAACGGGATGAGTAGGCCCTATGCGCAGAGGGTCCGGCAGGGTTAGATCACCCCGTGAGCAGTCCCCACGCCAGAGCCGTCGAAAGCGCCCTCGCCTTCTGGGCCGAGACCGGCGTGGACGCCTGCTATGGCGAAGAGCCGGTAGACCGGCTGGCCGAGGGCGCCGCGCGGCTGAAGGCCAAGGCGGTGACTCCGAGGCCGGCGGCCGTCGCGCAAACCCCAGGTTCCGGCGCGCGTCAGGCGGCGCCTGATGTCTCCGCCGCCGTCGAGCAGGCGAAGGCCATGGCCGCCGAGGCCCAGACCCTCGACGCCCTGGCCGCCGCCATCGCCGCCTTCGACGGCTGTGGCCTGAAGTTCGAGGGGGCCAAACAGGCGGTGTTCTCACGCGGCAATCCCGAGGGCCCGGTCATGGTCATCGGCGAAGGTCCCGGCGGGGAGGAAGACGCGCGGGGGGAGCCGTTCGTCGGCAAGGCCGGCCAGCTGCTCGACCGGATGCTGGAGGCCGCCGGCCTGAAGGACCGTGTGTTCATCACCAACACCGTCTTCTGGCGCCCGCCCGGCAACCGCACCCCGACGCTCGCCGAACAGGCCGTCTGCGCGCCGTTCCTGGCCCGGGCCATCGCGCTGGTGCGGCCGAAGATGCTGCTGCTGGCCGGCGGCGCGGCGGCCAAGTCGGTGCTGCAGCGGGAGGAAGGCATCCTCACCCTGCGTGGCCGCTGGTTCGAATGGCGCGGCGAGGATGGCGCGGTGCTGCCCGCCCTGCCGACCCTGCATCCGGCCTTCCTGCTGCGCCAGCCGGCGGCGAAGAAGAAGGCCTGGCTGGACCTGCTGACGCTGACAGAGCGGCTCGATCGGCCGGGAAGGCCGGAGTGACAGAAAACCCACCCATCAACAGCGTTCGGGGTTGGAAGCGGGCCTTCCTCCCGCGCCGAATCCTGGCTTGGTCTCTGTTCCCGCTGATGGCGGTCCTCGGGCAGGCGTGGAATGAGGGCTGGACTTCGTTGCTGGTGCTGGACCTCAGAGCGAACTGGGCGCTGTGGTTCACGCTATTCTGCGCTGTGGTGTTTCTCGCCGGTCCGGCTGTTGAGGCCCTGATCGATTGGCTCCGGCCTAAGAGCCGCTGAACTCCTCAGGCCTCCGCCATCTCCTCAGCCACGAACCCCTTCCAGGCCTGCATGTAGGTGACGAACCTGTCGCTCAGCCCCTCGCGGTGGAGGTGTTCGCGGGTCACTGGCAGGGCGATCGGGCGGAAGGCCGGGTCGGCGGCCGCCAGCTTCGGCCAGTCGTGGTGCAGGATCGCGCCGCGGCCGATCAGGACGAAGTCGCAGCCCTGCTCCAGGCACCACTCCGCGTCCGCCGGCGACATCACCTTGCCGGCCACGCCCAGGCGGGCGGCGCCGCGGTCGAGGCCGGTGAACAGGCTGATCAGGCTCTGGCCGGCGAAGGCCTCGTCCATCGGCGCCTTGCGCACGTCCCACAGCGACATGTCGAGGTAGTCGATCAGGCCTTCGGTCATCAGCCGCTGGGCGAGATCGCGGATCTCGCCGGTGTCCAGGCCGAACCGTTCCGGCGACAGGCGCAGACCGAGCTGGAAGTCGGCCCCGCAACGGGCGCGCACGCCCTTGAGGATGTCGACGACGATCCGGGCCCGGTTCTCCGCCGAACCACCCCATTGGTCGGTGCGCTGGTTGACCTCGGGGCTGAGGAACTGGGCCAGGACGTAGCCGTGGGCGCCGTGGATCTCGACGCCGTCGAAGCCGGCAATCTCGACCCGAATCGCGCCGGCGATGAAGTCCTCCACCAGCTGCTCGACCTCGGCGCCGGTCAGGGCGCGGGCCTCGAACTCCTCGTTGTCGGACGGGCAGACCGGCGCCTCGCCGATCAGCTCGGCGGGTGAGCGCATGCCGGCGTGGTGCAGCTGGACCACCGCCACGCTGCCCTGCGCCTTGATGGCGGCAGCCAGTCGCGTCAGGCCCTCGATATGGTCGTCCGACCAGCAGCCCATCTGGCCGGGGAAGCCCTGGCCGGTGCGCTGGATATGGGCGGCGCAGGTCATGGTCAAGCCAAAGCCGCCCTCCGCCCGCATGGTCAGCCATTTGAACTCCTCGTCCGACATCCGGCCATCGGCGTGGCTCTGGGTGTTGGTCAGGGGCGCCAGCATCAGGCGGTTCTTCATCGCCGGGCCGTGGGCGAAGGTCAGCGGGGTGAACAGGGTCGAGGAGGACATGCGGGGGTCAAACCTTCATCTTGTAGCCGGTGGCGAAGATCCACCGTATGGTCAGGAGACAGGCGATCAGGAAGCCCAGGATGGCGGCCAGGCTGATGCCGATGTTGACGTCGGCCTTGCCGTAGAAGGCCCAGCGGAAGCCGCTGATCAGATAGACCACCGGGTTGAACAGGGTGATCTTCTGCCAGAGCGGCGGCAGCATGCTGATCGAGTAGAAACTGCCGCCCAGGAAGGCCAGCGGCGTGATGATCAGGGTCGGCACGATCTGCAGCTTCTGGAAGTCGTCGGCCCATAGGCCGATGATGAAGCCGAACAGGCTGAAGGTGACGGCGGTGAGCACGAGGAAGGCCAGCATCCAGACCGGATGGGCAATGTCGAACGGAACGAACAGCCGCGCCGTGACCAGGATCAAAAGTCCCAGCAGCACCGACTTGGTCGCTGCCGCCCCGACATAGCCGATCACCGTCTCGATCCAGCTGACCGGCGAGGACAGCAGCTCGTAGATCGTCCCCGACCATTTGGGCATGTAGATGCCGAAGCTGGCGTTGGAGATGCTCTCGGTCAGGATCGACAGCATGATCAGGCCCGGCACGATAAAGGCGCCGTAGCTGACCCCGTCGATGGCCGTCATCCGGCTGCCGATGGCCGAGCCGAAGACCACGAAATACAGCGAGGTGGAGATCACCGGGGCCAGGATCGACTGCATCAGGGTGCGGAACCAGCGGGCCAGTTCGAAGCGGTAGATGGCCTTCACGCCATGGATGTTCATCACCGCGCCCTCACCAGGTTGACGAAGATCTCCTCCAGCGAGCTCTCCTCGGTGTGCAGGTCCTTGAAGTCGATCCCCGCCTCGCCCAGCCGCTTGAGCAGATCGGCGATGCCGGTCTCCTCGGCCTGGGCGTCGAAGCTCCAGGTCAGCTGGCTGCCGTCGTCGGACAGTTCGAGCGCTTCGTCGGCCAGGGCCTTGGGCAGAGCCTTCAGCGGCTCGCGCAGCTGCAGGGTCAGCTGCTTCTTGCCCAGCTTGCGCATGAGCACGTCCTTGTCCTCGACCAGGATCAGCTCACCCTTGTTGATCACCCCGATGCGGTCGGCCATCTCCTCGGCCTCCTCGATGTAGTGGGTGGTCAGGATGATGGTCACGCCGCTGTCGCGCAGGCCCCGGACCATTTGCCACATGTCCCGCCGCAGCTCGACATCGACCCCGGCGGAGGGCTCGTCGAGGAACAGGATCTTCGGCTCGTGGCTGAGGGCCTTGGCGATCATCACCCGGCGCTTCATGCCGCCGGACAGCTGCATGATCTTGTTGTCCTTCTTGTCCCACAGGCTGAGGTCGCGAAGGATCTTCTCGATGCAGGCCGGGTTGGGCGGCTTGCCGAACAGGCCGCGGCTGAACTTGACCGTGGCGATGACCGTCTCGAAGGCGTCGGTCGACAGCTCCTGCGGCACCAGCCCGATCTTGGTGCGGGCCTCGCGGTAGTCGCGGACGATGTCGTGGCCGTCGGCGGTGACGGTCCCGGCGGTTGGATTGACGATGCCGCAGACCACCCCGATCAGGGTCGTCTTGCCCGCCCCGTTGGGGCCGAGCAGGGCGAAGATCTCGCCCTGGCGAATGTCGAGATCGACCCCCTTGAGGGCCTGGAAACCGCCGGCATAGGTCTTCGACAATCCGGCGATGGAAATGATTGGCTGCACTGAGGTCCCCTGATGGTGCTGCGGAGATAGGGGGCCGGACGGCAAAGAACCAGCCCTCCGTGACACGCGAACCGGCTTCCTTTGAAGCGCCCGCACCGCTAGTTTGCCCGCTGCATCGGGAAAGGGACCGCACCGCCGTCACTGGCCGGTGTGGTGGACAGCATGGCGACCTCACGGCGCGCGCTGATCGTGGCTCTGCCCATGATGGCTGCGGCCCTGTTTTCAGCACGGACGGCGTTCGCGGCCGGACCCCAGGTCCTGTCGCCGATGGACGAGCGCGCCTATCGCGAGGCCTTCGCCGCCTCTCAACGCGGCGACTTCGACGATGCCGACGGGGCCATGTCCCGGGTCACGGACAAGACCCTTGCCGGCCACCTGGCCTTCCAGAAGCTGATGCACCCCACCGCCTGGTCGGCCACCTACGAAGAGCTCGTCGCCTGGCTGAAAGCTTACGGCGACCATCCCGGCGCCGAGCGGGTCTACACCCTGGCGGTCAAGCGCAAGCCTGGCGGCGCGCCCGCGCCCAAACCGCCGTCGTTCATGGAGGTCTCGCGCCTGTGGGGCCGGGTCGAGACCGCCTCGGGCCTCGCCGGCGGTCCGGCCAGCCCCGATCGCGGCCGGGCGGCGCGCGAAGCCTACTATTCCGGCGACGCCACGCGGGCCCTGGCCCTGGCGCCGGCCGCCGGCGAACCCTGGGTGGCCGGCCTGGCGGCCTGGCGGCTCGGACGCTACGAGGAGGCCCGCGCCTGGTTCCGCGCCGTGGCCCTCGACGAGGACCTGAACGAGTGGCTTCGGGCCGGCGGGGCCTTCTGGGCCGCCAGGGCCTCGACGCAGCTGGGCGAGGCCGACCAGGCCCTGGCCTTCCTCAAGATGGCCGCCAGGGCGCCGCACACCTTCTACGGCATGGTCGCCGAGCGCAGCCTGGCCCTGCGGGGGGTGAAGCTCGGCGCCGCGTCACCCGCTGACCGCCGGGCGATGGCGCGGGCCGTGAGCCGGTTCGGCGTGACCCGCGCGGCCACATCGCCCGCCCTGCCCCCCGTCGACAGCTTCGTGAAAGCCAACGCCCGCGCGCACCGGGCCACGGCCCTGATGCAGATCGGCCGGGCCACCGAGGCCGGGCTGGAGTTGCGCGCCGGCCTGACCCTGGCCTCGGCCGACGGCGACCGACGGCAGTGGCAGGCGCTGATCCTCGCCCTCAACGCCCCGATCACCACCTCTGCCGACGCCGCCCCGCCGCCCTCGACCCGCCGCGCCGCGCCGCGCGGCCGGGGACCGGAAACCTATCCGACCCCGGAGCTCTGGCCGGAGGGCGGCTTCACCCTCGACAAGGCGCTCGTCTACGCCCTGGTGTGGACGGAAAGCCGGTTCAATGAGTTCGCCGTCTCCGGCGCCGGGGCCATGGGGCTGATGCAGGTGCGGCCGGTGGCCGCCGCCCGCGCGGCCGGCGACGACAAACTGCGGGTCAACCCGATGCCGCTTCTGGACGCCCCGACCAACCTGCGGGTCGGCCAGGACTATTTCACCTGGCTGATGGAGCGAGCCCTGGGCGGCGGGCCGGAGGCCTACGACGTCCTGCGCGCCGTGGCCGCCTACAACGCCGGCGCCGGGACGGTGCTCAACACGATGAAGAAGCTGGGCGGCGGCCCGATGGACAGCCTGCTGGTGATGGAAAGCCTGCCGGCCCTGGAGACCCGCGACTACGTCGAGAAGGTGATGGTCGCCTACTGGACCTACAAGCGCCGCTTCGGCGGGGCGACCAATACCCTGGACGCGGTGGCGCGGGGCGACCGGATCATTGATCTGAGATTGGACAGGTAGAGCCCGCCCCCTTCCCCCTGGAGAGGGGAAGGGAAACGTTGGTCGGGACAGCTGGCAGCGTTCAGATCGCGAAGGCCCGGCTGTCTAGCCTGCGAATCTTGCGCAACGGCTGGCCGAACCTGTCCTTCCGGATCAGCAGCGCCCGCTGATCCCCCAGCCGCAACGGCCACCAGCGATCCGACCGGAACCGCGCCCCTCGACCGCCTGAGTTCTGCAGATGCGCCGCCGCCTCAGCGTCCCAGCCGGTCTCCAGCCGCAGGTCAGCGGGTAGCAGCAACAGCCAGTCCGCCTTGGCCGCCGCCACCGCCGCCTCAACGGTCGCCGCCCGCTTCGCTCCCGCGTCCTCGACGATCGCCAGGGTGGCGTCGGTCGAGCCGCCGTCCACCACGATCACCTCGGTGACGATGGCGTCCACGGCCGCCGGCACCAGGGCGCCCAGGCAGGCCGGCAGGGTGGCGGCGTTGTTCAGGGTCTGGACGATGACGGAGATCATGGGGGCATCAACCGCCCCGACGATCGGCGGTCAATGGGTTGCTTGCCTTCCACAGGGGCCTGATAGTCAGGCCGCAATGCCCGACGCGTTCGACAACCCCTACCCAGGCGAGACCGAGAAGAAGCGGCGGAGCGGTCGGAGGCTCACACTGGTCGCCTTGTTCGGTGCGACGCTGGCGGCGGCCGCCGCATATGTCGCGGGTGGCGTCGAGACGCTCCTGGGCGGCTTGGTGGTCTTCGCCGTCGCGTTGGCGGGCCTCCGCTTCCTCATCGGCGCCCACGGCCGCGAGATGCTTTTCGAGATCATCGGCCAGTTGCTGCTCTATGCCGTCGCCGCAATGCTTTTCGACTGGCTGTTCAACGGCTTCGGCAAACTGGCGGCCCCCCTTTCGAGGCTGATCGGTCCCTAGCCGGTTGGCCCACGCCGTCTTTGCCGGTGCATCATAGTTCTTGTTTTGTTCCCACCCCGGGTGTTGGATGGCGCCATGTCGTCTCCCAAGCCCCTGGTGAAGGGCCGTGGCGCGCGGAGCAACGCGTCGGGCCGGTTCGAGGATCGTTCGCGCGAGGCCTTTGACGATGGCTGGACCACGGGGGATCCGGAACCGGCCCAACTGACCACCGTGATCCTGCCCGACAAGGCCAGGACCATCATCACCCGCAACAGCAGCCCGGACATCCATTTCGACCGCTCGATCAATCCCTACCGGGGTTGCGAGCACGGCTGCATCTACTGTTTCGCCCGGCCCAACCACGCCTACCTCGGCCTGTCGCCGGGACTGGATTTCGAGAGCCGGCTGTTCTTCAAGCCCGAGGCCGCGCGGCTGCTGACCGCCGAACTGTCACGCAAGGGCTACACGCCCAAACACATCCAGATCGGCGCCGACACCGACCCCTACCAGCCGCTGGAGCGCAAGCTGCGGGTCACCCGGCAGGTGCTGGAGGTGCTGCAACGGTTCAGCCACCCCCTGACGATCATCACCAAGTCCAACCTGATCACCCGCGACGCCGACATCTTGGGGGAAATGGGCAAGGCGGGCCTCGCCCGGGCGGCCGTCTCGATCACCACCCTGGACCGCAAGCTGGCCCGCAGCATGGAGCCGCGCGCCGCCACGCCGCAGCGGCGGCTGGACGCGGTGAGTCAGCTGACGGCGGCGGGCTGCCCGGTGACGGTGATGTTCGCCCCGGTGATCCCCGGCCTCAATGACCACGAGGTCGAAGCGGTGCTGGAAGCCTCGGCCCAGGCCGGGGCCACGGCGGCGGGCTACGTCATGGTCCGCCTGCCGCTGGAGATCGCCGACCTGTTCCAGGAATGGCTCAAGACCGACCATCCCGATCGCGCCGACCGGGTCATGTCGCTGATCCGCCAGACCCGGCGCGGCAAGGCCTACACCGCCGAGTTCGGCGTGCGCGGCAGGGGCGAAGGGCCGATCGCCGATCTGGTGGCGGCGCGGTTCCGCGCGGCCCGCAAACGCTACGGGTTGGAGCGGCCCAGGGAGGCGCTGGATGTGGCGGCGTTCCGGGTTCCGCCCAAGGCGGGGGATCAGATGGATTTGTTTGGATAGGGGACATGTACCGCAGGTACGTGTCCCCCAAAACCCGAACTGCTCGATTAGGGGACACGTACCTTCGGTACATGTCCCCTGCGCCTACCGCGAGAACACCCCGACCAGCTCTACGTGGGGCGACCAGAGGAACTGGTCGACGGGCAGCACGCGCTCCAGCTTGAACCCGGCGTCGATCAGGATCCGCGCGTCGCGGGCGAAGGTCACCGGGTTGCAGGACACGCCCACCACCCGCGCCACCTTGCTGCGGCCGATCTCGCCGCACTGTTCGTAAGCCCCGGCTCTCGGCGGGTCGAAGACCACCGCGTCGACCTTGGCCAGGTCCTGCGCCAGCATCGGCCGGCGGGCCAGGTCGCGAGCCTCGGCGGTGATGGGCTTCAGGCCCGGCGCGCTGGCCGTGGCGGCGCGCAGGGCGGCGATTGCGGGGGCGGCGGAATCCGCCGCCAGAACCGGCGCGACCATCGCCAGCCGGAAGGTGAAGGTCCCGACGCCGCAGTAGAGGTCGGCGATGCGGTGCGCGCCGGTCACGGCCTCGACCGCGAAGGCCGCCATGGCCGCCTCGGCCTGGGGGACGGCCTGCAGGAACGACCCGGCCGGCAGGGCGACGGTGGCCGGACCCAGCCGGACCATCGGCTGGCGGGCCTGGTAGACCATCTCCCCGGCCAGGGTGACGCGGGCCATGTCGCCGGCCGAGGCCGCCTCGGCCGCGCGCATCCGGGCGTCGGCGGACAGGCCGCCGCTCTTGCGCTCGACCCCGGTGACATCGACGTCGAGGCCGGTGGCTGTCCAGGTCACATGCAGGGTCGGGGCCGACTTGGGATGCTCGAGGAATGGCCGGGCCAGGGCGCGCAAAGCCGGAAGCGCCGCCACCAGCCGGGGATCGGCGATGACGCAGGTATCCAACTCGACCAGCGACCAGCTGCGCCGCTCCTTGAAGCCCAGCCTCACCCCGCCCTTGCCGCCCCGGGCGTGCAGAGCCACCCGCCGCCGCGAGCCCGGCGGCGAGGCGAAGGTCGGCAGGATTTCGGTCTCGATATGCTCGTGGCTCAGGGCGGTGCGAACGAGCTCGCCCTTCCAGACCAGGTAGGGTTCCGCCGCCCAGTGCTGCAAAGCGCAGCCGCCGCAGACGCCGAAGTGCGGACAGGGCGGGACGACCCGGTCGGGGCTGGCCTCGAGCACCTCCAGCAGCTCCGCCCGCTGGCCTTCCCGACGCACCCGCACCCGTTCCCCGCCCAGGGTTAGCGGCACGAACAGCGGCCCCGGCGCAAGGCCGTCGCCCTGCGCGCCAACGGCTGTGATCGAAATGTCGTCCTGGTCGGCCAACAGAGTCTCCAAACGGAACCTAGCGCCCCCGATAACATTGTTGGGGGGCGACATGGCGGGCAATCGGTCCGCCGCGTGAACGAAGATGAACGGGCCGCTCAACAGCTGTTCAGGTTGGCCCGGTCATCTTCTCAACATCAACGGCGGGGAAACTCGCCCTGGAAGCGAAAGGAGCGCGTCATGCGCACCATTCTGACCCTTACCGCGGCGATTGCGATCGCCGTCCCGGCCTTCGCGGTCCCGACTCTCGCCCCCATTTCGGCCGAGGCCCAGTCCGCGCGCGCCTATGGCCGCGGCGATGTCTGCGCCCGCAAGCGTCAGCAGGCCAAGACCAAGGGCACCGTCACCGGCGCCCTGATCGGCGGCACCCTCGGCGCCGCGGTCGGCGCCAAGGGCAACAAGACCGAAGGCGCCCTGCTGGGCGGCACTGTCGGCGCGATCGCCGGCAACCAGATCGCCCGCGACAATTTCCACTGCTCCAACTACCCCCGCCGTGTCAGCGCCCGTCGCGCCAACTGCAGGTGGGTGCAGGAGTACTACAGCGGCCGTTGGCACGGCTTCGAGGTGTGCCGCAGCCGTGACGGCGTCTGGCGGCCGAGCGGCCGGGGCTAGTCCCGGTTTCTCAACCGCTCTCATCTGATCGACAAAGGGAGAGCCCCGATATGAAGTCCCGTTCCATCCTGACCCCCATAATGACCCGGGGGGTCGCCGGCTTTACCGCCATGACCCTGGCGGCTGGTCTGGCGGCGGTCCCGACCTTCGCGTCGGCCCAGACCTACGGCGCCAGCCCGGCTCCTTCCTACCAAGGCGGCTATCGCTATGACGCCTGCCAGCGCGAGCGGACCAATCGTGGAACGGGCGGGGCCCTCGTCGGCGGCGGCATCGGGGCCCTGGCGGGCTCCAATATCGCCGCCCGGGGCAATCGCACCGAAGGCGCCGTCCTGGGCGGCATCCTCGGCGCCATTGTCGGGGCCAGGGTCGGCCAGACCGCGGCGGCCTGCGAGACGGGCCAGCCCGACTCCTACCAGCAGGGCTACGCCCCGCAACCGCCGCAGGACGGCTACTACGGCTATGACGGCGACCGGGGCTATCAGCAGGGGTCCTACGCCCCCGCCTATGGCGACGACGGCTACGAGGACGCCTACGCCCAACCGGCGGCCGACGCGCCGGCGGCAGACAACTGCACCCTGGCGGAAAGCCCGATCTACCTGCCCGACGGCCGCGTCCAGAAGCGCTTCGTGCGCGTCTGCCGCGACGCCCAGGGCCGCTATCAGGTCGTCGACTGATCCAGGTCGAAGACCCCTGTGAGGAAAGGCCGTCCGCCGAACGCGGGCGGTCTTTTCTTCGTCAGGCTTTTCGCGCCCAGAGCAGGAACTCTCGGTTGACGTCGCAGCCGGTGATCGGGCTGTCGGCGGTCTCGCTGACGGACCAGCCTTCGCCGTCAAGCCAGGCGACCACCGCGTCCAGAGCCGCCTGGCGCACGGCCTGGTCCTTGACGACGCCGCCCTTGCCGATCTTGTCCCGGCCGGCCTCGAACTGGGGCTTGACCAGGGCGACCAGGTCGGCCCCCGGCCCGGCCAGGGCCAGGGCGGCCGGGAGGGCTTTCAAGAGGCTGATAAAGCTGACATCGGTGACAATCAGTTCCGGCCGGTCGGGGATCAGGGCCGGGGTCAAGGCTCTCGCGTCGGTCCCTGACAGTTCGACCACGCGCGGGTCGCTCGCCAGGATCGGGTGCAGCTGTCCGCGCCCCACATCCACGGCATAGACTTTCGCCGCCCCGCGGCTCAGGCAGACCTGGCTGAAGCCGCCGGTCGAGGCGCCGACGTCGATGACCACCCGCCCCGCCACCGGCACAGGCCACAGCGTCAGGGCATGATCCAGCTTCAGGCCGCCGCGCCCGACCCAGGGGTGGGCCGGCTCGGCGACCAGGACGGCGGCTTCGTCGACGGCTTCGGAGGGTTTGGCGATCGGCCGGCCATCGGCGGTGACCCGTCCCGCCGCGATGGCGGCCTGCGCCTTCGCGCGGCTGTCGAAAAGGCCCCGCTCGACGAGCAATTGATCTATCCGGCGCTTCACCATCCCACAATTATGCCCCCTT
>JACRBD010000230.1 GCA_016234625.1 Caulobacterales bacterium | reverse complement strand
TCGACCAGCTCCAGCCGCCGAGGGGCAGCCTGCCCGCCGCCGGAGGCGCCGCCGCGGCTCCGCCGGCCGGCTCAATGCCGTCCGGCAAGACCTCGCCAAGCACGGTCAGATCATGATCGTCGTCGCCCGGCGCGGAGAGGTCCATGCGGCTGTCGTCCTTCCTCAAGAGAGGCCGACTGACGCGGCCTTGCTCCAACGGTGAACGTCAAACGCGCGTTTGTCACGGGGCGCGGCCAAGGGAATTCGGTGACAGTTTACGAATTCGTCCGAGACAGAAGCTGTCCGAAAGCCGGATCGTGAATTCGTAAACTGTCACCGAATTCCGAATTCTAATCGAGGATCCGATGCGCGATGGCGTCGCGGCGGGCGGCGTCGACGCCCAGCACGTCCTGGAGGTAGGCGTCCAGCGAACCGTGCTTCTGGTGGATCGCGGCGAAGGCGGTCTCCAGGTAGTGGGCTTCCACGCCCAGGGCGGTGATCACCGCCTCCTGCGTCGGCCGCCGGCCCGTCATCTCCTCGATCACCGCGGCGAACTGTGGCGCGCGGCGCTCGAAGCGGTGCGGATCGTTGGTCAGAAGGAAGTCGGCGAGGATGTCGTCTTCATGCACCCCGGCCAGGTGATGAGTCAGGGCGGCCAGGATGCCCGTGCGGTCCTTGCCGGCCGCGCAGTGGATCAGCACCGCGCCGTCGGTCTCCGACAGGGCGTGGAAGTAGCGGCTGTAGAGGTCGACGTGCCGGTCGACGAACGGGGCGTCCCGATAGTAGCCGACCATGTAGGCGGTGAAGGCGCCCGGGCTGAGGTCGGAGGCCTTGATGAAGGTGTGCCACGGGTCCTCCTCCTCGTGGCCGAGGTCGTTTTCGATCACCGTCGCGGCGAAGTCCCGCCAGCGCCGGCTGGGGCTGCGCTCCCGCTCGTTGGGTCGGCGCAGGTCGACGATCACCGACAGGCCGAGGGCGCGCATGGCTTCCAGATCGGCCTCGGTGGCCTCCGCCTGGTTGGCCGAGCGGTAAAGCAGGCCGCGCTTGAGGCGACGGTCGCCGGCGGCATAGTCGCCGAAATCGCGGAAGTTCTCGATGGCTTCGAAGGGAATCTTGCGGGTCATGGCCGTGTTCCTACCCAAGCCCGATGACATTTGCGAGGCGCATCGCCCTGCTGGCGGTTACGGTTCTTTCACTTGCCCCTGTCGCCCACGCCCGCCATGACGGTCGATGGGGGAATGCTGAGTAGTTCGTTCAACACCGGGGGGTGGGCCGCATCATGCTGATTATCGAGAACCTGACGCACGTCTATCCCAACGGGACGGTGGCGCTGGATGAGGTCAATCTCACGGTCGAAAAGGGTATGTTCGGCCTGCTGGGGCCGAACGGAGCCGGCAAGTCGACCCTGATGCGCACCGTCGCGACCCTGCAGTCACCGACCTCCGGCCACGTGCGGTTCGGTTCGATCGACGTGCTGAAGGAGCCCGAGGAACTTCGCCGAACCCTCGGCTATCTGCCGCAGGACTTCGGCGTCTATCCCCGCGTCTCGGCCTACGACATGCTCGACCATATGGCGGTGCTCAAGGGCGTCTCCAATGCGAAAGACCGCAAGGAGACGGTCGAGACCCTGCTCAACCAGACCAACCTCTGGAGCGTGCGCAAGAAGGCCATCGCCGGCTTCTCCGGCGGCATGCGCCAGCGTTTCGGCATCGCCCAGGCCCTGATCGGCGACCCCTCCCTGATCATCGTCGACGAGCCCACGGCGGGCCTCGACCCGGAAGAGCGCAACCGCTTCCTCAACCTGCTGGCCGAGATCGGCGAGAACGTGGTGGTGATCCTGTCGACCCATATCGTCGAGGACGTCTCCGACCTCTGCCCGGCCATGGCGATCATCTGCGACGGCCGCATCGTCGGCCAGGGCTCTCCGGCCGACATGGTCGGCAACCTCAAGGGCCGCATCTGGAAGAAGACCATCGACAAGGCCGAGCTGAAGGACCACCAGGCCCGCTACCGGGTCATCTCCACCCGGCTGTTCGCCGGCCGCACGGTGATCCACATCATCGCCGACAACGATCCGGGCGACGGCTTCACGGCGGTGCAGGGGGATCTGGAGGACGTCTACTTCTCCACCCTCTCGCAACACCGCAAGGCGGCCTGAGGGCGCCGCCATGTTCAGAAAGGTCGTCGGCTTCGAGTTCCGCTACCAGCTGCGCAACCCGGTGTTCTGGGTCGCCGCGGGGATATTCTTCCTGCTGACGTTCGGCTCGGTGACGATCCAGCAGGTCAGCATCGGCGGCGGCGGCGGCGGGATGCACAAGAACGCGCCGTTCGCCATCGGGATCACCCACCTGATCCTTGCCATCTTCTACATGTTCGTCTCGACAGCCTTCGTCGCCAACATCGTGGTGCGCGATGACGAGACGGGCTTTGGCGGGATTCTGCGGTCCACCCGGATCTCCCGGTTCGACTATCTCTATGGCCGGTTCACCGGCGCCTTCGCGGCGGTCTGCCTGTCGTTCCTGGCCGTTCCGGCGGCCATCGCCATCGGCTCCCTGATGCCCTGGGTCGACAAGGAAACGCTGGGACCGCTGACCCTGCAGCCGTTCCTCTACGCCTATTTCGTGCTGGCCCTGCCCGCGCTGCTGCTGACCTCGTCGATGTTCTTCACCCTGGCGACGGTCACCCGGTCGCTGATGTGGACCTACGTCGGCGTCATCGCCCTGCTGATCCTCTGGACGATCGCCGGTATCGCCCTCGACAAGCCGGAATTCGAGAAGACCGCCGCTCTCTGGGAGCCGTTCGGAACGGCCGCCTATGGCCTGGCGACTAAATACTGGACCGTGGCCGACCGAAATACCCTGACGCCGCCACTGGTGGGCGCGCTTCTGTTCAACCGCCTGTTCGCGGTCGCCCTGTCGGCGGTGTTCCTCGCCCTGGCCTTCGCTCTGTTCCGCTTCCAGACAGGCGCCGAGAAAGGCCGGCGGGACAGGAAGGTCCGGCTGGCCGCCGAGGCGGCGCCCGAAATCGCGCCCCCGCCGCTCACGGCTTTGCCCAAGGCGCGGTTCGACGCCGCCACCGCCTGGGCTCAGCTGATCGCCCGCACGCGGCTGGACATGGGCCAGGTGTTCGGCAGCCCCGCCTATCTGGTGCTGCTGGCGATGGGCCTGTTCAACTCCATCGGCGCCCTGTGGTTCGCCACCGACGACACCGGCTACGGCGGCCAGATCTGGCCGGTCACCCGGGCGCTGATCCCGCCGCTGCTGGGCTCATTCAGCCTGATTCCGATGATCATCGCCGTCTACTACGCCGGCGAGCTGGTCTGGCGCGAACGGGAGAAGAAGACCCACGAGATCGTCGACTCGACTCCCGTTCCCGATTGGGCCTTCGTGGCGCCCAAGACCCTGGCCATCTCGCTGGTGTTGATATCGACGCTGGTGATCAGCGTGGTCGCCGCCGTGATCGTCCAGGCCCTGAAGGGCTACAATCTCTACCAGTTCGGCGACTACCTGATCTGGTACGTCCTGCCCCAGGGCGTCGACTGGCTGCTGCTGGCGGTGCTGGCGGTGTTCCTGCAGACCCTCTCGCCGCACAAGTTCATCGGCTGGGGTCTGATGGTGCTCTACGTCATCTCGACCCTGACGCTGAACAACCTCGGCTTCGAGCACAACCTCTACCAGTATGGCGGCGCACCGGCCGTGCCCCTCTCCGACATGAACGGTCAGGGCCGGTTCTGGATCGGCGCGACCTGGTTCCGCGTCTACTGGAGCGCCTTCGCGGTTCTGATGCTGGTGCTCAGCTACGCCCTGTGGCGGCGCGGCACGGAGACCCGGCTGTGGCCGCGCCTCGCCCGCCTGCCCCGGCGGCTCACCGGCAAGGCCGGCGCGACCTTCGGCCTGGCGCTGGCGCTGTTCGTTGGCGCGGGGGTGTTCATCTACACCAACACCAACGTCTGGAATGACTACCGCACCAACATCGCCGACGAGAAATGGCGGGCGGAGTACGAAAAGGTGCTGGTCCACGAGCACCACTTCGACGCGCTGCCGCGGCCGAAGATCGTGTCGATGAAGCTCGAGGTGGATCTCTATCCACACCAGCCGCGGGCCACGACCCGGGGCTCCTATGTGGTCGAGAACCGCACCGGCGCGCCGTTGAGGGAAATCCACCTGCTGTTCGATCGCGACCTGAAGGTGAAGGCTGTCTCGATCGAGGGCGGTCGACCGACGGCCAACCCGTACAAGCGGTTCAACTATCGCATCTATGCCCTCGACACCCCGATGCTGCCGGGCGAGCGGCGGGTGATCACCTTCACCACCGAGCGCGCGCAACGCGGCTTCCGCAACCGCGGCAACGAGACCCGCATCGTCGACAACGGGACCTTCCTCGACAGCTCCGAGATCACGCCCCTGCTGGGCGTCGAGCGGTCAGGCCTGCTGCAGGACCGGGCCAAGCGCCGCAAGTACGGTCTGCCGGCCGAACTGCGCCCCGCGAAGCTGGGCGACCTGCCGTCGCGGGCGTTCAACTATCTGCGCCATGACGCCGACTGGATGACCGCCGACATCACCATCTCGACGGTGGCCGACCAGACGCCGATCGCGCCGGGTTACGAGGTTTCGAACACCGTCGCCAACGGACGCCGGACCGCCCGGTTTGTCACCGAGGCGCCGGTTCTGCCGTTCTTCTCGGTCCAGTCGGCCCGCTATGCCGTGTCGAAGGAGGCCTACAAGGGCGTCAGCATCGCGGTTTACTACGACCCGCAACACCCGTGGAACGTTGAGCGGATGAAGACCGCCGGCAAGGCGTCGCTGGACTACTACCAGGCCAACTTCAGCCCCTACCAGTTCCGCCAGCTGCGGTTCATCGAGTTCCCGGCCTATGCCGATTTCGCCCAGGCCTTCGCCAACACCATGCCCTGGTCGGAAAACCTCGGCTTCATCGCCGACTATCGCGACAAGTCGAAGTTCGATCTGGTGACCTACATCGGCGCCCACGAGATCGGGCACCAGTGGTGGGCCCACCAGATCATCGGCGCCGACCAGCAGGGCATGACCTCGCTGTCCGAGACCCTTGCCCAGTACTCCGCCCTGATGGTCATGAAGCACATGTACGGCGAGGACCAGATCCGCAAATTCCTCAAGTACGAACTGGACCGGTACCTGCGCGCGCGCGGTGGCGAGCTGGTCGAGGAGCTGCCGCTCTACAAGGTCGAGAACCAGGGCTACATCCACTACCGCAAGGGCTCGCTGGTGATGTACCGGCTGCAGCGGGAGATAGGCGAGGCGGCGGTCAACCGCGCCCTGCGGTCGCTGCTGGCGAAGTTCGCCTTCAAGGGCGCGCCCTATCCGACCTCTCTGGACCTGGTCGCCGCCCTGCGCGCCGAGGCCCCCGCCGACAAGCAGGCGCTGATCACCGACCTGTTCGAGAAGATCACCCTCTACGATCTCAAGACCAGCGCGATGACGGTGACGAAGCGCAAGGATGGCCGTTTCGACGTGACCCTGACCATCGAGGCCAGAAAGCTCTACGCCGACGGCAAGGGCAAGGAGACCGCCTCACCGATGGCCGAGATGCTTGACGTGGGCCTGTTCACCGTCATGCCGGGCGACAAGGCCTTCGACTCCGGCAAGGTGGTGATGATGGTCCGCCGCCCGATCCGCACCGGGACCCAGACCCTGACCTTCGTCGTCGACAGGGCCCCGAAGTACGGCGGGGTGGATCCCTACAACTACCTGATCGATCGCAACTCCGATGACAACCTGCTGAAGGCTGGCTAAAGCCGGGGCATGACGCAGCCCCCCGCTGGCCCGCTAGAGGGCCTGACCGTGATCGAGATGGGCACCCTGATCGCGGGTCCCTTCTGTGGCCAGATCCTCGGCGACTTCGGCGCCGAGGTGATCAAGATCGAAGACCCGAAGGCCGGCGATCCCATGCGCCAGTGGGGTCGCAGCCTGCCCAAGGGCCACTCCCCCTGGTGGCCGGTGATCGGCCGCAACAAGAAGTCGGTGACGCTGAATCTGCGAACGCCAGAGGGTCAGGCCATCGCTCGCAAGCTGGTCGGCGGCGCCGATGTGTTGGTGGAGAATTTCCGACCCGGCGCGCTGGAAAAGTGGGGCCTGGGCTACGACAGCCTGTCGGCCGAAAACCCCGGCCTGGTGATGGCGCGGGTCTCGGGTTTTGGCCAGACCGGCCCCTATGCTTCGCGCGCTGGCTACGCCCTGATCGGCGAGGCCATGGGCGGCCTGCGCTACCTCACCGGCGAGCCCGACCGCGCCCCGGCCCGGGCCGGCATCTCGGTGGGCGACAGCCTGGCCGGGCTGCACGCGGCGCTGGGAACCATGATGGCCCTGCATGCCCGCCACCGCAGCGGCAAGGGCCAGATCGTCGATGCGGCGATCTATGAGAGCGTCCTGTCAGTGATGGAAAATCTGATCACCGAATACGGCCTGACCGGCTACGTCCGTGAGCGGTCGGGCTCAGTCCTGCCCGGCATCGCGCCGTCCAACGCTTATCCCACCCGGGATAGCGCGCTGGTGGTTATCGGAGCCAATCAGGACACGCTTTTCAAGCGGCTGTGCGAGGCGATGGGTCGGCCGACCCTGGCCGACGATCCCCGCTATGCCGGCCACGCCGCCCGGGGCGAGAACCAGGCCGAACTGGACGCCCTGATCGGCGCCTGGACAGCGACCCTGGACGCCGACACCCTGCTGACCCTTATGGAAGAAAAGGGCGTGGCCGCGGGCCGGGTCTATCGCGCGCCGGACATGCTCGCGGACCCGCAGTTCGCCGCTCGCGAGGCCATCGTCGAGGTTCCGCATCCGGTGTTCGGCGAGGTGAAGATGCAGAACGCTTTTCCGAAGCTCACCGACACCCCCGGCGGCGTGCGCTGGCCAGGCCCGGCGCTCGGGGAGCACACCGACGCGGTGCTGGCCCGGCGGGCGGGATTGTCGGCGGACGAGCTGAAGGCGCTGCGCGAGCGCGGGATCATCTAGGCCGCCTCGGCCATCACCTTGCGCAGTTCGCTGCCCAGCATGTTGAGGTTCACCGGCTTGCGGACCACCGGCGTGTCCCGGTACCGCTCGTCGCCGCCGACCTCCTCGTAGCCCGTGCAGAAGACGAAGGGGATGCGCCGGGCGCGGAGCAGTTCGGCCAGGGGAAACACCAGCTTTCCCGCCAGGTTGATGTCGAGGATCGCCGCGTCCGGTTGCCGGCTTCTGGCCAGCAGGGTCAGGGCTTCATCGGTTGAAGCGGCCGGGCCGAGCACCTCCCAACCGAGCTGCCGCAGTCCGTCGGTCAGCTCCATGGCGACCAGAACCTCGTCCTCGACGATCAGGATCAGGCCGCCGTCGTTCTGATCCCCCGCCGGTCCATCGACCGCGGTGTCGCTTGTCGAACGTCGGATATGGCTCAGCGCCGCGCGATAGTTGCGGGCCGGCAGCAGCACCCGCAGGCTCATGCCATTGGCGTTCCAGTCGACATCCATCCGGCCGCCCAGCTGGCGCGTGGTGACCTCCGAGACGAGGGTCGATCCAAAACCCTTGCCGACCGGGACGGAGACGGCCGGGCCGCCGGCTTCGACCCAGGTCAGCTCCAGCTCATGGTCGGGTGTGGTCCGCCACGCGACCTCTACCCGCCCCTGCTCCACCGACAAGGCGCCGTATTTGACCGCGTTGGTCGCCAGCTCGTGCACCAGCAGACTGATGGGCTGCACGGCGTCGGGCGCCAGACTGACCGGTGGGCCGTCGATCCGCACCTGGCCGGGACGCCGGTAGGCCTCGGTCTCGTCGGTGATCACCCGGGCCAGGTCCGCCCCCTCCCAGCGGTTGCGCGACAACAGGGTATGGGCCCGGGCCAGGGCCGCGACGCGGCCCCGCACGGCGACGACAAACTCCTCCTTCGTCGGGGCGCGGGTCAGCGAGACCAGGGCCTGAACCACGGCCAGGGCGTTCTTCGCCCTATGATCGACCTCCCGGGCCAGAAGCAGCCGCGCCTCCTCGTTGGCGCGGCGTTCGGTGATGTCGCGCAGGATCACCGTTGCCAGCAGCTCTCCGGCCACCTCCGTCTGCGAAATCGAGGCCTCCACCGGGAACTCCTCGCCGGAGGCCCGAAGGCCGCTGATGGCCCCCAGCGCGCCCATGCGGCGATCGGTGACGCCGGTCGCCTTGAACCGCTTGATGTGCTCGTCATGACCCGCGCGGAAGCGCTCGGGGATGAAGCGCGAGATGGGTTCTCCCAGGGCCTCGGAGGCCGACACCTCGAACATCCGTTCGGCGGCCGGATTGAACAGCAGGATCCGCTGCTGGTTATCGATGGTGATCAGGGCGTCCATCGCCGAGTTGACGATGCCCTCCATGCGCCGCCGGCTCTCCTCAAGCGCGCCCTCGGCCCGCTTGCGTTCGGTGATGTCGCGCAGGATCACCGTCGAGAGCCGTTCGCCGCCGATCTCCACCTGGGAGATGGACGCTTCGATCGGGAACTCCTCCCCGTTCTCGCGCCGGCCGCTGATGGCGCCCAGGGAGCCCATCTGGCGGCTGGTGACGCCGGTCTCGGCGAAACGCCGGATGTGATCGCCGTGGCTCGACCGGTAGCGCTCGGGGATGAAGCGGGTGATTGGCTCGCCCATGGCGGCTTCCGCCGACAGTCCGAACATGCGTTCCGCCGCCGGATTGAACAGGACAATGCCCTGGTCGTTATCGACCGTGATGATCGCGTCCATGGCCGAGGCGACGATGCCTTCGAGACGCAGGCGGGTTTCGGCGGCGTCGCCTAGCGGCGTGCGGGGCCTGTTGTCATCCTGTTTGCTCATTCAGAGACACCCAACGCGCGCGAGCCTCCGCGAGACTCGCAACCTGAAGCTATGCCCGGTCGATGGCTTCCGCCAGCGCCCTGACGATCTGGTGAACATTGTAGGGTTTGCGGACCACCGGAGCGTCGAAGCCCTCCGGCGCGCCGCGCTCGCCGTAGCCTGTGGCGAATACGAAGGGCGTACCGCGGGCGCGCAGGGCCGCGGCCAGCGGAGCCACCGATTCGCCGTTCAGGTTGGCGTCGAGCACCGCCGCGTCGATCTCCAGATCGAGCATGGTCATGGCCTCGGCGAGGTCCGCGGCGCTACCGGCGATCACCGCCCCGGCCTCGACCAGCCCGGCCTCCAGCTCCATGGCCAGCAGGACAGCATCCTCGACCACAAGCAGGCGCAGGCCCTCGACCCCACCATGGGCCAGTTCAGCCTGGCCGTGCGAAGCGCCCGGGCTAGTTGGGCCGACGGTCTCGATGGCCTCGGCCTTCTCGGCGACCGCCGCGAGCGCGCGGGCGTCGGCTTCCAGCACCGCCCGCACGCCGTCGGCGCGAAACTCGACCCGGCATTCGCCGCCCAGTTCGCGGCCGGTGACCCGCTCCAGCAGGGTCGAGCCGAATCCGCGCCGCTCGGGCGGGTTGACGCGCGGCCCGCCGCTTTCGATCCAGCGCAGGGTAAAGCCGCCTCCGGGCGGATGGGTCCAGGTGACCTCGACCCGCCCGCTCTCCACCGACAGGGCGCCGTACTTGACCGCGTTGGTCGCCAGCTCGTGCAGGGCCAGCGAGACGGCGTTGGCCGCGCGTGCCGTCAGGGTTACGTCGGGGCCCTCCCAACGCGCCTGACCCGGCGCCAGGCCGCCCAGCTCTGCGGCGGCGATGTGGGCAAGGCTGGCGCCCCGCCAGCGGGTGGCGGTCAGCAGCTCATGGGCCGAGGCCATCGCCTTCAGCCGTCCGGCGAATGCCGACAAGAAACCTTCCGTCGACGTCGTTCGCCGCGCCGACTGCGCCGCCAGCGACTGCACCGCCGCCAGCACGTTCTTCACCCGGTGGTCGAGCTCGGCCAGCAGCGTCTCGCGGTGCTCTTCCTCGGACTTGCGGTCGGTGATGTCGCGCACCACGCCGATGACCCGCAGGGGTGTGTTGTCCCGATCGTAGACCACCACGCCGGCGCCCTGCATCCAGCGCAGGCGGCCGTCGTCCGGCCGGATCATGCGGTATTCGGCGAGGT
>JACRBD010000229.1 GCA_016234625.1 Caulobacterales bacterium | reverse complement strand
TCACATCCATGTGGATTTTTTCTGACAACCCACTGACACAATCTCGATATCCGACCGCCACAGTCAGGGATTACAAATTGCTCACTGGCCTTCAAAGGGCCGGATCGGGTTCCTATCTGGAATTCGAAGGGGGCGGGCGACGGCGGATGCCGGCCACGCCCGCGTGAATTGAAGGGGATGTAACAATGGCCGCAACGTCTCTCGCCGTGATGACGCCCGATGGCGGTCTGTCGCGCTATCTCACCGAGATCCGCAAGTTTCCCATGCTGGCCAAGGACGAGGAGTTCATGCTGGGCAAGGCCTGGAAGGAACACCAGGATCCTGACGCCGCCCATCGCCTCGTCACCAGCCATCTGCGCCTGGTGGCCAAGATCGCCATGGGCTACCGCGGCTACGGCCTGCCGATCGGGGAAGTGATCTCCGAGGGCAACGTCGGCCTGATGCAGGCGGTCAAGAAGTTCGAGCCGGAGAAGGGCTTCCGCCTGGCCACCTACGCCATGTGGTGGATCCGCGCCTCGATCCAGGAATACATCCTGCGCAGCTGGTCGCTCGTGAAAATGGGCACCACGGCGGCGCAGAAGAAGCTGTTCTTCAACCTGCGCAAGGCCAAGGCCGAGATCAGCGCCTTCGAGGAAGGCGATCTGCATCCCGAGCATGTGAAGACAATCGCGACAAAGCTGGGCGTGCTGGACGAGGAGGTCATCTCGATGAACCGCCGTCTGTCCGGCGGCGACGCCTCGCTGAACGCGCCGATGCGCGCCGACGGCGAGAGCGAGTGGCAGGACTGGCTGGCCGACGACAACGCCGTCAGCCAGGAGACCCAGGTCGCCGAAGCCGAGGAGAGCAGCCTGCGCATGGACCTGTTGCAGGAAGCCATGGCCGAGCTGTCGGACCGCGAGCGGCACATCCTCACCGAGCGCCGGCTGAAGGACGACCCCACCACCCTCGAGGAGCTGGCCGCCGAATACGGCGTCAGCCGCGAGCGGGTGCGTCAGATCGAGGTGCGGGCGTTCGAGAAGCTGCAGAAGACCATGCGCGCCGCCGCGCTGGAGCGGAACCTGGTGGAAGCCTAGGCGGCCTTCGCGGCGGCGGCCTCTTCTCTCGGCATGAAGGTCAGCAGGGTGTTGATCGCGCCGTTCAGGGCGACGCGGTCGACGCCGCCGTCCGCCGGCAGCTGACGGCCCAGCGCCACCGCCGCATCCATCAGCTTCATGTCGCCAACGGCGACCGCCGCCTTCTGCAGGTCCTGGACCTGGGCCAGCAGGGCGCGGCGGGCCTGATGCCAGTCGCTGTCCAGCGACCCGGCGGCGGCGCGGACGATCTTCAAGGCCTGCAGCACGCGGGCCTGGTCCGGCGTCTTGCGGGCGTCCGACTTGCGCTTGCGCGGCCCGGCGTAGTCGCCCGAGTTGAACCGCCGCCGGTCGGGCCCGACGTAGTGCACCGCCTCGACCCAGTCGCGCGGCTTTAGCGCCACGGCTTCCAGCCGCTTCAGCAGGTCCTTGATGGTGAAGGGTTTGCGCAGGAACTCATGGACCCCCGCGTCCCGCGCGCCGAGGATCGCCTGGGCGGTGGCCTCGCCCGTGACCATCAGGATCGGAACCTTGCGGCAGTTGAATTCGCTGCGCCGGATCGCCCGCGCCAGCCGCGCGCCGTCCAGACCCGGGCCGGAGTGTTCGATGAAAATGATCTGCGGGTCCATCGTCTGGCACAGCTGCATCGCCTTTTGATCGCTGGCCGCCGTCATGATCTGGGCCGAGCTGATCGAGCGCAGCAGATCAGCCAGCAGCTTCGTCGCCGCCGGCTGCGGGTCAACGACCAGGACCCGCTGCATGTGCGGGGCCAGTTGTTGCTGCAGTCTGGCGTCGGCGGTGAACAAGGCGCGCTCCGAAGTCCGTCTCGGAACACGACCTTGCATCGAACCGGTAAAGATCGGCTTGACGATGTCGGATGATCAGAGCTCGAGGGGCTCGCCGAGGCCGGTCTCGAAGTCCTGGAAAATGTCGACCACCTCGTCGACCGTGGCCGTCGGCGCCCGGCCGGCCGGGAAGCGGTAGCGCCAGAAGCTGGCGATATGGGAAATCTGGCCGACCTTCTCCCCCAGCGACAGGAACATGCGCGGCGCGTCCAGCAGGAAGGCGCGGAAGGCCTTGGGGTCGCTGCGCTGGGTCAGGGCGGTGAAGGCCTTGTCGTAGACGGCCAAGGTGCGGTTCACCTCGGCGCGCTGGGAGCTGATAGCGCGCCGGATGCGGTCGCGCGCACAGTCGAGATAGGCGGCTGTTTCCATGTCGCGTGGACCGGAAATTACCAGTTCGCCGATTTCCTTGGTCACTGCCGTCAGCTGCGGCTGGAGGACCATCAGCATCCATTTGTAGTAGAGGAAGCCCTTCCAGCTGAAGACGCCCTCGCGGAAGTCCTCGCCCTGCAGCATCAGGGTAGCGCGCAGGGGTTCCAGCCGCTCGTCGACGTCGGTCGACAGCAGGGCCTGCACCAGACGGGCGGTCGCCGCGCCCTGGCCGGCGTTGACATAGGCCAGGCGGATCAGCTCGCCGATCTGCATGGCCACATAGGCCTGCATGGCCTCGAGGTCGGCCGGTGAGATGGCGAAGTAGCAGGGCGCGACGGTCTGGCCGTTGCGGCGCAGATCCTCGCGCAGCAGGAACGGGTCGAGCGACGGCAAGCCGTCCATCTGGCGAAGGACGTTGACGTCGTGATCCAGGGTTCTGCCGTCGGCGCAGGCCTCGCGCAGCAGGTCCATCCAGCCGCGCTGGCCGACGAAGAACGAGCGCCCGCCCAGGGCCAGGTCGCTGCGCTCGAAGGGAATGATGACCTTGGTCGCCGAGGTGCGGTAGTCGTCAAACAGGTAGCTCTCATCGAGCCGCAGACGGTGTTTGAGGATCATCGAGGCGTTCAGCACGCGGTTGTGGAACAGCGGCTGGTCGGTCCATTCCGGCTTGCGGGCGTGCTTGTTGGCGATGGCCAGCAGGTTGAGCACGCGACTGGTGGAGGCCGTGCGCTGCAGCGCCGTCAGACTGCGTGACGTCCGGTCGGCCCGCGCCGCCAGTCCCGACTTTCTTTTCGCGCGCACGCCCGGTCCCCCTGGATCGCCGTGCAACCTAGAGGGCATGTCATAAACAACCGATAACCCGGTTCGGGGAGCGGTCAGCCCTGGAACGGGTCGCGCATCAGGATGGTGTCGTCCCGTTCCGGGCTGGTTGACAGCAGGGCCACCGGCGCGCCGATCAACTCCTCGATCCGCCTCACGTACTTGGTGGCGCTGGCGTTGAGGTCCTTGAACGAGCGGGCCCCGGCGGTGCTTTCGCTCCAGCCGTCCATCTCCTCGTAGATCGGCCGGGCGGCGGCCTGGTCGCGCATGCCGGCGGGCAGGTAGTCAAAGGTCTTGCCGTTGATCTCGTAGCCGACGCAGATTTTCAGGGTCTTGAGGCCGTCCAGCACGTCCAGCTTGGTCAGGGCGATGCCGGCAATGCCGTTGATGGCGACCGACTGGCGCACCAGCACCGCGTCGAACCAGCCGCAGCGGCGACCGCGTCCGGTGTTGGTGCCGACCTCGCGGCCGACGGTGGCCAGGTGCTGGCCGACCTCGTCATTGAGTTCGACCGGGAACGGCCCCTCACCCACCCGGGTGGTGTAGGCCTTGACGATGCCCAGCACATAGCCCGGCCCGCGCGGACCCATGCCCGAGCCGGCGGCGGCCTGACCGGCGACGGTGTTGGACGAGGTAACGAACGGATAGGTGCCGTGGTCGACGTCGAGCAAGGCGCCCTGGGCGCCCTCGAACAGGATGCGACGGCCCGCCTTGTAGGCCTGGTCCAGCAGTCGCCAGGCCGGCTGGGCGTAGGGCAGGATCTTTGGCGCCAGCTCAAGCAGCTGTTTCAGCAGCTCGCCCGCGTCGGCGTCCGGCAGGCCAAGACCCTTGCGTAGGGCCCCGTGGTGCGACAGCAGCCGGTCGATCTTGGCTTCCAGCGCTTCCGGATCGGCCAGGTCGGCGACGCGGATGGCCCGGCGGCCGACCTTGTCCTCGTAGGCGGGGCCGATGCCGCGGCCGGTGGTGCCGATCTTCTGCGTCGAGGCCGCCTCGCGAGCCTGGTCCAGGTCGCGGTGCACCGGCAGGATCAGGCAGGCGTTGTCGGCCAGCACCAGCAGGTCCGGGGTGATGGCCACGCCCTGCTGCGCGATCTTCTCGATCTCGCCCAGCAGGTGCCAGGGGTCGACCACCACGCCGTTGCCGATCACCGACAGCTTGCCCTGGACGACGCCGGACGGCAGCAGGGCCAGCTTGTAGACCTTGCCGTCGACGACCAGGGTGTGGCCGGCGTTGTGACCACCCTGGAACCGCACGACCACGTCGGCGCGGTTGCTCAGCCAGTCGACGATCTTGCCCTTGCCCTCGTCGCCCCACTGGGCGCCGACAACGGTCACATTGGCCATGGATACGATCCTCCCGCCTGCCGGGACGATCCAGCGCGCCCTTCGACAGGCTCCTCGGCGCGTGGACTTGGGATCAATTGTCGGCGGCGCGAGGCAGCCGCGGCGGCGTATAGCGAGCGCGACCGCCGCCGTCCATCGCGAATGCGAGAGGGCTACAGACCGCCGTTGGTGACCGAGGTCCAGGAACGGCCTTCGCCGGTCGGGGTCCTGGCCGTGGCGGCCTTGAGCCAGGCGATGTTGTTGGCCGCCTGGTCGGGCGGCAGGTCCTGGCGGACCATCTGTTCGGCCTCGGCCAGCCGACCCTGTAGCCCGACCACGAGGGCCAGGTTCTGCCGCACCCTGGCGTCGGCGCGTGGCAGGGCCGCGGCCTTGCGCAGCAACTGTTCGGCCTGGAGCAGGTCGCCATGAGCGGCGTAGTACATGGCCAGGTTGCTCAGCACCCCGGGCTCGTTGGGGGCCAGCGTCAGGGCCTGGCGATGGGCGGCCAGCGCCTCGTCGTCGCGATCGGCCTGTTCGTAGGCCACGGCC
>JACRBD010000224.1 GCA_016234625.1 Caulobacterales bacterium | reverse complement strand
GACATCTTCGGCATGACCGAGGAGCGCAAGATGGAACGCGGCCTGATCGTCTCCTACGAGGCCCAGCTGGACAGGATCCTGGCGGGGCTGACGGCGGAGCGGCTGCCCCTGGCGGCGCGCATCGCCGCGGTCCCGCAGCAGATCCGCGGGTACGGGCACATCAAGGAGGCGGCCGTGAAGGTCGCCAGGGCGGACGAAGCGGCGTTGTGGGCGCAGTGGGATCCGAAAGCGTAGGGACAGGGCACGGGAACATGCACTTCAGTGCATGTCCCCCTCTCGCGGAATAGTCATTTCGCCGACAAGAGGCGCCCGGCAAACTGGGGACACGCACTGAAGTGCATGTCCTCGTTCGCCTGATGACACCCGCCCTTTGGCCTTGATGGAATGGTGAGCTCCGGACGGCGACCTTGGTCAAGGACGACCCCTGCGGGGTCGCCGCTCCGCGGCCGCCGAAGGCGGTCCTTGAGCAAGGTCACCGCCGGAGCAACACTGGCCGTCAAGACATCAGGGCGGGTCTGTCAAAGCCCTAGCCTCTCGGCGACGGAGAGGCGGCCCGGCGGAGCCGGGTCGGAGAGGATGGAACCGCTGCCAGCGGGCTCAGCGCACCCCTCCGCATCACCTGCGTCTCCCTCTCCACCATGCTCCGCATGGTCCCCCTCTCCCTCGCGGGAGAGGATCGCCGACTTCGGGAGATGATCATCGCATCCTTGTCCTCCAGTACGCCTCCGCCAGCGCGTGCGGCGTCATATGGGCCCGTTCCAGCGGCGTCAGGCCGGCCGGCGGGACCCAGTCAGGGCCCACGGGATCGACCCGCAGTACATCCGCATACAGCACCGGCGCCTCGCCCGGCCCATCCGCCCACCAGATCGCCGGACCCTTCATCCCCCGCGCGCGGCGCAGGTTCCGCGACGCCAGCGCCGTGGCGTGGCTCATCACCCCGATCAGCACCCCGTCCCGCGTCCGCTGTGGCAGGCCGAGCGGCTCGGGATGGCCGCCCCAGGCCAGCAGGGACTGGGCCAGGCGCAGCTCCATGATGGTCAGGGCCCCGCGGCCGCCGACGATCCGCTGTAGCTCGGCGGCGGCCACCAGAACCTCGCTGATCACCGGGCTGAGCAGGTCGCGGGCGGCCTCCAGCGTCCGGGCGAACAGCCGGCTCATCTCCAGCAGGTCCTCGCCGATCGGCGGGGCGTCGGCGAACAGTTCGGGCAGGATCTCACCGGCCAGGGTCGGGCCGCCGGCGCCGGTGACCCGCGCCCCGCCCCTCACCCGGCCGTCCTCCACCGCCAGCAGATAGACCGAGTCCGCCCGGTCCCAGGGATCGGTCTCCCGCCCGTCGGGCGCGCGCAGCTCCTCCCAGCCCTTGAGGTCGACGAACACCTCGTGGCGGATGCGGAACATGTCGTCCATCAATGCCGGGAAGGCGTCGCGGTTGGCGGCGTTGAGCAACAGGATCACGGGCGCGGACTCCTCCGGCCACCCTCGATTGTCGATCCCGCGAAAACAACTATAGAGTGCTAATCGATCACACGCAACCGTATCGCGGCGCGATCCGCCTCGATGGCCGCCGCCATCCCGGCGTCGCCGGCCCGCCGGGCCGCCTCCAGCAGGGTCAGGTCGATGACGTCGCGCTGGGCGTGGCTGCCGCCGAACCGGTGCGCCGTCGCCCGGACCGGCTGCAGCGCCTCGACGGTCCCCCGCCAGTCGCCCTCGCCGTAAGCCGCCAGCCCCCGCACCACCGGCTCGGCCACCGCGAGGAAGGCGGCGTTGTCGCCTGGCCGTTCGGCCGCCCGTCGCTGCGCCGCGCGCAAGGCCGCCAGGGCGTCGCTTCGCCCGGCGCCGACGAAGGCCATGGCCGCGTGGGCGTCGTTGAAGGCGTAGGTGCTCTCGGCCACCGCCGGTTCCCAGGCGTCGGCCAGGGCCTGCCAGCGGTCGCCCACGTCCACGCCCATCACCCGCAGCCGCCAGAGCAGGGCCGAGGCGTCGACCATGTCGTAGGCCAGGGTCGAGCGTTCGCCCCACAGCGGCCCGTCATACAGGGCCAGCACCTCATCGGTCTGGCCCAGGCCCAGGTGAAACAGGGCCAGGTGCCACCAGTTGTGCACCTGAAAATAGCTGTCGCCCGTCCAGTTCGGGATGGCGCCCCGCATCCAGGCGACGCCCTCCTCGCGGCGGTCCTGCATCTCCATCACATGGGCCACGGCGTGCTGGGCCCAGCCGTTGCGCGGCTCCAGGTCGATGGCCCGCCGGCCGGTCGCCTCGGCGGCGGCGTAGTGGCCGGTCTCCTCCAGCCCGAAGGCGTGCATGCCCAGCACCGCGTGGTAGCCGGGCATGGTCTCGTCCCAGTGGGGTAGGGCCGCGCCGATGCGGTCGCGCAGGCCCCGCGAGTCGCCGCGCAGGAAGTCGAGCAGCTGGCCGATCTGCAGGGCCAGGGCGTCGCGGGGGTATTTCGCGGACACCTCGCTGAGACTCTTCGCCGCCTCGGCCAGTTCCCCACGGGCCATCTTGCCGAGGGCGGCGACATGGCCGGCCTCCCGGTCGTTCGCGGGCAGGTCCACCACCGCCGCATGGGCCGCCAGGGCCGAGGGCAGGGCGGCGGCATCAGTGCCAGAGGCATAGAGATAGCCGGTGAACACCCGGGCCATCACGAAGTCCGGACTGTCGGCCACGGCCTTGCGCAGGTTGCGGATCGGGTCGCCGGCGAAGCACTGGTGGCCGCGCAGGGTCGCCTCATAGAGGTCCAGGGCGGCCTCGCTGGCGCCGGTGGGCCGCTGCGGCGTGGCGATGTCGAAGGCCATGATTGTCTCGCGGGTTGAGGAAATCACAGCTTGGCCTGACAGGGGGCGCTGGTCTACGGCAGGAGCATGAGCGAGTTCGATTTCGACGCCCTGGTGGTCGGCGCCGGCGCCGTGGGCCTGGCCACCGGCTACGCCCTGGCGAGCCGCGGGCTGTCGGTGGTGGTGCTCGAACAGGAGAAGGCCATCGGCCAGGGCGTCTCCTCGCGCAATTCCGAGGTGATCCATGCCGGCCTCTACTATCCCACCGGCTCGCTGAAGGCGCGGCTATGCGTCCAGGGGCGGCGGGCGCTCTACGCCTTCCTCGACAAGCACCATGTGGACTACCGCAAGTGCGGCAAGCTGGTGGTGGCCAACGGCGACGCCGAGGTCGAGCGGCTGGACGCCATTCTCGAGCAGGCCCGGCTGAACGACGTCGAGGGCATGCAACGCCTGACGGGCGCCGCCGCCATGGCCATGGAGCCGGGTCTGAAGTGCGACATGGCCCTGCTTTCGCCGGAGAGCGGGGTGTTCGACAGCCACGGCTACATGGCCGCCCTGGTCGGCGAGATCGAGTCGCACGGCGGCGCGGTGGTGCTGGCGACGCCCTTCGAGGGGGCGACGTCTCTGCCGGGCGGCGGGTTTTCCGTGCGGGCCGGGGGTGAGGCGCCGACGACCCTGACGGTGCGGCTGCTGGTGACCGCCGCCGGGCTGGGCGCCCAGGCGGCGGCGGCCCTGATCGAGGGCTTTCCGGCGGACCAGATCCCCGCCCGACACTTCGGCAAGGGCGTCTATTTCCGCCTGCAGGGCAAGGCGCCGTTCGAACACCTGATCTATCCGCCGCCGATCCATGGGGCGCTCGGCACCCACTACCGCAAGGACCTGGGCGGCCAGGCGGTGTTCGGGCCGGACCTGGAGTTCGTGGCGACCGAGGACTATTCCGTCGACCCGGCCAAGGCCGCCGCCTTCGCCGCCTATATCCGCAAGTTCTGGCCCGCCGTGCCGGAGGACCATCTGTCCCCCGACTATGCCGGCCTGCGCCCCAAGATCCACGGACCGGATGAGCCTCAACCCGACTTCCGCCTGGACGGCGAGGCCGTGCACGGCATCCCGGGCCTGGTGGCGATGTTCGGGATTGAGAGCCCGGGCCTGACGAGTTCGCTGGCGATCGGGGAAGAGGTCAGTTCCCTTCTCCCATAGGGAGAAGGAGGGGCCCGTCCTGCGGAGCCTCGGCAAAGCAGGATGGGAGGTTGAGGGGGTTACGCCCTCACCGCCGTAAACCCTCACCCTCCCAGCGCTTCGCGCCGGGCCCCGCCCTCTCCCTCCGGGAGAGGGATCAGCCCTTCGGAACCAGCCGCAATATCTTCCCGTCCCCATCATCCGTCGCCACATAGACCGCCCCGTCCGGTCCCACGCGGACATCGCGGATGCGGGCCTTCAGATCCCGCAGCAGCCATTCCTCGCCGACCACCCGGTCGCCTTCCAGCGTCAGGCGGACCAGCTTCCTGCTGCTCAGGCCGCCGATGAACAGGCTGCCCTTCCAGGCCGGGAACAGGCCGGCGTCATAGAAGGCCATGCCGGACGGGGCGATCACCGGGTCCCAGTAGTAGACCGGCTGCTCCATCCCGGCCCTGGCGGTGAGCCCTTCGCCGATCGGCTGGCCGGAGTATTCCTCGCCATAGGTGATGGTCGGCCAGCCGTAGTCCTTGCCTGCCAGCGGGATGTTCAGCTCGTCACCCCCCTTGGCCCCGTGCTCCACGGTCCACAGCTTGCCGGTCCAGGGGTTGATGGCCGCGGACTGGATGTTGCGGTGGCCGTGGGACCAGACGCTCTTGACCGCTTCGCTGACGGCCGCGAACGGGTTGTCCTTGGGGACCGCGCCATCCGGATAGACGCG
>JACRBD010000234.1 GCA_016234625.1 Caulobacterales bacterium | reverse complement strand
GCGACGACGGCGTCGATGACCGGCTCCAGCGACGCCGGCGGCGGCGCCTCGACCGCGCCCGGAAACCGCTCGGCGAATCGCCGCCGGACCTGGTCGTCGCCGGGGCCGGGCAGGGCCGCGCCGACGATGCCGCCTTCGCTCCAGGCGAGGCCGCAGCGGCCGATGGCGGTATCGAACAGAGTGAAGCCGGGGGTGGTCATCTCGCTGGTCAGCCTAGCGGATGGTCCAGGTGATCGTCTCGCCGTTTCCGGACGTCACTAGCGACAGGCGACGACTGTGCGTCGACTGTTCGTCGTGCCGGCTGACCGGCGTCAGGCCCAGGCCGGTCATCAAGGCGTTGTAGAGGCCGGCGATGGCCTTTCGAGCCGCCGCCGGGCCGGAAGCTTCCTGTGCCAAACTTGGAGCTTGTGAGTTGAGAAGGTGACGAAGCCAAGAGCCGACTAGTGAGACGAGAATCGGCTAGCCTAGCTGAATGGCTAGAACGTCAAAGTCCAGTGATCCAGGCGATGACACGTTGACGGAGCTTGTTCGTCAGGCGGAGGTTAGACTGGCGGCGCAGCACCCACTCTTGCTGGCGGCAATTCAGCGAGGCGTGGCGCTTTCAGGTCTGATGCTTGCGGCCGCAGCAACAATGCTGAATGTCGCCGTTTCATCCTCGGACCGTCTTCCTGCTCTGGTGCCGGAACTCATGGTGGGTGCCGCAGCTGCCTTGGTGTTTGGTGCGTTGATCACGTTCTTTGGAGGGTCGCTCTCAAAGATTGAGCTCGTTGGTTCCGGCGGCGCTGAAGTTGATGGCATCGATTCGACTTTAGCTCTGCCAAAGGCTGAACTGCTGCGGAGAATGCTGGATGACTATCATCGGCGAGTGGCTGCGAACGCTGAGTTTCTGAGCCGATGTTTGCGAGTTCAGTTCGTTGCAGCCATTTCCATTGTCGTCGCCGTGGGGACGATCGCGACCTCCATCTTTCCTGCCGATAATAATGTGAGACCGCCGTACATCCTCGATGCCCGAGGGGGCAGCCGAGTGCCGGTCCCATCCTCTGAGTGTGGAAAGCTCTGGGTTGTTTGCGATGAAGCAGCTTGGAAAGAGCACCACCAGAAATCACCAAAGAAGAAATAGCGTTTTGGAATGTTGGGGAAAACCTGCGTTGATGGCCTTGCCCTCGCGTTCGCGGGCGCGACTCGCCGCCGGGGGCTCGGAATGAAACCGCCGATCAAGAGATTCGCCGACCTCAAGGCCCCGCCGCCGCCGGGGACCTTCGCGCCGCCGACCCCGAAGGTCGCGCGCCGCAAGCCTGGCAAGGTGCTGACGGCCGCCGAGAAGGCGGCCTTCCTGGCCTCGCGGCCGGATCTGATACCGAAGGACTGATCGCAGGAAGCTGTCTCGGGCGCTGGGCTGACAGGTGTCGCCCGGCCGGGGCGGCCTCGGCGGGAAGATGGCTCCGCGGGTAGGATTCGAACCTACGACCAGCCGATTAACAGTCGGCTGCTCTACCACTGAGCTACCGCGGATCACGCATCTCAGAGAAGAGCGGGGGCTATAGCTTTGGCGGGAGAGCCGTGCAAGCGCCTTGCGCCTCCCAAGCGAGCGAAAAAGAGCCCGGCGGGTGAGGCCGGGCTGTTCAAAGTCGGTGATGGTGGGGCGCCTTCATGGAAGACAGGCGAAGGGTGCGCCTGCGTGGTGAATCGAAGGTTAACGGCCTGGCGACCGGCGCCCGGGACGCTTTGACGCGGATCAAGGCCGTCGCCGTGAGGGCGGGTCACCGTCACGCTTTCCGCGGGACGCGCCATGACCTTTCGAGACCTGACCGCCAGGGGCCTGCTCGGCGCCGTCGCCCTCGCGGCCTCGGCGGCGATTCTGCTGGCCCCCGCCGGCGCGCCGCGGGCCCAGACAGCGGCGCCTGACCCTGTCGAGATCGGCCGGGTCATCGCCGAACGCGACTGCTCGACCTGTCACGCCATCGGCCGCGAAGGGAACAGCCCGTTCGAAGGCGCGCCACGCTGGCGGGACCTTCATGCGCGGTTTGATGTCGCGGACCTGGGCGAAGCCCTCGCCGAAGGCATCTCGGTGGGCCACGAGGCGATGCCGGAGCGGACCTACGAACCGGCCGAGGTTCAGGCGCTGGTCGCCTACCTCAAGTCGCTGGAAGCGGTGGAGCCGACGGTTGCGGGGTCGAGGTAGCCCGCCTTCGCCAAGGCTTCGGCGGGAGGTCCGCGCCAGCACAAAGGAGATGGATTTGTCCCGGGAAGTTCGGAGCGGAGCTCGACCGCAGCCCTTCTTCGCCAAGGCTTCGAAGGGCATCCTGCTTCGACTGATAGAGAAGGACTTGTCCTGCGAAGCCCTGAGGGCGAAGCAGGATGGAGGCCCGGCCCGGAATCGAACCGGGGTGCAAGGATTTGCAGTCCTCTGCGTAACCACTCCGCCACCGGGCCTTGTTTTCGTCATCACCGGCGCGGGCGGTCGCGTCGGGAAGGGCGGGATGGCTACCAGAGCCGGCGCCGCCTTACAATGGCCTGCCACGCTCGCATTGCGTTCCCGTTACAGGCGGACCTATAAGCCGCGCCAACAGAGTCATTTTCGCATCGCCAGAGGACCCGCATGAGCGCCGACTTCGCCGCCGCCCGGCTGAACATGGTCGAAAGCCAGGTGCGACCGTCCGACGTCACCGACCTGGCGCTGACCGACGCCTTCCGCGTGGTGGCGCGCGAGGCGCTGCTGCCGGCTGAAAAGGCCTTCGCCGCCTATGCCGACGCCGAGGTTGAGTACGCCCCGGGCCGCTGGCTGCTGCGGCCGCGGGAGGTGGCCAAGCTGCTGCAGGCCCTGCAACCCCGCGCCGGCGAATCCGCCCTGGCCATCGCCGCGCCCTACGCCGCCGCCATTCTGGAGGCCATGGGCGTCACGGTGACGCGGCTGGACGAGGGTGATCTGACGGCCCGGGCCGGTTCGACCTATGACATGGTTGTCTGCGAAGGCGCCGTCGCGACCGTTCCATACAGCTGGAAAGCCGCCCTGGCCAAGGGCGGCCGGCTCGGTGTGATCGAGCGCAACGGCCCGGCGGGCAAGGCGTTTGTCTATGTGCGCGCCGACGACGGCGTGGGCGGCCGGGCGGCGTTCGATTCGGCGCCGCCGTGGCTGACCGGGTTCCAGCCTGTCCACGGTTTCGCCTTCTAATGGGCCGATTGTGAAATAAGCCCGCAAAGGGCGTGTGAAAAAAGCTTAACTGGCCGCCACTGGCGGTGGACATTACAGGCGATCATATAAGGCTCGCCTGGCTTGTGGGTCCTTGGGGATAATTCATGTTGAAGAGTCGTCGCGCGGGGCTGTTCGCCGCCATTTGCAGTTTCGGCCTGGTGGCGGGCGGCGTTTCCTCGGCCTTCGCCGAGACCTTGGCCGACGCCATCGCCCTGGCCTACCAGACCAACCCGACCCTTCAGGGCCAGCGAGCGAGCCAGCGCGCCCTGGATGAGAGCATCGTCCAGGCCCGTACGGGGCTGCGGCCGCAGGTCGAGGCCGACGCCAGTCTGTCCGCCAGTGACGGCCAGGATGACGGCGACGCCGGGCGCGGCAGCAGCGCCGGCATCTCCGTCAGCCAGCCGCTCTACACCGGCGGTCGGGTGTCCTCGCAGATCGGCGCGGCCGAGGCCGACGTCATGACCGGCCAGCAGGGCCTGCGCAGCGTCGAGTCGGGCCTCATCCAGTCCGTGATCACCGCCTACGTCGATGTCCGCCGCGACCAGGAGCGCCTGCGCATCAGCCAGGACAACGTCGCCGTGCTGCAACGTCAGCTCGACGAGGCGCGCGCCCGCTTCGAGGTCGGTGAAATCACCCGCACCGACGTGGCCCAGGCCGAAGCCCGCCTGGCGGCCTCGAAGGCGTCCCTCGCCTCGGCCAAGGCCCAGCTGGCCATCAGCCGCGCCTCCTACGCCGCCGTGGTCGGCCAGAACCCGGGCGACCTGGAAGCCGAGCCCTCGCTCGAGACCTTTCTCCCTCCCGGTATCGAAGACGCCTTTGACGCGGCCGAGCGGAACAATGCCGAGATCCTCGGCGCAGAGTACGCCGAGCGCGCCAGCGCCGCCCGCGTGGCCGTGGCGCGCTCCTCGCGCCTGCCGACCGTGACCGCCAGCGGCTCCGTCGGGTTCAGCGGCACGACGGCCCAGCAGTCGTTCATTCCGCCCACCGGCGCCGGCGGCGCCTTCGACGACTACCAGCGCAGCGTCAGCGGCCGGGTGTCGGTCAGCGTGCCGCTGTTCACCGGCGGCCTGATCAGCTCGCAGGTGCGCGCGGCCGAGGAGCGCAACAACGCCGATCGCCAGGCCATCGAGGAAACCCGCCGCGGCGTGCTGCGCACGGTTTCCCAGGCCTGGAACAGCCTGATCGGCGCCCGCGCCAACCTGGAAGCCAACGAAGAACAGGTGCGCGCCGCCCGAATCGCCTTCGAGGGCGTCCGCCAGGAAGCCCAGGTCGGCCTGCGCACCACGCTCGACGTGCTCAACGCCGAGCAGGAGCTGCGCAACGCCGAACTGTCGCTGGTCAACGCCCGGCGCGAGGAATACGTCGCGGCCGCGGTTCTGCTGTCGGCCATGGGCAAGCTGGAGGCCCGCTACCTCGTGCCCGGCGTCGAACAGTACGATGTGACGGCCAACGGCAAGGCGTTCAGCCACAAGCTGGGATGGACGCCCTGGGAGCCGGTTCTGGGCTTCATCGACAGCGTCGCCGCCCCGCCGAAGCCCGCCCCGCCGGCCGAGACTTCGGCCGACGCGCCGGTTTCGACCTCGAATTAAGCCTTCCGGCTGAATTGGCCGCGCAAATGCGCGTGTTCGGCGTTTGCAGGAACGTCGGCGCGTGCTTACGCTAGGCTATTGGAATCGCCTCTCGCAGGTACGGCTCACCGATGTCTGAACAGACCGCCCAGGAACCGACGATGGAGGAGATTCTCGCCTCCATCCGGCGCATCATCTCCGAGGACGACGCACCGCCCGCTGAGGCGGCGGCGCCCGTCGAGGAGCCTGTCGCCATGGCCGCCCCGGAACCGGCGCCCGCGCCCGCGCCGGTCGAGCCCGAGGAGGACGACGACGTCCTCGAGCTGACCGAGACCGTGGAAGCCGCCGCCTCCGTCGAGACCGTCGGCGATCTGGACGTCTACACCCCGGCCAAGGCCGCGCCGGAGCCCGCCTGGGAGCCGGAACCCGAGCCTGAGCCCGACCCCGAGCCCGAGCCAGCCTTGACCGCCGCGCCGCAGCGGGCGCCCGCGCCCAGCTACACCATGGGCGCCGCCTCGATCTCCGGCGGCACGACCATCGAGGAGCTGGTCCGCAGCATTCTTGAGCCCAAGCTAAACGAATGGGCCGACCAGAACCTGCCCCGCCTCGTCGAACAGATCGTACGCGACAAGCTTTCCAGATAGGACGCGCTCTTCAGCCGGAGCGACGCCTGGCCGCTTCGCGATCCCGATCACCCCTGATAGAGACCGGCGGCCGCAGCCAGCGCGCCGCCGTTTTCGTTCGTGAACTTTCCCATGCTCGACAAGACCTTCGATCCCCAGACAGTTGAACCGCGCCTCTACAAGGCCTGGGAGGAGTCCGGCGCGTTCGCCCCGACCGACGATCCGGCGGCCGAGCCGTTCAGCATCGTCATCCCGCCGCCCAACGTCACTGGCAGCCTGCACATCGGGCATGCGCTGAACAACACCCTGCAGGACGTGCTGATCCGCTTCCAGCGCATGCGGGGAAAGGCGGCGCTGTGGCTGCCCGGGACCGACCACGCCGGCATCGCCACCCAGATGGTCGTCGAGCGCCAGCTGGCGGAAGCCGGCAATCAGGGCCGGCGCGACATGGGCCGCGAGGCCTTCGTGGCCAAGGTCTGGGAATGGAAGGCCGAGAGTGGCGGGGTGATCGTCAACCAGCTGCGGCGCCTCGGCGCCAGCTGCGACTGGTCGCGCGAGCGCTTCACCCTGGACGAGGGCCTGTCGGCCGCCGTGCGCAAGGTGTTCGTCCAGCTGCACCGGGACGGGTTGATCTATCGCGACAAGCGGCTGGTGAACTGGGACCCGCACTTCCAGACCGCCATCTCCGACCTCGAGGTCGAGCAGAAGGAGGTCGATGGCCATTACTGGCACTTCGCCTATCCTCTGGAGAACGGGGTCACCTACCCGTACCCGGTCGCCTTCGACGAAGACGGCAAGGCCACGGAATGGGAGACGCGGGACTACATCGTCGTCGCCACCACCCGGCCGGAGACCATGCTGGGCGATACGGCTGTCGCGGTTCACCCGGACGATGAGCGCTACAGGGGTCTGATCGGCAAGACCGTGAAGCTGCCCATCGTCGGCCGGTCGATCCCGATCGTCGCCGACGACTACGCCGACCCGACCAAGGGCTCGGGCGCGGTGAAGATCACCCCGGCGCATGACTTCAACGACTTCCAGGTCGGCAAGCGGCACGGGCTGGAGGCGATCAACATCCTCGACGCCTTCGGCAAGATCAACGAGAACGGCCCGGCCGAATACCAGGGTCACGACCGCTTCGTCGCCCGCAAGATGGTCATCCAGGCCTTTGAAACCCTTGAGCTTCTCAAGGGCGTCGAGAAGACCCGCCACATGGTCCCGCACGGCGACCGGTCCGGCGTGGTCATCGAACCCTGGCTGACGGACCAGTGGTACGTCGACGCCGAAACCCTGGCCAAACCCGCCATCAAGGCGGTGGAGGAGGGGGCCACGGTCTTCGAGCCGGCGAACTGGGACAAGACCTATTTCGAATGGATGTGCAACATCCAGCCCTGGTGCATCAGCCGCCAGCTGTGGTGGGGACACCGGATTCCGGCCTGGTACGACGACGAGGGCGGCATCTATGTCGCCGAGACCGAGGCCGAGGCCGTCGCGGCGTCCGGCGGCAAGGCGCTGACCCAGGACGAGGACGTCCTCGACACCTGGTTCTCCTCTGGCCTGTGGCCGTTCTCGACCCTCGGCTGGCCGGAGAAGACCGCCGATCTGGAACGGTTCTATCCGACCCACACCCTGGTCACCGGGTTCGACATCATCTTCTTCTGGGTCGCCCGGATGATGATGATGGGCCTGCACTTCACCGGCCAGGTTCCGTTCCAGCGGGTGGTGATCAACGCCCTGGTGCGCGACGCCTCCGGGGCCAAGATGAGCAAGTCCAAGGGCAACGTCATGGACCCCCTGGAGCTGATCGACCAGTACGGCTGCGACGCCGTGCGCTTCACCCTGACCGCCATGTCCGGCCAGGCGCGCGACATCAAGCTGTCGACCCAGCGCATTGAAGGTTATCGCAATTTCGGCACCAAGCTGTGGAACGCCACCCGCTTCACCCAGATGAACGGCTGCGTCCGCGTGGCCGGCTTCGACCCAGCCGGGGTGAACCAGACGATCAACAAATGGATCCGTGGTGAGGCGGCGAAGACGGCGGCGGAGGTCACCCGCGCGCTGGAGGCCTGCGCCTTCGACGACGCCACCACCGCCCTCTACCGCTTCATCTGGAACGTCTTCTGCGACTGGTATGTCGAGCTGGCCAAGCCGATCCTCAATGGTTCGGACGAGGCGGCGAAGGCCGAGACCCAGGCCATGACCGCCTGGGTGCTGGACCAGTGCCTGCTGCTGCTGCACCCGGTCATGCCCTTCCTCACCGAGGAGCTGTGGGACAAGACCGCCGAGGAAGGTCCGGCCCGCGACGGCTTCCTGATGACAGCAAAATGGCCCGACCTCCCGCGGAGCTGGATCGACGCGGGGGCAGAAGCCGAGATCGGCTGGCTGGTCGACCTGGTCACCGAGATCCGCTCGATCCGGGCGGAGATGAACGTGCCCCCGGGCGCCCGCGTGCCGCTGACGCTCTCGGGCGCCAGCGGCGTGACGCGGGACCGGCTGGCGCGCCACAATGACCTGATCCTGACGCTGGGCCGCCTGGGCAGCGCCCGGGCCGGTGAGGCGCCGGCGGGTTCTGTGCCGTTCGTGGTCGGCGAGGCGACCGCCGCCCTGGCCATCGCCGAGTTCATCGACCTGGCCGCCGAACGCACTCGCCTGACCAAGGAGATCGGCGTCCACCAGGGCGATATCGAGCGGGTCAACAAGAAGCTCGGCAACCCCGACTTCCTGGCCAAAGCCAAGGAGGAAGTCATCGAGGAAAACCGCGAGAAACTGGCCGAGGCTCTGGCCGCCAAGGCCAAGCTGGAAGCGGCGCTGGGGCGGCTGGAAATCATCAGCTAAGTCCTCCCCCGCGAGGGGGAGGGGGACCAGCCGGAGGCGGGTGGAGAGGGATGCGCCGGCGTGAGCCGGGCATCCGCTGTCTCTCAAGGCCGGTATTTCGACAGCCAACAGCCGTGCTTCCCTCTCTACCAGCCTCCGGCTGGTCCCCCCTCCCTCGCGGGAGAGGAGTGGGGGGAATTGGAGAGATCAGCTCGGCTTCAACACCGCCGCCACCCGCCTCGCCAGCTCCATCAACGCCCCACGCCGGAACACCGCCAGCAGCAGCACCGCGAACGCCAGGTTGGTGCAGGCCGCCACGAACAGGCCCGCGCCGTCGTTGTTCGGGTCGATGCCCAGCGGGGTGAACAGGTGGAAGCTGACCGCTCCCATCATCACCAGCAGCCCGGCCAGGGCGCCGCCCGCCTGCAGATGCTTGTAGCGCGGGTGCAGCCCCGTCAGCAGCAGCACGGCGGCCAGCAACTCGACCCCGCCGATCACGAACTGCGAGAACAGGCCGGCGTGGCCGAACAGTCCCGGCGCGCCCAGGGTTCCGGCCCAGCCGTCGAGCAGGCCGAAGATCACCTGGGTCTTGGGATCGTCGGCGAACTTGTAGCGCAGGCTGTCGAGGAAGATGACCGCCATGAACACGGCCATCAGGTCGGGGATGAATTTCAGATAGCGCGTCATGGCGAGGCTCACTTGTCCAGGATCGCCGGCCAGTTCGCGTCGCCCTTGCGGATGAAGCCGGGGATGTCCTTGACCCAGCGCGACTGAATTTCGGCGTTGTAGTTGAGGTAGAGCTTGCCGCCGACGATCTTCCACTGCAGCGGATCGCCCTTGGCGGTGTAGCCGTTGGCCGCCGCCCAGGCGCAGTAGCCGCCGTACTGCGGCGCGTAGGCCGCGGGGTTGGCCCTGAACTTCGCCAGGTTGCCCGCCGAGGAGAACTGCCAGGACACGCCCTTCCATTGGGTGGCGAATCTCGCGTCGCCCTGCACCGGCCGGCCGACGGTGAAATAGGCCACCACGTCGTAGCCGCCGGCCGCGACCTGCGAGAACGGAGCGGTGTAGACCGGCGGCTTGGCGGCCAGGGCGGCCCCGGGCAGCGCTGCGGCGGCCAGGGCGAGGGCAAGGATCAGACGCTTCATGGGGGTTCCTTCAGGCGACCCGACGTCCGACCGTGAGCGCGTCGGCGATCAGCGGCGGATCGAGCGGGGTTCGGGCGATGTGACCGACGTAGGTCGACAGGGTCTTGAGGCCGATGGCCAGGATGATCTCGAGGGCGTTGGCGCGGGTGAAGCCGGCGTCCAGGAAGGCGCGCAGCTCGCTTTCAGACAGGGCGCCGCCTGACCGGATCATGCGGACGATGAAGCCACGCAGGATCTCCAGCCGGGGATCGGCGATTGGCTGTCCGCGCCGGATGGCGTCGATGATGTCCTCGTCCAGCTCCGCCGCGCGGGCGCGGGCCGCGTGGGCCGGGGTGCAGTAGCGGCTCTGGTGCTCGACCGCGACCGTCAGCAGGACCAGCTGCTGTTCCGCCGCCGAGAACCCGCACTTGCGGAAAATGGCGCCCAACGTCGCGTAGCCTTCCAGCAGGGCCGGGGCCTCGGCCATCTGGGCCAGCAGGGCGGGCACATAGCCGATCGACTGGCCGGCCTGGTCAAGGAAGGGCTTGGCCTCGAACGGCGCCGTGGCGCGAGTGTGCAGCGGGAATTCAGCCATGACCGGAAGGTGCCGCAAACGGGTCGCCGGGATAATACCGGCGTTCGCTATCATCCCCATGCCCGGACGGCATGGCGCGGATTGCGGCGGCAACTTCAAACAGGCGTTTGCAAGCCTGCCCCGGCTGTGCTTTGGACGACGCAAGGCGTCGCCAGAACGCCCGTCCAGGCCCCAGGGAGAGTTTGCATGACCGACGCCGCCCCGTCCGAGAAGCCGTGGCCCGTGATGACCGTGCGGGAGGCCTACGCCATCCTGACCGCGCCGGGCATGCCCACCGAGATGGAAGAGGTGGTGATCCGCGGGATCCCGACCCGGGTGTGGAAGAACGCCCCGCCGACCCTGCGCGACGTGGTGACCATCGGCCGGGCCCATGGCGAGAAGATCTTCCTCGTCCACGAGGATGAGCGGGTCAGCTTCGAGGCCTTTCACCGCGCCGTCGCCGCGTTCGCCAAGGTGCTTGCCGCCAAGGGCGTGAAGAAGGGCGACCGGGTCGCCATCGTCATGCGCAACCTGCCCGAATGGCCGGTGGCCTTCTACGCCGGCATGAGTCTGGGCGCGATCCTCACCCCCCTGAACGCTTGGTGGACCGGACCGGAGCTGGAGTACGGCCTGACCGACTCGGGCAGCAAGGTCTGCATTGTCGATGTCGAGCGGTTCGACCGCCTGGCCGAACACTTCCCCAACTGCCCGGACCTGGAGCACGTCATCGTCAGCCGGATGGTCGACGAGGTCGCCCATCCCTTCGTCACCAAGCTGGAAGACGCCATCGGCGGCCCCAATGACTGGGCGAAACTGCCGGACCAGCCGCTGCCGGATGTAGCGATCGACGCCGACGACGACGCGACCATCTTCTACACCTCCGGCACCACCGGCAAACCCAAGGGCGCCCTGGCGACCCAGCGTAACGTCAACTCCAACATCTTTTCGGCCCTGTGCGCCGGGGCCCGGCCGTTCCTGCGGCGCGGCGAGCCCATTCCAACGCCCGATCCGACGGCGCCGCAGAAGGGCAGCCTGCTCAGCGTGCCGTTCTTCCACGCCACAGGCTGCTTCGCCGTGCTCAACCCGACCCTCTACGCCGGCGGCAAGATCGGCATGATGCGCCGCTGGGATCCGGAGCTGGCCATGCAGATGATCGAGCGCGAGCGGCTGACATCGGCCGGCGGCGTCCCGACCATCGCCTGGCAGCTGATCGAACATCCGGCGCGGGAGAAGTACGACCTCAGCTCGATCGAGAGCATGGCCTATGGCGGCGCGCCCTCGGCGCCCGAGCTGGTGCGCAAGATCAAGGAAGTCTGGCCCAAATCCTCCGCCGGCAACGGCTGGGGCATGACCGAGACCAGCGCCACGGCCACCTCCAACTCGGCCGAGGACTACGAGCACCGCCCCGACAGCTGCGGCCCGCCGGTGCCGGTCACCGACCTGAAGATCATGACCGTCGAGGCGCCGCACCGCGAACTGCCCATCGGCGAAGTCGGCGAGCTGTGGTGCAAGGGCCCGCAGGTGGTGAAGCTGTACTGGAACAAGCCGGAAGCCACGGCCCAGACCTTCGTCGACGGCTGGGTCAAGACCGGCGACCTGGCGCGGCTGGACGAGGAGGGCTTCTGTTACATCATCGACCGGGCCAAGGACATGCTGATCCGCGGCGGCGAGAACATCTTCTGCATCGAGGTCGAGAACGTCCTTTACGACCACCCGGCGGTGATGGACGCGGCCCTGGTCGGCATCCCGCACAAGACCCTGGGCGAGGAACCTGGCGCCGTGGTCACCCTCCAGGAGGGCGCCCACGCCACGGAAGCCGAGCTGCGCGCCTTCGTCGCCGACCGCCTGGCCGCCTTCAAGGTGCCGAAAAAAGTGGTGTTCTGGCACGAAACCCTGCCGCGCAACGCCAACGGCAAGATCATGAAGAACGAACTGAAGAAGGTGTTCGAGGGGTAGGCAAGAGGGGACATGTACCGCAGGTACGTGTCCCCCAATCGAGCGACCGGGATTAGGGGACACGTACCTGCGGTACATGTCCCCTTCGGCCTAGCCCGCGCTCACCCCCGGCTTGCGCTCGGCCCAGGGCTGGGCCGCCTCGAGCTGGTAGGCCAGCTGGAACAGCACCGCGTCATTGCCCGCCCTGGCCGCGAACTGCACGCCCACCGGTAGGCCGTCCGCCGTCCAGTGCAGCGGTACGCTCATGGCCGGGGCGCCGGCGACGTTTTCCAGCGGGGTGTAGCCGACATAGTCGGTCAGCCGTTCGGACAGGGTGGCGAACGGCACGTCGCCGGACACATAGCCCAGCGGCGCGGGCGGCGTTCTCAGCACCGGCGAGACGATGACGTCGTAGCCCGCGAACCAGGCGTCGTAGGCGGCTGATGCCTGCGCCAGCCGGCCGATGGCGGCGTCCACCGCCCCGGCGGGCGCCTTGGCGATCAGCTCGGCCATGCCGAGCGAGAAGGGCTCGGCCATCGACCGGTCGGCGGGACGGCCCAGGGCCTTGCTGACCGCGGCTATGTCCATCGCCGCGCCGGCGGACCAGAGGGTCAGGAAATCCTGGCCGAAGCGCGCCGAGTCGATCGGCCATTTGGCCTCGCTGACCCTGTGGCCCAGCGACCGCAGCAGCTTGACCGCGCCGTCGAGCCCGGCCCGCACCTCGGGGTCCGGTTCCCGGCCCGAACCGCTGGTGCTCAGCACGCCGATGCGCAGCTTTTTCATCCGGCCGGGCTGGATAAAGCCGATGGCGGGGTAGGGCGCGTCGGCGTCGGTCCGTTCGGTGGCGGCGAACATGGCCGCCGAGTCACGCACCGAACGGGTCTCCACATGGTTCACCGACAGGGCGACGACCTTCATGTCGGTGCTGCCGGTCAGCCGCCCGCGCGAGGGCTTGAAGCCGAACAGGCCGCAGCAGGCCGCCGGAATGCGGATCGAGCCGCCGCCGTCGCTGGCATGGGCGATGCTGACCACCCCCGCCGCGACCGCCGCCGCGGCGCCGCCGGACGAGCCGCCGGATGAGTGGCCGGTGTTCCAGGGGTTGCGGGTCGGGCCATAGGCCAGGGGCTCGGTGGTCGGCAGATAGCCGAACTCCGGCGAGGACGACTTGCCGATGACGATGAAGCCGGCCTTCAGGGCGCCCTCGACCCAGGCTTCGTTGGTCGTGGCGGGCGGGGCGTTGTAGCTGCCCGCCGATCCGTTGCGGGTCGGGGTTCCGGCGTAGTCGTAGAGGTCCTTGATCAGGAACGGCACGCCCGCGAACGGGCCCGTCTGGCCGCCCTTCCTCGCCGCGTCCATGGCGCGGTCGAAGTCGGAGTTGACCATGAAATTCAGCGTCGGCTGCAGGGCCTCGGTCCGGCGGATGGCCGCCTCGACCGCCTCGAGCTGGCTGATTTCCTTGTTGCGGATCATCGCCGCGACGGTGGTGGCGTCCGGCGTCCAGGGCGCCGCGGGCGGGGCCTTGGGTTTGGCATGAGCGATGGCCGGAACGGCGGCGACAGCGGCGGAGGCGGCCATCAGGCCGCGGCGGGTGAAATCGGTCATGGAGCCCTCCCTCGAACGTCGTTGGTCGCGTTCGTGATCAGCGGTCAGATTGGCCCGCCGATCGCCCGTCGGCAAGCCGGGCAAAGCTTGACGCGAGGGTCACGCGGCGCGACTCTGACGCCAACGGAAAGCGCGGGAGGAGAAACGCCATGGCCGACGGATCAATGGCGGGCGTGAGCTCGCTCAAGGGCAAGGTCAGCGAGGAAGAGTGGAAGGCGCGGGTCGATTTGGCCGCTCTCTATCGTCTCGTGGCCCTGCACGGGTGGGACGACATGATCTTCACCCACATCTCCGCCCGGATTCCGGGGCCGGAGCACCACTTCCTGATCAATCCCTACGGCATGTTCTTCGACGAGATCACCGCCAGCTCGCTGGTGAAGATCGATCTCGACGGCAAGGTGCTGCAGGAGACGCCCTATTTCATCAATCCGGCGGGTTTCACCATCCACTCGGCGGTCCACGCGGCCCGCGAGGACGCGATGTATGTGATGCACCTGCATTCGGACCAGGGGGTCGCGGTCTCGGCGCAGAAGGACGGGCTGCTGCCGCTGTCGCAGCACGCCCTGATCGTGCTGCCACAGCTCGCCTATCACGACTATGAAGGCATCGCGCTCAATCTTGACGAGCGGGAGCGTCTTGTGGCTGACTTGGGCGACAAGACCACCATGCTGCTGCGCAACCACGGCACCCTGGCCGTGGGCGACACCGCGGCGGCCTGCTGGCTCAGCATGTTCTATCTGGAGCGCGCATGCCTTCAGCAGACGATGGCGCTTTCGGCCGGCCGCGACGGGGTGCTGATGGCCCCCGACGCCGCCCAGGCGGAAGTGCGCAGCCAGATGGGCCGCGGCATGGGCGGCATCGGCGGGCTAGCCTGGCCGGGCTGCCTGCGTCAGCTGGAGCGCAACCTGCCGGGCTACGACGCCTAGGCTCGTCAGATCCGAGGATCATTCCCTTCCCCCTGGAGGGGGGAAGGGTCAGGGATGGCGGTGGCGCCAGATCAGCTCGCGCGGTGACGGTGGACTGTTCTCCGACTCCCGCCGCCGTTGTTGCATATGGACCTCCACCCCCATCTCCAACCCTTCCCCCCTCCAGGGGGAAGGGGGCGAGGCCTCTCTTCGCGATGGCGGGAGCCGCAGCCGCGCTCGCCCTAGTGACGGCTTGCTCTTGCGGGCCCGCCTGGGCCGGAGCCTGGCCGGTGGCGCCGGGCGAGACGCTGGCGATCCTCAAGTACGAACAGGCCGGGGCCGATGAGGCCTTCGACGACCTCGGCCTGCGGGTCGCCATGCCGTCGCGGACCGACGAGCAGGTCAGCCTCTATGTCGAGCGCGGCCTGACCGATCGCCTGACCCTGCAAGGAAAGCTCGGCTGGACGCGGGGCGAGGACGCCTTCGTCGCCTACGAGGGCCGGGGACCGGTGGAACTGGGCCTGCGATACGCGGTCCTGCGGGGCGACCGGTCCGTGGTCAGCCTCTACGCCGGCGCCGTTCTGGCGGGAGAGGGGCGCAATGCCGGCTACGCGGCCCCGGGCGCGGGGACCGCTGACCTGGAGGCGCGGCTGCTGGCCGGGCGGTCGGGGGCCTTCCGGGGCCAGCCCGTATTTGCCGAGGTTCAACTGGCCCGGCTTGACCGCTCCGGCCTGCCCGACGAGACCCACCTGGACCTGACCCTTGGCATGGAGCCATCGCCCGGCTGGCTGACGCTCACCCAGGTCTACGCCGGCCAGGCCGACGGGGCGGCGATGTCGCCGCGGTGGTTGAAGCTGGAGATATCGGCCGTCCGGAGCTTCGGCGACTGGCGGCTTCAGGCCGGCTGGCGCGAGTCCGTCGCCGGCCGCGACAGCCCAGCAGAACGCGGCCTCGTATTCGCCGTCTGGCGATCGTTCTGAGACCATTGGAACGCTGAAACAGAGCGTCACGCCAGCGTCACCTCATTCCGGTTTACGCGCGCGGCAATGACCCTGTATGTGCGTCTGTATGTCGCTGGCGAGGCTGGCGCCCGGAGTGTTTCGTGATCCGCCGCCACTTCTTCCTTATCGCCGCCGCGACCTTCCTGGTGCTGATGCTGATCGGCGGCGCGCTGAAGCTCGCCACGTCCGAACCGAAGGGCAAGGGCGGTCCCGGCGGCGCCGGCGCTGGCGGTCGCGCCGCCTCGGTGTCTCAGGCGGTCGTCACCCTGCATCCCTTCGCCGACAGCATCGAGGCCCTGGGCGTGACCAAGGGCCGCGAGTCCGTGACCATCACCTCCAACACCAGCGAACTGGTCACCGCCGTGCGCTTCCGCGACGGCCAGCATGTGGCCAAGGGCCAGGTCTTGGTCGAGCTGAAGGCCGGCGAGGAGGACGCGGGCCTGATCGAGGCCCTGGCGCGCCTTGCCCAGGCGGAGCGCGACTACGCCCGCTGGAAAAGCCTGGCCGACCAGGGTATCGCGCCGAAGGCTGCCGCCGAGCAGTTCCGCTCCGCCCTCGACACGGCCCGCGCCGGGGTCGAGGCGGCCCGCGCCCGCAAGCTGGACCGGGTCATCCGGGCGCCCTTCTCTGGCGTCGTCGGCCTGACCGACGTAGCGCCGGGCGCCCTGATCAGCCCGGGGGCGCCGATCGTGACCCTCGACGACCTGTCGCTGGTGCGGGTCGATTTCCAGGTCCCGGACCGCTACCTGCCCGTGATGTCGGAGGGCTCGACCATCGCCGCCCGGGCCGACGCCTGGCCCAGTGAGTCTTTCCGGGGACGCATTGCCCGCCTCGACAGCCGCATCGACGCGACCACCCGCGCCATTACCGCCCGCGCCGAGTTCCCAAACCCGGGCGCCCGCATCAAGCCGGGCATGCTGATGCGCGTGTCCATCGCCCACGGCGCCCGTCAGAGCCTGGCCGTGCCGGAAGCGGCCGTGCAGTTCGAGGGCGACCAGGCCTATGTCTTTGTCATCGCCCCGCGCGGCCAGGGCTTCTCCGCCCGCAAACAGGCGGTGCAGACCGGAACCACCGAGGGCGGCTTCGTCGAGATCACGGGCGGGCTCAAGGTCGGCGACAGGGTTGTCGCCGACGGCCTGAACCGCGTTCAGGACGGCCAGCCGGTCAAGGTCGGCGGCGGCAAGGGCCCGCCGGCCGCCGGCGCCGGCGGCGGGCGGAAGGCCGG
>JACRBD010000233.1 GCA_016234625.1 Caulobacterales bacterium | reverse complement strand
CGTCGGCGGCGGCCTCGGCCTCGGCGGAGGCGATCTTGCGCTCGGCCAGGGCGGCCCGGCGGGTGATCTGCTCTTCCAGTTTGGCCTTGGCCTCGACCGCCAGACGGGCGGCGTCGGCCTCGGCGGCCTTGAGCATCTCGGTCGCCTGACGTTCGGCGTCCTCGCGCTGGGCCTTGATCGAGGCCAGCATTTCCTCGGCCTCGGCGCGAATACGGGCGGCTTCGTCCAGGTCGAACTGGATCTTGGCCGTGCGCGCGTCAAGAGTCGCGGCGATCGTCTGCGGGGCCTTGGCCACAAAGACGACGATGCCCAGGAAGATGAGCAGTCCGACGCCGACCCACAGCTCGGGGTTGGCGAGGCTCCAGAATTCGGCCGTGAAGAAGGCGGGCATCAGCGAGTTCCCTCACGTCCGGCCAGAGCGGCCTTGATCTCGGCTGCCGAGGCGGGCGCGCCGGTCAGTTTGGCGACAATAGCGGCGGTGATGTCCTGGGCGATGCCCGAGACGTTGCCCATGGCGGCATCGCGGGCCTTGCGAATTTCCGCCTCGGCGGCGGCGACCCGTTCGGCGACCTTGGCGTCTTCCACCGCGCCACGCTCGGCCGATTCGGCCACGGACTTGGCGCGGGCCTCGGCGGCGACACGCTGGGACCGGGCGCGGGCTTCGGCCAGTTCGGCCTCCGCCGTCCTGGCCTGGTCGAGCGCCTCGGCCTGAACCGTCCGGGCAGTCTCGACCGCTTCGGAAATGGTGCGGGCGCGTTCGTCGATCACCCCGCGCAGGCGCGGGGTGAATATCCGCGACAGGGCCAGATAGAGGACGGCGAAGATGATCAGCAGCCAGAAGATCTGGCCGCCCCACTGCTCGAAGCGGAGCTGCGGCAGACCACCGCCCCCGTGGCCTTCGGCCTCGGTGGATTCAGTGGTCCCGGAGGTGGACTGCGTTTCCGCGGTCATGGGATGTCAGCGCCTTGCAATAGCAGGCGGGCGCGGAGGATTCCGCGCGCCGCCAGGGTCGTTGGGCGTTCGGCTTAGCCGAACAGGATCAGCAGGCCGAGCACGAAGGCCAGAATGCCCAGGGCTTCGGTCAGGGCGAAGCCCAGGACCAGGTTGGTGAACTGGCCAGCGGCCGCGCCGGGGTTGCGCAGGGCGCCTTGCAGGAAACCGCTGAAGATCGTGCCCACGCCGATACCGGCGCCGATCATGCCGAGCGTGGCGAGGCCAGCGCCGATGTACTTTGCAGCTTGGGGATCCATGGTCTTGTTATCCTGGTGTAGGTTGAGAGTCAGGGTTGAACAGGGTCAGTGGTGACCCGCATGCACCGCGTCGTTGAGGTAGACGCAGGTTAGCACGGCGAACACGAAGGCCTGCAGGAAGGCCACGAGGAATTCCAGAGCCGTCAGGGCGACCACGCCGCCCAGCGACAGGATCGCGGCGGGGATGGCCAGCAGGCCGAGGCCTCCGCCAGCCGCCAGGGCGCCCAGCGAGATGACGAAACCGGCGAATACCTTCAGCGCCACGTGTCCGCCGAGCATGTTGCCGAACAGACGAAGGGCGAGGGTGACCGGGCGCAACACGAACGAGATCACCTCGATCGGCACCACCAGCCACCACAGGTACCACGGCACGCCCGAGGGCAGGAACAGCTTGAAGAAGCCCAGGCCATTGCGGAACAGGCCGACGACAACCACCAGGCCGATGGTCATCAGGCCGAAGGTCACCGTGACCGCCAGCTGACTGGTCGCCGTGAACACCAGGAACAGGCCCAGGAAGTTCATCGCCAGGATGAACAGGAACAGGGTGAAGACGAACGGGAAGAAAGCCCGGCCTTCCTTGCCAATGATCGAGACCGCCAGGTCGTCGATGAAACTGAAGACACCCTCGCCCACGACCTGAAGCCGTCCGGGCACGACCTTGGGATTGGCCGTCACGAAGGTGAAGAACAGCATGACAAGCCCAGCCGCCACCGCCATCGCCAGCGAGGAGTTGGTGATCGACAGGTCGATCGCCCCCACCAGCGGCAAGTTTACGGTCGGAAGGTCGAAAAGCTTTTCGACCTGGAACTGATGCATCGGGTCGGCCATGCCGCCTCGACTCCTATTGCTCGTCGTCCTCGTCGTCGTCCTCGAGGGGCTGGGGCGGACCCCATTCCTTCTCAGCCGCCGCACTCATTTTCCGGGCCGCGTTGACGGCCATGAAGACCGACACCCCGAACCCCCCGAGAATCCCGGTGATCAACCCCCAGGGCGCGGTGTGCGCCAGCAGGTCGAACCCGGCTCCGAAAGCCAGCCCCACGAAGGGCCCGCCCACCAGTCCGGCCACCAACCGTGACCCCTGGCTGATCGCCTGGCCCGAGTAGTCGGGAACGTCGCGCGAAGTGCGCGCCTCCAGGGCGTTGGCCCGTTCGTCGAGGCTGCGTAGCGCCTCTTCGCGCGGGTCTGCGGCCTTTGGCATGGGGTCGGTCAGGTCCGAAGTCAGCCCGAAAGAAAGCCTCTCAGGCCCGGCTTGATCGCGGCGGAACCTATAGGCCTCGCTGCAGTGCGTCAAGGTTGGGCGAAAGTAGCCCAAACCTTTGAATCAAAAGCATTTCTACATGCAAAGGCCCCGGTGTTTCCACCGGGGCCTCGCTTAGGCCTGAGCTTTACGCCCGATCAGGATCAGAAGTTGATCGAGATCGTCGAACGGCGGTTCAGCGGTTCCTTGACACCATCGCCGGTGGCGACGGCCAGTTCGGACTCACCCTTCCAGTCAACGGCCAGGGTCGCGGGAGCGACACCCAGGCCCACCAGCGCGTCGGCGACGGCCTTGGCGCGGCGTTCCGACAGGCGGACGTTGTAGGTCGGCGAGCCGGAGGAGTCGGTGTGACCGATCACCACGACGCGGGTCGCGCCGCCGGCGGAAGCGTACTGGGCCGCTTCAGACACCACCGTCTGGGCTTCCGGCGTCAGGACGTACTGATCGAACGGGAAGTAGACGATGAATTCCCG
>JACRBD010000232.1 GCA_016234625.1 Caulobacterales bacterium | reverse complement strand
TGCAGGGCGAAGGGACCGGTGGCCAGGCCGGCGACGAAGCTGGCCGCCACCGCCGCCAGCACCCAGAGCACCGCCGCCTGGGGCCAGCGGATCCACCAGGGCGCGGAGATTTCCTTCACGGCCCGGGGCCAGGCCTCGGCCAGGGCCACCAGGGCGGTGGTGGCGGCGAAGGACATCTGGAAGCCCGGCGCGACGGCGGCTTCGGGCTGCAAGGCCAGGATGATCAGGGCCGCGACGGCCAGGGTGCGCAGACTGACCGCCTGCCGGTCCGCCAGAATGGCCGCGAAAGCCACCGCCGCGGTGATCGCCGCCCGCTCGGCCGGGGGCGGCGCGCCGGAGATGACCAGATAGGTCCCCACCGCGATGAGGCCGGCCGCGGCGGCGACCTTCTTGCCCGACACCCGCACCGCCAGCCATGGGACGAAGGCGATCAGCAACCGCATCGCCGCGAAGGCGAAGCCGCCGACGATTGCCATGTGAAGGCCGGAAATGGAGATGATGTGCGCCAGCCCCGAGGCCCGCATGTCGGCGGTGACCTCGGGGGCGATCCAGGCTTCGTGGCCGGTGACCATGGCCGCGCCGAGGCCCCCGCTGCTCTCGCCCATCCGCGCCACGATCCGCTCGGCCAGCCGCCAGCGCGTGGCGTTGACCGCCATGGTCAGCCTCAGCCGCCAGGGCGCCCGGTCCAGCACGGTCGCGCGGGGTTCGCCGAGGGCGAACCCGACCCCGCCGACCCTGTCGAACCAGGCGTCACGGGCGAAGTCGTAGGCGCCCGGGCTGGCCGGGGACGGCGGCGGGCCGATCATGGCCACGACCCGCACCGCCGAGCCGGGGGGCGGCGAGACCGCCGGCTCGCGCAAGGTGACCCGCACCCGCACCGGCGTCTCCTCCGGCGCCAGGCCGCTGATCCACACCGGGGCCAGCAGCATGCGCGCGCCGCCCGCGCCGGGGCTGGGCACATCCACCACCCAGCCCTCAATGACCCGGGGCGAGTCGGCCGCCGGCGCGATCGGCGCGGCCACCCGGTCCGTGCGCAGCTTGCCGGCGAAGAAGCCCGCCGCCGCGAAAGCCAGCAGGGTCGCGGCGACGACCGCCCCGCCCGTCCCGAACCGCCGACGCAGGGTCCAGGTCCCGGCTACCGCAAGGCCTGCCACGACAAGGGCCTGCCAGAACGGCGGCTCGATCTTCAGGGTCATGTAGCCGGCAGCGCCCAGGCCGAAGACCACCGGCGACCACAGGGTCCAGCGGCTCGCCTGCGCGGCGAATTCCGCCGACAGCCGCGCGAGGCTATCAGCGGCCCGAGCGACCATGCTATGAGGCCCGCCCATCCTCCCAGACCCCGCTGAAATGTCCGACTCCAGGCCCGTCGTCACTCGCATCGCCCCTTCGCCGACCGGCTCCATGCACATCGGTACGGCTCGCACCGCCCTGTTCAACTACCTATACGCGAAACACACGGGCGGTCGCTTTCTTCTGCGCGTGGAGGACACAGATCGTGAGCGGTCCACCGAGGCCGCCGTCCAGGTCATCTTCGACGGCCTGGCCTGGCTGGGGCTGCCGTTCGACGGAGAACCGGTGTTCCAGGCCGCCGGGGCGGAGCGCCATCGCGCCGTGGTGCTGGAGATGCTTGAGGCCGGCAAGGCCTACCGCTGCTGGCTCAGCGGCGAGGAGCTGACCGCCGCCCGCGAGAAGGCCCAGGCCGCCGGCCACGCCCTGCGCTCGCCCTGGCGCGACCGGGATCCCTCGCCCGCCGACCTCGGCAAACCCCACGCCATCCGCTTCCGCGGGCCGAAGAACGGCGACACGGTGGTCAACGACCTGGTCCAGGGCCCGGTGACCTTCCGCAACCGCGACCTGGACGACCTGATCCTGCTGCGGTCGGACGGGGCGCCGACCTACAACCTGGCCGTGGTGGTCGACGACCACGACATGGCGGTCACCCACATCATCCGCGGCGACGACCACCTGAACAACGCCGCCCGCCAGACCCTGCTCTACCAGGCCATGGGCTGGGAGGTTCCGGCCTTCGCCCACATCCCGCTGATCCACGGCGAGGACGGGGCCAAGCTGAGCAAGCGCCACGGCGCCACGGCGGTGACCGATTTCGCCGCCCTCGGCTACCTGCCCGAGGCCCTGCGCAACTACCTGGCGCGGCTGGGCTGGAGCCATGGCGACGACGAGCTGTTCAGCGATGAACAGGCCATCGCGTGGTTCGACATCGCCGACGCCAACAAGGGCGCCTCGCGGCTGGACTGGGACAAGCTGAACTTCGTCAACGCCCACTACATTCGCCTGGCCGACGACGCCCGGCTGACCGATCTGGTCGCCGAGGTGTTCGCCGCGCGCGGCGATTCTCTGAACGCGACCCGCAAGGCCCACGCTCTGCGCGCCATTCCGCTGGTCAAGGAGCGGGCGAAGACCATCGTCGAGCTGGCCGACCAGCTCTCCTTTCTCTACCGCGTCAGGCCTCTGACGCTCGACGACAAGGCCCGCGGCCAGCTGACCGACGAGGTCCGCGCCCGGCTGCTGCGGCTGCGGGCGCTGCTGTCGGCGGCCAACGACTGGGGGGCCGAGGCGCTGGAAGCCCTGCTCAAGGCCTTCGCCGAATCAGAGGGCGTCGGATTCGGCAAGTTCGCCCCCGCCCTGCGGGCGATTCTGACCGGCGGGGCGGCGTCGCCTGACCTTGGCCGCACGCTTTCGGCGCTTGGCCGCGAAGAGAGTCTGGCCCGGCTCGATGATGCGCTTTCGCCCGCCGCGTGAACCGGTATAACCACCTCGAACGCCCGTTCGGGCCTATGTGTGTCTTCAAGAGGATTCAGGCATGACCGACAAGGCGTTGCTGACGATTGGAACCAGCAGTTTCGAGCTGCCGATCATCAAGGGGACCACCGGCCCGGACGTGGTGGATGTGCGCAAGTGGTACGCGGACTCCGACACTTTCACCTTCGACCCCGGCTTCACCTCGACGGCCTCCTGCGAGAGCAAGATCACCTTTATCGATGGCGACGCCGGCGTGCTGCTGCACCGGGGCTATCCGATCGACCAGCTGGCCGAGAAGTCGAGCTTCCTGGAGGTCTGTTACCTGCTGCTGAACGGCGAGCTGCCGACGGCCAGCGAATTCGCCGCCTTCGACCGCAACATCACCTACCACACCATGCTGAACGCCCAGTTCGACCGCTTCTTCGAGGGCTTCCGCCGCGACGCCCACCCGATGGCGGTGATGACCGGCGCGGTCGGCGCCCTGTCGGCCTTCTACGCCGACAGCATGAACGTCGATGACGCCCGCGAGCGTGAGATCAGCGCCAACCGCCTGATCGCCAAGATGCCGACGATCGCCGCCCGGGCGTTCAAATACACCATCGGCCAGCCGTTCGTGTCGCCGCGCAACAACCTCTCCTACTCGGAGAACTTCCTGCGCATGTGCTTCGCCGTGCCGGCCGAGGACTGGGTTCCCAACCCGACCCTGACCAAGGCCATGGACCGGATCTTCATCCTGCACGCCGACCACGAGCAGAACGCCTCGACCTCGACGGTGCGTCTGGCCGGCTCGTCGGGCGCCCACCCGTTCGCCTGTATCGCCGCCGGCATCGCCTGCCTCTGGGGCCCGTCTCACGGCGGCGCCAACCAGGAAGCCCTGGAGATGCTCGAGACCATCGGCACGGTCGACAAGATTCCCGAATTCATTCAGGGCGTTAAGGACCGCAAGTACAAACTGATGGGCTTCGGCCACCGGGTGTACAAGAACTTCGACCCCCGGGCGAAGGTCATGCAGAAGACCTGCCACGAGGTGCTCGGCGAACTGGGCGTCACCGCCCCGGTGCTGGAAGTGGCCATGGAGCTGGAGAAGATCGCCCTCAGCGATCCTTACTTCATCGAGCGCAAGCTCTATCCGAACATCGACTTCTATTCCGGCATCACCCTGCGGGCGATGGGCTTCCCGACCAACATGTTCACCGTGCTGTTCGCCCTGGCCCGCACCGTCGGCTGGATCAGCCAATGGAAGGAGATGTTCGAGGACCCCGGCCGCAAGATCGGCCGCCCCCGCCAGCTCTACACCGGCGCGACACTGCGCGACTACACGCCGATCGACAGGCGGGGGTGAGGCGCGGGGACATGTACCGTCTTCGGTACGTGTCCCCTAATCGAGCTGCGGGGTTAGGGGACACGTACCTGCGGTACATGTCCCCGCTACGGCAGCGCCTCGCCAGGGCCGGCAACGTCAAAGCCCTTCTCCCGCAGCTGTTCGAGCACGCCATCCTCCGCCAGCAGGCGGCGCAGTCCGATGACCGCCACGGTCTTGCCGGGCTTCTTCAGCGCGGCCGCGATGGCCGCCGCATCGTCCCGCGATTGCCGCCGCCACAGCTCCGCGCCACCCGATAGCAAGAGCAGGCAGCGGTCGAAGTTGCGCGGCG
>JACRBD010000225.1 GCA_016234625.1 Caulobacterales bacterium | reverse complement strand
CGATTGCGAGGCATCAGGGGATCCAACACCGCCCACTGCTCGTCGCTGAACCAAAACTCGTTCGCCATCATCCAAACTCCTCTCAGAGCTTGAATCGCTCAGCCAGCAATAGGTTCACACCTGATTGAGTTTGGAGCCTAGTGCTGGCTCTCTGGCATCCGCACGGTCAAGCCCTCAAGCTCGTCGGTGACCTTGATCTGGCAGGACAGGCGGCTCGACGGTTCGACGTTCTCGGCGAAGTCGAGCATCGACTCCTCCATGGCCGACTTCTCACCGGTCTTGCTGGCCCAGGCCTCGTCCACATAGACGTGGCAGGTGGCGCAGGCGCAGGCCCCGCCGCAGTCGGCGTCGATGCCGGGGATGTTGTGCTTGATCGCCCCTTCCATGACGGACAGGCCGGTCTTCACGTCGACCGTGTGTTCGGTTCCGTCGTGCTCGATGTAGGTGATCTTGGCCATACGCTCCCTGACGCCTCTTCTATCGGTTCCCCGCCTTATCCGGCGGCGACCTCTTTCATGGAAATGGACGAATCCGCAAGTCTCTCCCGCGAGACGGGCTTGCGATTGAGGATGAGCGACTTGCCCATCATGAATTCCGGCGGGGCATTGACCGCCTCCACCGCCTGAACCTGGTCGCCCTTGAGGTGGAAGATGGCGAACCTGGCCGCCGCCCGGTCGCCGCGGATGATGATGCTGTCGGCGTCGAACGGGATGCCGGCGATCTGCAGCTTGAGGTCATACTGGTCGGACCAGAACCAGGGTGCTTCCGGGTTTGGCGGGGCATGGCCGGTAATGGCGCTGGCGACCTGCTTGGCCTGTTCCAGGGCGTTGGGCACGCTTTCCAGGCGGAACTGGCGGTCGTAGAGCGGCAGGGGCCGGTGGGTCACGTCGCCGATGGCGAACACCGACGGGTCGCTGGTGCGCGCCTGCAGGTCGACGACCACGCCGTTCGCGCAGTCGAGGCCGGCGTCGCGGGCGAGCTCCTCGTTGGGCAGGGCCCCGACCCCGACCAGCACGGCGTCGCACTGGATCACCCGGCCGTCGCTCAGCTTCACCCGGCGGACCTTGCCGTCCTCGCCCTCCAGGGCATCGACCCCGGCGGACAGCTCGAAATTCACGCCCCGGGCCTGGTGGTAGTCCTGGAAGAAGCTCGACAGCTCCTTGCAGGCGACCCGGGCGAGGATGCGGGATTCGCGCTCGATGATCAGGGCCCAGGCGCCGAGCGCCCGCGCCGAGGCCGCGGCCTCCAGGCCGATGTAGCCGCCGCCGATGATCGCCAGCCGCTTACCGGGACCGAGCGCGCCTTTCAGCTGTTCGGCGTCGGCGGCGGTGCGCAGTTCGAGTACGCCGTCCAGGTCCGCGCCGGGGATCGGCAGCTTCCGCGCCCGGGCGCCGGTGGCGATGATCAGATAGTCGTAGGTCACCGCCCCGCCGGGCGAGAGCAGCACGGTCTTGCTGCCGCGGTTGATCGAGAGGGCGGTCACGCCCAGCCGCAGATCGCAGTCGTTCTCGGCGTACCAGGCGTCGTCCTTCAGCGCGAGGCTGGAGGCGTCGGCCTCGCCCTTGAGCCAGGCCTTGGAGAGCGGCGGCCGCTGGTAGGGGGCGATGGGTTCGTCGCCAATCAGCACGATCGGGCCCTCGTGGCCATACTGGCGCAGGAAGGCGGCGGCCGAGCCACCCGCGTGGCCCGCGCCCAGAATCACGACCTTCGCCTTCGGATCGGCCAAACCGCCCTCCCCATGGAATGCGCGGGAAAATGACGCCCGCGTCAACTTTTTGCAAGAGGGTCAGCCCGGATGAGCGACCCAGAACCACACATAGAAGAGCACCCACCATGCCGTGAAGCCCGTGATGAGCCAGCGGGCGTCAATTCGTCCTTGCGCCAGCCATCTGATCACCGCGAAGGCGACAGCGGCCAGCAGGAAGCGGGGCAGGCGGATCGGCAGGGCGCCCAGCGCGAAGCCCCAGACCGTGGCCCCCCTGGACGGCGCCAGCAGGGCGTAGACCTTGTAGGGCGTCGAGGTGATCGGTCCCTTCAGAGCGGCGGCGAACCAGCCCTCGCGGTCCATGGCGACGCTGGCGTTGACGATCATCGGCGTGGAGACCGCCGGCACGGCCGCGACCGTGTTCAGGGCCGCAACGGGATTGCGGGCGCTCCAGCCGTACATCGCCGCCCCGCCGATCCCGGCGCCGACGGCGGCCAGCAGGCTGACGATCACGGCGGCCTTCAGACCATGCCTGAGCGCGACCCAGCTGATCAGCACATCGGGCACGATGAAGAACAGAAACCCCTCGGCCGCGCCCCAGATCAGGGCGGCGAAGGACCAGTCGCGCGAAGTGTCGCCAGCAGCGTTTGCCATCCACGATTTGTGGCACGAATGACGGCGTGAGGGAGATGAAGAAAGTCATGGCCCACGCATGGCCCCGGCGCGGCGCGGTCAGGCGCCGTTTTGCTTGTCCACCGCCGCCTTGAGGCTCAGCAGCGCATCCAGAACCTCCCTGGCGCGCTTGCGGCGCCCGGGATCATTGTCGTCACGCGCGGCCGCCTCCAGATAGCGTATACCGGACGCCAGCGCTTCGGGATCGACCCGCGCCGGCGGGCCCTTGTCGAAGGCCCGGCCGGCGGCCTCCATACCGATCAGATAGGCGGCGTCGATCCGGCCGCCTTCATAGGCCAGGGTCCAGAGCTCCACGGCCCGCGCCGCGTCCCTGGGAACCCCGTCGCCCCTGCTGTACATCTGGCCCAGGACAAAGGCTGCGTTGGCCTGCCTCTGGGCCGCCGCCTTCTTGTACCAGAAGGCCGCCTTGACCACGTCTTT
>JACRBD010000223.1 GCA_016234625.1 Caulobacterales bacterium | reverse complement strand
GATGTCGACGCCCACGGCCGCCGGGATGATCGCGCCGACGGTCGGGATCACCGAGCCGACGGTCGCGCCCATGCCCCAGTGGACGTCGGGCATGACGGCCACATGCTTGTGGATGAAGGGCAGGGCCGCGACGTTGCGCAGCTGCTTCATCGCCGATTCCTCGATCGGCACGCCCCGGGTCCAGGCCTTGATCGGCGCGCCCGGGCTTTCAATCACTTCGAACCCGCTCATCGGGGTTCTCCTTTTCAAACCGTTTCACCGCCCCTCCTGGCGTCACGGTCGAAGGCGTCGTCCTTAAACGAAAGAACCCCTCCGGCCGGGCCAGGAGGGGTTCCTTCTTACAATCCTCAAGGTCGATGCCCCTTAGATCGCAAGTCCCTCCGGCATGCGCGCGCGCTGACCCTCGACCTGGTGGTCGAGCGTATTCAGCACGAACATGATGGTTGGGGCTTTGCGAGCCATTGGTCTCTTCCTCGAAGGGCGCGGCGGATAACACGGGTCTTTCCGCTTCGCCTAGACTCTTTCGACAAGCTCCTCGGGCCTGTTGCGCGAATGCCGCATTCGCGCGCTCGAACACACGCGGCGTCGTCAGGCCAAGGCTTCTGTCCGGGCCGGCGCGGTCTGGTCGGGCGCGGTTCGGGCGATGATCCCGCGCAGCTCGGCGACCAGCTCGGGAAGTAGCCGGGCCCGGGTCGCTGGTTCGCTCCAGAAGGGGTTCATCACGACACAGCGCACCAGCACCAGATGGTCGGCGTCGCGCCGGCCGCGCCAGCTGGACAGGTGGGCGTCGATCAGGCCCGAAGAGGCGCCGGCGCCCAGGACGGTCCGCGACATGGAAAAGCTCGGCGAGGCGGCGATCGCGGCGTGAGCCGCCGCGGTCCGAGTGTTGGCGGCGCTGAGCGGCTGGCCATCCTCGGCCACCGAAAAGCAGAAGATGTTGGTGTCGGTCGGGTCGAGCGGACGGATTTGTGGGATCGCCTCGGTCAGCGTCGCGCGGATGGCCCGGCAGGAGTCCAGGGTCGAGCGCAGGACGGCGCCGAACCCCCGCGGACCAAAGCCGAGGGTCTTGCCGGTCAGCCAGGTCGCCGCCGCGCCGGTCGCCGACCGCGACCCCTCCAGCGTCCGGGTCCAGGCCGCCTCGCCCAGTTCGGTCCGCTCGACATAGGGCGCGGTGAAGGAGGAGACGGCGTCGTACCCGGCGTCCCGCACCAGCAGGGCGCCGCAGGCATAGGGGGCGTAGCCCAGCTTGTGCGGATCGATGGTCACGGTGTCGGCGCGGCGGATCGCCCGCAAGGCTCGCCGCCGCGCCGGCGCCAGCAGAGGCTCATCCGGGTCGAGCGCGCAGAAGAAGCCGCCATAGGCCGCGTCCACATGATGCCAGATGTCGATCCCGTCCTCGCGGCGCAAGGTGTCCAGCCGGTCGGCGACCGCGTCGACCGGGTCGAGCTCGCCCAGCTCGGTCGTGCCGGCCACGCTGACCGCCATCAGAACCGGCCGGCCGAGCGCCCTGGCTTCGGCGATGCGGTCCGACAGTCCGGCGACGCTGAGCCGTCCTTCCGCGTCCAGGGGCACGGTCCAGAACGCCTCCTCGCCCAGACCGAAGACGTTGGCCGCCTTGACCCAGGAATAGTGCTTGTGGCCCGGGACCAGCATCACCGGTCCGCGCCAGGGCGAGCCGCTTTGGCGGCTGATGCGTTCGGCGATCTCGAAGGGATTGCCGAGCACCGCGCTGCGCTCGCGCATCGCCGCGTCGTCCACGCCGTATCGCGTCAGCAGGCCACGGAACCGGGGCGATGGCAGGTGCGCGGCGGCGAACACGTCCAGCGGCAGGCCGTGCTCTTCGGCGAGGGTCAGGGCCAGCGCCAGCCGATGGTCGACGCGAAAGCGGGCGCGCCATACCGCCTCCAGGTTGGCCACCGTGCCGCCGGAGGTGAAGTGTCCGCGCGCCAGGGCGGGATCGAACCCGATCATCCCGGCCAGCATGCCGATCGCCTCGGTCTCGATGACCGTGCCGACCTTCGAGGCCTCCTTCGACAGGATGTTGGGATTGTGCAGCAGGGCGGCGAAATGGCCCAGCAGCGCCGGAAGGGCCAGTTCGGAGGCCATGTGGCCGATGTAGCGGGGGCTGTAGATCGGCGCCTCGCCGCGAAGCTGCTCAACCAGCTCCGCCAGCCGCTGGGCCATCAGGTCGCGCTGTTCCAGGAAGCCGGGGGCGCTCTGGACTTCACCGCTGATGGCGACGGGATCGTCGGCGAACAGAGCCTTGCGCCAGTCGAACCAGTCGTCGAGCACGGACTGCAGCCCGGTCCGCACCCAGGCCTCGTTCTCGGACTTGGGGCCCAGGAAATAGGGGCTGAAGCAGGCGGGCTCGGACATCGGAATCTCCTGGAGGATCAATCCCCCGGCCCCATCGACCTCGCAATGACATCCATCAATCAGGCTGGCCGGTCGCGCCCTGGCCGCATGCCGCGATTGCTCGCGATCAAGGTCGCGGACCGCGCCGCTCAAGGCAGGCGCCGCCGCGAAGCCCTAACCTGACGGCCGTGTCAGGAACGAAGGGGCGGATCGATGAGAACAGGTGGTGTCGCCGAGGCCGCTCCGGCCTCCTTCCTTGGCGTGCTGGAACGGCGCTACGCGACCGCGACGCCGCGCCGGAAAGGGCACAGAACTCGCGAGCGTCTTCGCATCGGCGCCGCGCGGGCGTTGGCCGAGAGAGGCTATGAGCGCCTTCGCGTGACCGACATCGCCGCCTCCGCCGGGGTCTCCGCCCCGGACTTCTACGTCCACTACCGCAACAAGACCGACGCGGCGCTGAGGGTCCTGCGGCCCTTCGTCGGGTTGGCGTTTCGCGATGACCCATGCGGGGTCGACGGCCTCGAACCCGCCGACGGGCTGAGACGGGCCTTCGCCCGACTGTTCACGGTGTTTCGCGACAACAGCGGACTGGTCCGTTGTCTCGACCAGCTCGGCGACGAGGTGCCCCGGTTTTCGGCCCTGGTCGAGTCGCGGGGACGGCGGTGGCATGAGCGCGTCGCGCGTAACGTCCTGCGGTCGAAACCGGACGGCGCGGGTCCAATCCTGATTGGGCCGGACGTGACCGTCGCGCTGGCGTCGATGACCGCCGGCATGGCGCGGCGCATTGCCCGTGACCCGGACATGACGCAAGCGCAACTCGCGGGCCTCGCCGACGGCATGAGCGAGATCTGGCTGCGCAGCCTCAAGCTGGACGCCGGCCTGTCCCGCTGATCGCCTTGAAGACAATCAATGCGTCACACGCGCCGGATCATTTGAGCGCGGACCCGCATCGGGCAGGTTTGGCCCGTTGCCATCGTTTACGTTTCCTCACACCTGACGCCGGGCTGAAACGCCCGGCGTCTTTTTGTGTGAGGCGCACGGCTGTCAGTGCTTGCCGCGATCCCGGCCGAAGTTGGGCTCGGCGCTTTCCTGGCCGAGCGCGATGACGCCCCGGCGGATGGCGCGGGTGCGGGTGAACAGGTCGTGGAGCTTTTCCGCCTCGCCCCAGCGGATCGCCCGCTGCAGGGCCTGCAGATCCTCGGTGAAGCGGCCCAGCACCTCCAGCACCGCGTCCTTGTTGGCCACGAAGATATCGCGCCACATGGTCGGATCGCTGGCGGCGATGCGGGTGAAGTCGCGGAAGCCGCCGGCGCTGTATTTCATCACCTCGCCCTCGGTGACGCCCTCCAGGTCCGAGGCCGTACCGACGATGTTGTACGCGATCAGGTGGGGCAGGTGGCTGGTGATGGCCAGCACCAGATCGTGGTGCGCCGCGTCCATCACCTCGACCTGGGCGCCGCAGGCGCGCCAGAAGGCGGACAGGCGGGCGACCGCCTCGGCGTAGTGCGGGTCTTCGTTGTCCAGCGGCGTAAGGATGGTCCAGCGGCCGTCGAACAGTTCGGCGAAGCCGGCGTCGGGGCCGGAGTGCTCGGTGCCGGCGATCGGGTGGCCGGGGATGACGAACACGCCCGCCGGCGCATGGGTGGCCATGGCGTCGGCGACCGTGCCCTTGACCGAGCCCACATCGCTGACGATGGCGCCGGGCTTGAGGTCGCCGGCGGCCAGGGCCATGGCCTCGCCGATGGCCAGCACCGGGGTGGCGAAGATCACCAGGTCGGCTTCGGCCACGGCCGCGCCGATGTCGCCGGTGACTTCATCGGCCAGGCCAAGGGCCGTTACCCGCTCGCGGACAGGCTCGGAGGGGTCGGCCACGACGATCTTCCCGACGACGCCCTTCTCGCGGGCGACGCGGGCGATGGACGAGCCGATCAGGCCGCAGCCGACGAGGGTCAGTTGGTTGAAAATCTGGCCGGGCATCAGCGCGCCATGAACTCGGCGAGGGCGTCGACGACCGCGCGATTGTGCTCTTCCAGGCCGATGGTGATCCGCAAGTGGTCGGGCAGGCCGTAGTTGCTGACGCCGCGCGTCAGGTAGCCCTTCGAGGCGAGGAAGGCCTCGGCCTCGACGGCGGTCTTGCCCGGCGTCTTCGGGAACCCGGCCAGGACGAAGTTGGCCGCCGAGGGGGCGATGTCCAGGCCCAGGCCCGACAGCTGTTGGGTCAGCCAGGGCCGCCAGGTCTCGACCAGATCGATCGAGCGCTGCTTGAAGTCCTCGTCGTCCAGCGCCGCCACCGCGGCCAGCTGGGCCGGGATGTTGACGTTGAACGGCAGCCGGATGCGGTCGATGGCGGCGGTCATCTCGGCCGGCAGGTAGCCCCAGCCCACCCGCAGGGCGGCAAGGCCGTAGATCTTCGAGAAGGTCCGGGTGACGGCGATATTGCGCTCGTGGTGGGCCAGTTCGAAATCTTCGCTGTGCTCGCGGTCGCTCTGGAACTCGGCATAGGCGCCGTCGAGCACCAGCACGACGGACGGCGGCAGGTTCGCGTGCAGGCGGCGGATCTCGCTGAACGGGATCCAGGTGCCGGTCGGGTTGGCCGGGTTGGCGATGAACACCAGTCGGGTGCGCTCATCGACCTGGGCCAGCAGGGCGTCGACGTCGACGTGCAGGTCTTTCTCCGGGGCGTTGCGGATCTCCGCGCCGCAGGCGCGGGCGCCGATTGCCCAGGCCGCGAAGCCGTGCTCGGGCTGGACCATGTTGTCGCCCGGCTCGAGATAGGTCTGGCAGAGCAGCTGGAACACCTCGTCCGAGCCGCAACCGAACAGCAGGCGCTCGGGCTCCAGGCCGTACTTGGCCGCGATGCCCTGGCGCAGGAGGGTGGTGCGGGGATCGGGGTACAGGTTCAGCTTGCCGGCGGCCTCGGCATAGGCCGCCTGGGCCTTTGGCGAGGCGCCGAGAATGTTCTCGTTGGCCGACAGCTTGATCGGGTGGGCGATGCCCTCGGCCGTGGCCTTGCCGGGCTTGTAGGCCACGATGTCGAGAATGCCCGGCTTGGGCATGGGGCGGTCGGCTTTGAAACGGTCTGTCGGCATCGCGGTCATGTAAGAGGTCCGATTTGAACGGGCCTCTTACACGAAGAGGCCTAAAGGTCGAAGGGTTCGGGAGCCGCGCCGATGACGCCATGCAGCCGCCCCGGCGCGCGGGTCAGCCTGGCGTCATCGTGCTGATAATAGCCCGCCAGCGCATAGAGGGTCAGGCCGCCATGCTGGGCCAGCGGCCCGCCGGCGACGCCGTCGTGGCTGAGCGCCTCGATGGTCTTGCCGATGTCGGGGGCGTCGGTGACCCACAGGGTCTGGTCGGCGCCGGTAGGGGCCACCTCGACCTGGGCGATGGCCAGGGCGGAGGTCGGGCCCCAGGCGGCCAGGCAGGGCAGGGTGGCGAACACCTTCAGGGTCGGCTCGGCCAGCAGCCGGCCCCACCAGCTGGAGTCCGGGGTGATGGCCAGCACGCCCACGCCGCCAGGCGTCCTGGCGGCGGCGATGGCGTCCTCAGGCTTGCCGGCGGCGACCAGTTCCGGGGCCACGCCGAAGCGCAGCCGGGCCAGCTCGACGGCGCGGCTTTCCAGCTTGCCGCCCCACACCGACAGATGGAACGGGCCCTGCTGGCTCAGGCTGTCGCCGATGATCTCGCGCCAGATGCGCACCACCAGGGCGGCGCTGGCGGCCGGGTCGCGGGCCGCCAGCAGCTTGCGCATGATCTGGGCTTCGCGGGCGGGACGCAGGCCGAACCTGCCGCCGTCGCCGGCCGCCGTCTTGGCCGCCGCCACCGCCTTGGCCAGGGCCGCGCGCTCGCCGATCAGCGCCAGCAGCTCGGCGTCGACGGCGTCGATGCGAGCCCGGACAGCGTCCAGCGAAAGCGGCGGTGTGGCGGCGTCGTCGCCCATAAATCTTCCCCGAAGCGAGCTTGCGGACCTATGGCATCGCGGCGATTGGGGCAATACCCGACGCGCATTGGAAGAAAATTGCCGCGATCTGCTCAGTAGACGCGCGGCGCCGGACCCAGGTCGAGCGGGCCGAGCCTGGCCCGGCCGTCCTCCAGATCGACCGGTCCGCCGAAGCCCTGACCCCGGCCGCCGGATTCCTTCAGCGTGGCGTTGATCTGGCCCTCCAACCGGCCGTCGGACCCCACGCGCAGCGGGCCGCCGGTTCCGGTCAGCAGGGCGTCGCCGCCGCGCAGCTCGGCCCCGCGCACGGTGATCACCCCGCCCGCGTCCCGCCAGTTACGCACCGCCGAGGGCCAGCTTCGGCCGCTGAAGCCGCTCATCTTCGACAGCACCAGCTCCCATTGCATGGAGACCGGCCGGTCCTGGGCCACCCGCGCCGGCAGGCCCTGCAGCCGCAGCTTCGCCCCCTCGACCTTGAACAGCACCCCGCCCTGGTCGTCCGGCCCCGGCCGCAGGTGTAGCTCCAGCCGCTCGGCGGACCGGATCAGATACGGCTTGGCGCCGGGCGGGGTGTCGAAATCCACGTCGGCGCCCTCGATAGAAAGGCGCGGCGGCCGGCTGCCCAGGCCGGCCAGGCTGGCGCGCAGGGCCCGGGCTCGCACCGCCACCGGTCCGCCGTCAGGCCGGGTCAGGGTCACGCCGTCGGGCGCCACCAGCATCCAGTGGTCGAGGCGGTAGATCCACGCCTCGCTCTTGAGCGTCGGCAGCGCCATGGCCCAGCCGGAGGGTTCGCCGATGCGGGCGTCGGTCAGGGTGATGTCGAGCCGGAACGGATAGCCGGTGACCGTGCGGGTCTTCCATTCCACAGGATAGCCCTGGGCGCGCAGCTGCTCGGCGGCGGCGTCCATTCGCGTGACCGCCTCGGTCCGCAGCCTGACCCAGGCGATGCTCCAGCCGACCGCCAGCAGAAGAAGCGCAAGCCATGGCAGAACAAGTCCCAGCCGGCGGGGCTTTCGGGCGGTCGATCGATCGGGCAGGGTCATCGGCGGATGCTTTGCAAGGGGTGCGGATGGACGGCGCGGCTCAGGACCGCTGGGTGTTCGGATACGGATCGCTCATGTGGCGGCCCGGGTTCCCGTTCATAGACCGCCGCCGTGCAACCCTCCACGGCTGGCGAAGGGCGTTCTGCATATATTCAGTGCATCACCGCGGCACCTATGAGAGGCCGGGGCTGGTGCTGGGCCTGGCCCCCGGCGGCTCGACGCGGGGCGCGGCCTACCGGGTGGCGGCGTCGGACTGGCCGGAGGTCTACGCCTATCTGCGCGACCGCGAGCAGCCGACGGAGACCTATGTCGAGGCCTGGCGGGACGTGAAAATCGACGGCGAGGGTGCGGCCTCGTCGCTGGTCTTCCTGTCCGACCCGAAGCACCCCCAATGGGCCGGGGCCCTGACCCTGGAGCGCCAGGCCGAGCTGATCGACGGCGCCACGGGCCTGTCCGGCCGCAATATCGACTACCTGCGCGATCTGGTGATGCACCTGCGCGAGGAAGGGGTGAGGGACCAGGGCATGGAACGGCTGCTGGGGATGGTGGAGGCGAAGGAAGCCAACGCCGTGCGGCCGCCTATCCCGCCCGCTTCCAGACCTGGGTCTGGCACAGGGGGGCGACGACGCAGCCCTTGAGCTTGAGGGTGTT
>JACRBD010000222.1 GCA_016234625.1 Caulobacterales bacterium | reverse complement strand
CGCCCGCGCATGTGGTGGCGCATGTGCCCGCCGAAGCCGTGACGGCCGAAGCGGTGGTGGTTGTCGTGATTGAAGCCAAAGTGGCGATGCATATCTGATCCTTTCTAGATATATCGGACTGTTAGATATATCGGATTGGAGCGGTGTCAAGTTAGATATATCGAATTGCGGATGAGGGGGACTGCCTTTCCTGTCCCTTGGGACTGGATAGGCTGTCCTCCGACAACCTTCAGGGCAACTTGTCGCCGCCGGGCGTCTCCCGGCGCGTTCCATGCAGCCGGTCGAACAGCGCGTAGGCCGGGCCGCCGACCGCCGCCAGCAGCGCCAGGTGCTTGACCGCGAACAGGAGCAGCAGGCTCCAGGCCAGCCACTGCTTTGGCATGAAGATGAGCACGCCCACGCCGAGCGCCAGCGACACGAGGCCGACGATGACCGGGCGGGTGAAGATGCGCCGTTTGGCGGGCGGTGTGTCGGTCACGGCGGAAGTCCTTTTTCAGGGTTTGTCGGGAGGGCGAAGGCCGAACCAGAGGGCATCGACCACCGCGGCCACGTCGCCGGAGCCGATGGCGTGGTCGTGCAGGCCCATGGCCTCGAACTGGGCGATGGTGTGGGCGCCCATGATCAGCAGGGCGGCAGCGGCCCACGGGTCGGCGCAACAGACCGCGCCGGCCCGAGTCTGGTCGGCCAGATACCCGGCCGTGGCTGTGGTCAGCTGCTCCGCGGGGTTGTCCCCGAATGCGGCGCGGACACCATCCAGTCCCACCAGTGGATTGCTGATCAACGGCAGGATCATCGGCAGGACCTGGCGGAAATAGGCCAACGCACCCTCGGTGATCGCCAGCAACCCGGCGCGGGGATCGGCGGCGCCCGCGGCCAGGGCGATGATCGCGGCGGCGTCCACCGGCGACGGCGTCATCGCGGCCAGAAACAGGTCAGCCTTGCGGCTGAAGCGCTTGAACAGCCCGGCTTCGGAAAGCCCGGCCCGCTCGGCGATCAGGCGGGTGGATCCGCCCGCGCCATCGCGGATGAACACCTCGCGGGCGATCGCCAGCAGGTCCTCGTCGCTGATGCTTCTGGGGCGGGCCATGTCATTAGTAAGTTATGACTCACTAACTTTGTCAAGCGTCACCCTCACACCCCTCGCAACGTCTCCGCCAACATCCGCCCCTCATTCGCCCGGCTCGATCCCGACCGCCAGGCGACGACGATCTCTCGGCTGGGGTGGTCGGCCTGGAGAGGGCGGGTGGTGACGCCGACGTGTTCGGTCAGGCCGGCGTTGACCGCCATGGCCGGCAGGAAGGAGACGCCCAGGCCCGAGCCGACCATCTGCACCAACGTGGGCAGGCTGGTGGCCGCGAAGGTCTCTTCATCGGTCGATTTCGGCGGCTCCAGCCCGCAGGCGGCCAGGGCGTGGTCGCGCAGGCAGTGGCCGTCCTCGAGCAGAATCAGGTCGCGGGGCGACAGGTCCTCCGGATTGACGCGGTTCTGCTTGAGGATGGGGTGGCCGTCCGGGGCGGCGGCCAGCAGCTCGTCGTCCTCAACATGCGCCCAGGCCAGGCCGGTCATGTCGTAGGGCAGGGCGATCAGGGCCGCGTCCAGGGCGCCGGCCTTGAGCGAGGCGATCAGCCGGTGGGTCAGGTCCTCGCGCAGGAACAGCCGCAACTTGGGGAACTGCTGACGCAGCACCGGCAGGGCGCGCGGCAGAAGGAAGGGCGCCACCGTCGGGATGACCCCGAGCCGGAACCGGCCGGTCAGCGGCTGGCCGGCGCCCTGGGCCGCCTGGACCAGATCATCGGTCTGTTCGAGGATCGCCCGGGCGCGGCGCACGGCCTCCTCGCCGGCGGCGGTGAGGATCACGCCCGAGCGGGCGCGGTCGACCACCGGGGCGCCGAGGATCTTCTCCAGCTCGGCGATGCCGGCCGACAGGGTCGGCTGGGTGACATGGGCCGCCTCCGCCGCCCGGCTGAACGAGCCGTGGTCGGAGAGGAGCTTGAGATACTGCAGCTGGCGGAGCGTCGGGAGCATGACCTCTCATAGAACCGCCCAATCGAACTGGAAAGAACAATCGATTGGATTTGTAGGGGCTCGTCGCTTACCTCTGTCTCCACAGCCGGACGGCCTCCCGCCTCCCCGCGGCGTCCGGCGCCTCAATCACTCAAGGAGACCCAAGTATGCTCGGCGTTGGACAAAAGCTTCCGGACTTCAAGATCGTCGGCGTGAAGCCCGGCTTCATGCGGCATGAGGAGAACGGCGAGAGCGCGTTCGAAACCCTCACCAACGACAGCTTCGACGGGAAGTGGAAGGTGATCTTCTTCTACCCGAAGGACTTCACCTTCGTCTGCCCGACCGAGATCGCCGAGTTCGCCCGCCTGAACAAGGACTTCGCCGACCGTGACACGGTCGTGCTGGGCGGCTCGACCGACAACGAGCACAGCAAGCTCGGCTGGCGCCGCGAGCATCCCGATCTGCACAACCTGCCGATCTGGAGTTTCGCCGACAACAGCGGCAAGTTCGCCCGCGCCCTGGGCGTGCTCGACGAGGACGAGGGCGTCGCCCAGCGGGCCACCTTTGTGGTCGATCCGCACGGCGTCGTGCAGCACGTCTATGTCACCAACCTGAACGTCGGCCGCGCCCCGGCCGATACCCTGCGGGTGCTCGACGCCCTGCAGACCGACGAGCTCTGCCCCTGCAACCGCTCGGTCGGCGGCGACACCCTCGACCTGGCCGCCTGATTGCGTGCTTCGACACGCGCTCTTCGAGCGCTGCTCAGCATGACGAAATACAAATGCCCGTCATCCTGAGCAGGCCCGAAGGGCCGTGTCGAAGGACGCACCGACCAGCACACCCACACGCGGCCCCCGCCCCCCAGGGCCGCGTCGTCGGGAGCTCCGCGCCGTGAAGTCCCTCCGGATGGCGCGGGGCTCCCGGCCCCTCATTTCAGCACGGAGACCGCCCTGTCCCTCGACGCCCTGCGTGAGGCCCTGCCCGGCT
>JACRBD010000215.1 GCA_016234625.1 Caulobacterales bacterium | reverse complement strand
GGTCGAGCGCAGGTAGGAATACGGGCTGCTGAAGGTGGCGTAGCCGCCCAGCAGCCACTCGACATAGGGCGCCAGCCACAGGCTGCGCGCGCGCCCGCTGCGGTTCGCCAGGCGGTACTCCCAGATCTCGACCGGTTCGTCAGGCGCGAGCATGACCCGGCTCTCGACCGTGATCCCGGCGTGCTCGAGGGTGAACACCGAGTAGCCCAGGCCGACCCGGGTGGTGAGCTGCGCCCCGGGCGTGTTGATGGGAAACAGGCCGGTGTTCCACAACTCGCCGCTGGCGCAGTCGCGCACATAGCAGTAGCGCCGGCCATCGCGGATCAGCCGCACCCGGCCCTGCTCGTGGTTGTACATCAGGGTCTGGTTGTTGAACACCCCGTCGCCGCTGCCGAACTGGTTGAGCCCGGAGATGAGGGTGTCGTTCCACAGGAAGTTGATCTGCGCCCGCGGTGGAGCGAGCGGATCGGTGATGACGAACTCGCGCCCGTCCGGGCTGAAGTGGCCGAAAGGCTGGGCGGCGTGGGCGGGCTGGGGCTTGCTGGACATGGGGCGCTCGCTGGCTCAGGCGCGGATGTCGTCGTGGGCGCGCGCATAGGCCATCACCTCGTCGACCTGGCAGAAGGCCAGGGCGCAGAAGGTGTCGGCGGCGCCGTAATAGATCGCCACCCGCCCGCTGGGGGCGTCGCACAGCGCCGCGACCGGGAACACCACGTTGGGCACCAGGCCGGTGGTCTCGTACGGGGCCTCGGGCAGCAGAATGGCGCGGTCGCAGCGGTGCTTCACCACCCACGGCCGTTCGAGGTCGAGGATCGCCACGCCCATGTGGTAGGCGAAGCCGTTGCAGGTCGAGCACACCCCGTGGTAGAACATCAGCCAGCCGTCGGCGGTCTCGATCGGTGCCGGACCGGCGCCGATTTTGACCCCCTGCCACCAGTTGCCGCCCTTGGACATCACATGGCGGTGGCGGCCCCAGAACTCGAGGTCGGGGCTCTGGCTGATGAAGATGTCGCCGAACGGGGTGTGGCCGGTGTCGGAGGGCCGCGACAGCATGAGGTACATGCCGCCGACCTGGCGGGGGAACAGCACGCCGTTGCGGTTGTAGGGCAGGAAGGCGTTCTCGAGCTGCTCGAAGACGGCGAAGTCCCTGGTCCGCGCCATGCCGATGGTCGGGCCGTGGTAGCCATTGCACCACAGCACGTAGTACCACTCGCCCAGCTTCACCACGCGCGGGTCGTAGCCATATTCGAAGGCCGCCACCCCGTCGCCGCCGCCCAGGGCCAGGGGCTTGGGCTCGATGGTCCAGTGGATGCCATCGGGCGACCGGCCCAGGTGCAGGTGGGGCATGCGGGTGACGTACTCGGTGCGGAACACCCCGATGAAGCCGCCCTGCCAGGGCACCACCGCGCTGTTGTAGATGCCGGTGACTTCGGGCAGCGGGCGGCGGCCGATCACCGGATTGCCGGAGAACCGCCACACCAGATCCGGGTTGCCGGCCGGCTTGGCCTCCCACGGGAGGTTGGGAAGGGCGTCGCCGACGATGCGCACACGGGCGGCGGGGGCGGGCTTGCTCATGCGGGTCTCCGACGCCGCGTTATGGTAAATTGTGAAAAGTTTTCAAGAATTTTTCATATAACATCTAAGCCATTGTCACATCATCGTTGGCAACGTGTGCACCAGGTCGTGCCACGGCCCGCGATGAGCCCGGACTTGAGACGGGAGCCGCATGCCGCGCAGGGCTGGCCGCCGCGGCCATAGACCTGGTGCTGCTGCTGGAACCAGCCGTGCTCGCCGCCGGCCTGGCGGAAGTCGCTGATGGTGCTGCCACCGGCGGCGATGGCCGCGGTCAGCACGGCGCGGATCTCGGCCACCAGCGCCTCCAGGCGGGCGCGCGGCACCCGCCCGGCGGCGCGCCCCGGACGGATGCCGGCGCGGAACAAGGCCTCCTGGGCGTAGATGTTGCCCACCCCCACCACCTGGGCCTGGTCCATGATCAGGGCCTTGATTGCCGAGCGCCGCCCGCGGCAGGTGGCGGCCAAGTAGCCGGCGGTGAACACCGCCTCATCCAGCGGCTCCGGCCCCAGCCCGGCCAGGGCGGGATGGGCGGCCCCGGCGGGGATCCAGTCCAGCAGTCCGAAGCGCCGCGGGTCGCGGTAGGCCAGCCGGCGGCCATCGGCGAGGTGGACCAGGCAGTGGTCGTGGCTGCGCTCGTCGCCCGCCGGCGCCAGCCGCCACGACCCGGTCATGCCCAAGTGGCAGAGGATGGTGCCCCCCGGC
>JACRBD010000221.1 GCA_016234625.1 Caulobacterales bacterium | reverse complement strand
TCGTTGTGGTTGACGCAGCGTCAACCCGATCCGATGAACCGGCAATGAAAATCTGTGATTGCAAAACACTTTCGACAAACGTCCGTTTGTTCGGCCCGCCCGCTGGTCAATCATGGTTAATCGACGGTTAACCATGTGCGGTCAGGACTCCCATCATGGCGGTACAGGGAATCCGTGGTGTCGTTGAAGCGGCTATCCAGCGCGCGTCGCAGGCGACGGGCGTGGATTTCTCGTTCCTGATGCGCACGGCCAGCCGCGAGAGCGGCTACAATCCCGCGGCCAAGGCCCAGACCTCCTCGGCGGCCGGCCTGTTCCAGTTCACCGAACAGACCTGGCTGGCGACGCTCAAGACGCACGGCGCCAAGTATGGCTACGCCCGCTACGCCGACCTGATCACCAGGGGCTCGGACGGCCGCTACCGCGTTGGCGGCGACGAGGCGCGCAGGGCGGTGATGAACCTGCGATTCGACCCGCATGCCGCCTCGCTGATGGTCGGAGAGATGACCTCCGACAACGCCGCCTATCTGGCGGGCCGGATCGGCCGCGCCCCGACGGCGGGCGAGCTCTACGCCGCCCACTTCCTTGGACCGCAAGGCTCGGCGAAGCTGATCCAGGCCACCCGCGCCAACCCCGGCGCCAGCGCCGCGGCCCTGTTCCCGGACGCCGCGGGGGCCAACCGGTCGATCTTCTATCGCGACGGCCGGTCCCTGACCGTGGCCGAGGTCTACAACAACCTGACCCGAACGGCCGGTGACGGATCGGCGGTCCCGACCGTTCGGCCCGACCAGGGCTTCATCCAGTATGCCGGCGCGCGCCGGTCGGACCAGGCCTCGCGGCAGCAGGACGCGCTGGTCGAATTCATCCTGCGCGGATCGCAGGGCGTGGACGGCGCCGGCCCTGGCGGCGAGGGTCGCCGCGGCCTCGGTTCATCCCTGCTGACCGCCGAGATGCTGCGGGTGCTTTCGGACGCCAAGGACCGTTAGGCCACGGCCTTGCTGTCACGCAGCGCGGCGATCTCGCTCTCCGAATAGCCCAGCTCCGCCAGCACCTCGTCGGTGTGTTGCCCCAGCGAGGGCGGCCCTGACTTCGGCGTGTCGTCGTAGCCCGGAAAGCGGGCCGGGGAGGCCGGGGCGCGAAAGCTGCCGCCCTGGCCATCCGGCGTCTGGACGAAACAGCCGGCGGCGTCGGCCTGCGGATCGAGCGAGAGTTCGCCCGGCGTCTGATAGGGCGCCCAGGTGATGTCGTATTCGTCCAATCTGGCGGCGATGTCCGCGTAGGCGAAGGCCCCGAAGGCCTGGTCGAGAATCTCGACCAGCGCCGGGGCATTGTGGCGGCGGTCGCGGCTGGTGGCGAACCGCGGGTCCCGCACCAGGTCCGGACGGCCCACGGCGGCGGCGATCTGCGGCCAGTCCTTGCCGCCAGTGCGCACCAGCAGGCAGATCCAGCGGCCGTCGGCGGTCTTGAAGAAGTTGGCCAGCGGCTGCACCGCCTGGGTCCTGGGCCGGGTCGAGGCCAGTTTGCCGAAGCGCAGCTGGATGGCCATGTCCGAGCCGATCGAATAGACGCCCGTGCGCAGCAGCGAGGTCTCCACCAGCCGGCCCTTGCCGGTGGCATGCCGCTCATGCACTGCCGCCAGGATGGCAGCCACGGTGCTCAGCGAGGTGATGTGGTCGCCCATCGCCGTGCGGATCGGAAAGGGGTCGACCCCCTTGGGGGCGGTGATCGAGCCCACGCCCGCCCGCGACCAGAAGGCCGCCACGTCCATCCCCGCCCTGTCCGCATCGACGCCTTGCAGGCCATAGCCGGTAAGGCTGCAGTAGATCAGGCTCGGGTGCTCGGCATGCAGGGAGTCGAAGTCCAGTCCGGCCCGTTTCAACGAACCCGGCCGCACGTTGGTCAGGAAGATGTCGGCGGTCTTCGCCAGCTTGATCGCCGCCTCACGGCCCTCCGGTTTGGAGATGTCCAGCACCACGCCGCGCTTGCCGCGGTTATCCAGCTCGAACACTGGGTTGCCGTGCTCGGGACCGGACAGGCCGTCGAAGAAGTTGCGCATCGGATCGCCCGCCGGCGCCTCGATCTTGATCACCTCCGCGCCCCAGTCAGCCATGATCCCGGCGGCGCCCGGCGCGGCGATGTAGCTCGCCAGTTCAACGACTCTCAGGCCTTCCAGCACACCCCGTCCTCCGCTCGATCTCTTGTTGCGGGCATCATGAAGGGCGGGGCGAGGCCGGGGAAGGGGTGACGCCGGGGCAGGGGGACCTACAAACCTCGTCATCCTCGCCCGTGTGGCGAGGACCCCTCGCTCAGTCGCAGGTGCGTCCTTCGACACGCAGCCTTCGGCTGCTGCTCAGGATGACGTGCATTGGTATTCGTCATCCTGAGCAGCGCTCGAAGAGCGCGTGTCGAAGGACGCACGAACGTGGAGCAGCCAGAGAGGGCCTGGGCACAGGGCCCAGGATGACGGCGGTTCCAGGTGAGAAGGTCTACGCCACCGCTCTCGCCGCGACAGCCTCCCGCCGCACCCGCGCCGCCGCGTCCGCCACGGCCCGCGCCACGCCCGCCACGGTGACCGGCTTGCGCAGGACCGTGTCGCAGCCGGCGTCGAGGCATTCGCGGGCCTCTTCGGCGTCGCCGCCGATGACCGCGATGATCGGGGCCGTCGCAATGGCCGTCGGCAGGGCGCGGATGGCGGCGGCGGTGGCCGGACCGTCCATCTGCGGCATGCGGCCATCGAGCATCAACAGGTCGAAGTCGGCCAGCTGCGCCAGCTCCAGCGCCCGGCGGCCGTTGTTGGCCCCGACCACCTGGTGACCGAGCTGTTCGAGGATGGCCCGCAGCATGGCGGCGTTGAGGGCGTCGTCCTCGGCCACCAGCACCCGCAGGGGCCGGCCGGGCGGAGAGGGGGCGGCGGGGGCGCTGAAGGCCTCGCCGTCCTCGCCATGGGCGACGGCGGTCTCGCTCCAGGGCAGCTCGAGGGTGAAGCAGCTGCCGACCCCCAGCGCGCTCTGGCCCAGCAGCGAGCCGCCCATCAGTCCGGCCAGCTGGCGGGCCAGCGACAGGCCCAGGCCCGCGCCGGGAATGCCGGCGCCGGTGCGCTCGACGCGGCGGAAGGGCTCGTAGGCCTGTTCCAGCTCCTCGGGCGTCAGGCCGGGACCGGTGTCGGCGATGGCGATGGCGATGACCCCGTCGCGCTGTTCAATGCGCGCCTCGATGCGGCCGCGGACGGTGTATTTCACCGCGTTGCCGATCAGGGTGGACAGCACCTGGCGGGCGCGGGTCAGGTCGCCGACCACCGCCCCGGCGTGGGCCTGTTCGACGGCCGGCTCCACATGCAGGACCAGTTCGACCCCCTTGGCGGCGGCGTGCGGACGGTTCAGCAGCACCAGGTCGCGTGTCAGCCGCACCGGATCGAACGGCTCGCGCTCGAGGTTCAGGCGACCGGCCTCGGCGGTCTCGGAATCCAGCGTGGCGTTGAGCACCGCCACCAGGTCCTGGGCCGCGTCGAGGGCGGCGCACAGCTGATCTCGGGACGGCGCGGCGCGGCCGCCCTGGCCGACGGCCGCGGCCAGCACATGGGTCACCCCGGTCAGGCCATTGCGGATCTCGTGGCTGAGGGTCGCGACGATGTCGGACTTGGACCGGGCCAGCCGTTCGGCCTTGTCCAGCGAGATCGCCCGCTCGCCGATCAGGGCCTCGCGCTCGGCGGCCAGGGCGAACTGACCGCGCAGCAGGCGGTTGAGGATCAGGCACAGGGCCATGGTCAGGGCCAGGGCGCCCCAGGCCAGCAGGCCCTCGGCCTGGCTTTCGGGATGGCGCAGCAGCCCGAACAGCGGCGCGGCGGCGGCGGCCGGTCCGACGATCAACAATCCGGCCAGCCAGGGAGAGGTGAAGAAGAAGCAGGCCACCGCCCCGCCGACGGAGACCATCAGCAGGGCCTCGCGGGCCGGTCCCGCGCCTTCGGCGAAGGCGGCGATCTGGGCGCAGGCCCCGGACCAGAGCAGGCCGCTGAGGACCTGCACCCGGGCGCGGCGCGTGACGTTCTGGGCCTCGTCGCCGCGCAACCAGTTCACCACGGCATAGAAGGCGCCCCAGTTGATGGCGAAGACCGCGAAGCTGGCGGCCATCCAGACGCTGTTGGGTGCGAAGCTGCCGGCCCAGACGTAGATCGGCAGGCTGACCCCGAACAGGGCCAGGGCGTACGGCAGCAGGCCCCTCTGCGCCTCCAGCGCCTGCAGGGTGATGGACTCTCCCCCGCGCGGGGCGCGGTCTGGCTCGAACAGTGCGATCATGGATGCCCCCTCGATCTCGCGCGGAGGATAGAGGCCGGACGTTTGCGGGCGGTGAAGGAGGAGAGTTAATGCCCCGGTCACCCATCGTTAAGCCTAACAATCCATGATCACCCGGGCATCGGCGAAGCCGGGCGGGGATCGATATGGGCACGACAAGAGCGGCGTTGACGGATGTGGACCTGCGCACCCTTCTCAAGGGCGCGACGCCTGATGAGCGGGCGGTGGCCGCGCACAAGCTGTGCCGCACCCTCGATCGCGAGGAACTGACCGCCGAGGACCGCGCCGCCGCCGCCGACATCCTGCGGGTGATGGCCGCCGACGCCGCCGAACTGGTCCGCCGGGCCCTGGCGGTGACGCTGAAAGCCTCCAACCTGGTGCCGCATGACGTCGCGGTGAAGCTGGCGCGGGACGTGGAGTCCATCTCCCTGCCGATGCTGAACTTCTCGCCGGTGTTCAGCGACGACGATCTTTCGGAGATCATCCGTCTGGGCGGCCCGGTGCGGCAGCTGGCCATCGCCAAGCGCCCGGAACTGTCGGAAAAGGTCGCCGGCGCGATGGTCGAGTACGGCAGCGAGGAGGCCGTCGAAACGACCCTCGCCAACGACAACGCCGCCTTCTCCGAGAACATCCTGCAGCGGGCGCTGGACCGGTTCGAGAAGTCCGAACAGGTGCTGGCGGCGGTGGCCTACCGCAACGCCCTGCCGTTGTCGGTGACCGAGCGCCTGATCAATATGGTCGGCGACCAGGTCCGCGATCATCTGCTGAACAGCCACGCCCTGAGCCCCGAGACCGCCCTGACCATCGCCATGGGGGCCAAGGAGCGCGCCACCGTCGACCTGGTCGACCAGGCCGGCCGGGCCGCCGATCCCAAGGCCTTCGCCGCCCATCTGAACAAGGTCCAGCGGCTGTCGGCCTCGCTGCTGCTGCGCGGGCTGGCTCACGGGCACATGACGTTCTTCGAATGCGCCCTGGCCGAGCTGGCCGGCGTGCCGCACCACCGCACCTGGCTGATGATCCATGACGCGGGGCCCCTGGGCCTGCGGGCCATCTACGACCGGGCCGGCTTGCCGGCGCGGCTGTTCGCCGCGTTCCGGGCCGGGGTCGACACCTGGCACTCGATGGAGTTCGACGGCGGTCTGCGCGACCGGGAGCGCTTCCAGGAGCGGATGCTGCAGCGGTTCCTGACCCAGCCGCAGACCGTCGCCCGTGACGATGTGGACTATCTGATCGACAAGATGGACCGCATCTCCCGCGAGACTCGCCAGGCCGTTGACGTGGCGTGAGGCTTGCCGAACGGGTCTTTGAGGCGCGATCCTTGGTCTCATGACCGAGCCCGTCGCCATCCGCCCCGCCGCCACCATCCTGCTCGTCCGCGATGACCCGACCTTCGAGGTCCTGATGGTCAAGCGGCACCACCAGATCGACTTCGCCTCCGGCGCCCTGGTCTTCCCGGGCGGCAAGACCCATGCCGGCGACCACGACGAAGCCTGGGCCGACTACGTCACCGGCTGGGACGCGACCCCGGCCGAGAAGCGGCCGCTGCGCATCGCCGCCATCCGCGAGGCCTATGAAGAGGCCGCCATCATCATCGCCAACGACGCGGCCGGCCGGCCCTTCACCGGCGACGATCGGGCCGGCGCGGCCCGCGAGTTGGTGTCGAAGGACGAGCGTCCGTTCCTCGACCTGGTCCGCGAGCTGGAGGTGAAGCTGGACCTGCCGGCCCTGACCACCTTCGCCCGCTGGATCACCCCGGACATGATGCCCAAGCGGTTCGACACCTGGTTCTACCTGGTGCGGGCGACGGGCGAGCAGCTGGCGGTCTGCGACGGCTACGAGACCGTCGACGCCGAATGGATCGCGCCGGGCCGGGCGCTGGAGATGGAAAAGGCCGGCGAGCGGACGATCATCTTCCCCACCCGCATGAACCTGCAGCTGCTGGCCGAAGCCTCCAGCGCCCAGGACGCCATCGACCGGGCCAATGCCCGCACCCTGGTGCCGGTGCTGCCGAAGGTCGAACGCCGCGAGACCGGCGGGGTGCTGGTAATTCCGCCCGACGCCGGCTACGGCCCGGTGGTCGAGCCGCTGAGCAACATCCGGGCCTGACGCGGAACGGGGCTTGCGCGCATCCGTTCACACCGGATGCCCTACGCCGTCGATCGCCTGGTCTTTACCCCCGACGATGTTGACCTCTCCCGTTCGCCCCTGCGGCAGGGGCTCCCGTTTGGCTCGACCTATGTGCTGGGAGCGTTCAACCCGGGCCTGGCGGTGCTGCCCGGCGGCAACCTGCTGCTGATGGTGCGGATCGCCGAGGCCCTGCGCCAGCCGATGACTGGGCACGTCATCCGCGCCATCCGTTGGACAGCGGAACTCGGCTACGGGATCGTCGAATGGCCGCTGGCCGGGATGGACGTCAGCGATCCGCGGGTCTTCGCGCTGACGGGACAGGCCAACCGGCAGATCGGCGTGACCTCGCTGTCCTGGCTGTTGCCCGTGGAGCTGACGCCGGACGGGCTGGCGGTGGTCGCTGTCCACTACGACCGCGCCATCGGACCGCGCGCCTCCTGGCAGGAATACGGCGCCGAGGACGCCCGCATCAGCCGCATCGGCGAGGCCTGGTACATGACCGTGTGCAGCGTGAGCGCAGAGCGTCATTCGACCGCCCTCTACACCTCGGCCAACGCCATGGACTGGGACCTTCAGGGCATGGTTCTGGACCATCAGAACAAGGACATGCTGCTGTTCGAGGGGCTGATCGACGGCGACTTCTGGGCCCTGACCAGGCCCATGGGCAGCCTGTATTTCCTCTTTCCGCCGGACAGTCCCTGGCGCGGCGGGCCGTCGATCAACCTGGCCCGCTCGCCCGACGCCCTGCACTGGAAGCCGGTGGAGACCGGCGGCATCCGGGCGCGCAAGGCCGCGCTGGCCAGCGAAAAGGTCGGCGGCGGGGCCCAGCCGGTGCTGACGCCGGACGGCTGGCTGGTGCTCTATCCCGGGGTTGAGGCGGGCGGGACGGTCGGGACCTACCGCACCTTCTGGGCCCTGCTCGACGCGAAGGATCCGACGAAGACCCTGCGGCTGGAGGACCAGGCGGCGGTGCTCGAGCCGGCGCCGGCCCTGACCGAGCCTTTGAAATCGCAGATGTATCTGGACGACGTGGTGTTCACCACGGGACTGGCCGACGGCGGCGATCACTGGATCGCGCTGTCAGGCGAGGCGGACCTCGCCTGTCGCGTCACCCATATCCCGAAGTCTGTTTTTGCCTAGGCCGCCGGGGTCAGTTTCGAAACCCGGCCTTCCAGCTCCTCGACCAGCTTGCGGCCGACGGGATGGTCTTCGGTGCGGATGTCGCCGCGAACCGAGGCCTTGATGCCGTCGATATGGGCGTCGACGAGGAACATCGGCGCCTCCAGACGGGTGTCCGGGTCATCGATCAGCTTGCACAGCGACCCGGCGATGCGGGTGACGATGGGGAATTCGTAGGTGGCGCCCAGGCCCTTGAGGTCGTGAGCGCGCAGATAGAGGCCCTCGGCCGTCTCGGTGGTCAGGCCTTCGGCGCGGATGCGCTGTCGGGCGGCCTCGAGCTTGACCAGCTCGTCGTTCAGCCATTCGCCGAAATTGCCCGAGAGGCTTTTGAGCGCCGCCTCGGCCTTGGCGATCGCCGCGGGGTCGATTCCGCCCAGCCGTCCGCCTACCTTGAGGCGCAGGGTGTTCGGGGCCTGGATCACCTGGACCGTCGGATTGTCGCTCACGCATCGCCTCCCTTGGCGTTCTCACTTGAGCAACGCTAGGTCATCGGGGTTAACAACGGATGAGACAACGGTTTTCGAAAACTGCGACCTGAGGTCGCATCAACCTGAAAATTGCTCGGCAAGGACGCGTTCTTCGAGGCTTCGACCAGCGTCGAACAGCATCGACAGGCTGACGGCCCGGTCTTCCGAAACATGGACCTCGACCACGTCGCGCACCTCGACGTTGTCGGCCACGGCGCTGACCGGCCGTTTATCGGCTTCGAGCACCTCGAAGGTCACGCGGGCCGTATGGGCCAGCAGGGCTCCGCGCCAGCGGCGGGGGCGGAACACGCTGATGGGCGTCAGGGCCATGACCCGGGCGTCGATGGGGATGATCGGACCGTGGGCCGACAGGTTGTAGGCCGTCGAGCCGGCGGGGGTGGAGACCAGCGCCCCGTCGCAGACCAGCTCCGGCATGCGCACCTTGCCGTCGATGGAAATGCGCAGCTTGGCGGTTTGCCGGGTCTGGCGCAGCAGGGAGACCTCGTTGATCGCCAGGGCGCGGTGCTGTTTACGCTTCGAGTCGATGGCCACCATGGCCAGCGGATGGATCACCGCCCGCTCGGCGGCGCTGATCCGCTCCAGCAGGCCGTCCTCGCTGTATTCGTTCATCAGGAAGCCGACCGAGCCGCGGTTCATGCCGTAGATCGGCTTCCCGTCGGCCAGGGCGCCGTGCAGCGTCTCCAGCATGAAGCCGTCGCCGCCAAGGGCGACGATCACCTGGGCGCTGTCGCCGGCGTCACCGTAGCGCGCGGTCAGACGCTCACGCGCCTCCTGCGCCTCGGGCCGGTCGCTGGCGAGGAAGGTGACGCGGCTGGTGAAGGGCTTGGAGTTGAACATCGCCGGGGGAGCAAGGCCTTATGGGGCCGGGCTTGTCAAACGGTGGAAACGGCCTTGCGGAAGACGACGCCCGCGATATCGGCGTCGAACGGACCAAAGGCGCCGGTTGCGCGGCGGCCGGCCTCCGCCCCGCCGCCCGGGCGACCCTGATTGAGCTCGCGCACAGCCTCGAGAATTGTCGGAAAGGCCCCGCGGTCGACGCCGATGGCGGCGCAGGCCAGGGCCAGCAGTTCGGGCCGGTCGCTGTCGATGGCCCGGCGGATATGGTCGGTCTCGAAGCCGCCCAGGCGCGAAATGGCGGTGACGAACAGGGTCAGCCGCCCTTCCCGCAGGGAGCGCAGCAGGAAGCTGGGCTTGAGCTGGCCAGCGTCGCTCAGCTTGTCGACCAGCCGGGCTTCCAGGCTCTCGCGTTCGGCGTCCGACTTCGCCTGGGCCGGCGGCATGCCTTCGATGGCGGCGTGGGCCTCGCGGATGGACAGGGCCAGGGCCGAGTCCAGCTCCGCCGGATCCAGCCGGAACCGTTCAACCAGAGCCGAGCGCAAGGACTGGCCGACCCACAGGTAGAGTCTCTCGGCCATGTCCGACGACAGGCGCGGATGGCGGGCCAGGGGCGAGCGCATGGCGGCGATGCGGCGTGAGTGATCGACCAGCCGCTCCATGGCCGTGTCGGTAATCTCCGCGCTGTCGTTGCCGGCGAGTGCGGTCAACACCGCCGGCTCTTCCTGGCGCAGGATGGCCTCGACCACCGGCGCGCCACGGCGACCGCGGCGGGCGACGGCGATCTGGTGGTCGAGCGTGCTCTCGACCAGCAGGCGGATCAGATCATGGTCCTGCAGCACCGGGCTGGCGGCGATCAGCGGTCCGGCGATCTCGATCTCGTCCAGGGACAGAACGTTGACCAGGGCGGCCGGGACCCACGGGGCGGGGGCGATCTTCTCGGCCAGCCGCCGACGGATGTCGCGTTCCGCCTCGGCCACCAGGCTCATGAACACCGAGCCGACCAGGTCGCGCACCCGCGGCTGGGCCATTTCGTCGATATCGGCGCGGTCGCAGAGGTCGATGATCGCCGTCAAGAGACGTTCACGGTCCACCGGATGCCGGCTCCTGGCCAGCAGCAACAGATCGGCAGCTTCGGTGGCGAAGGTCACGCGCTGTCCCGTCCCCGACTCTCGGGGTGAAGCATGACCCTGCTCCCACCCCGTGAAAACATGCTTAAACGAGACAAAGATCGGCAAGGGAGTCGAATCGCATGGCCGACCCGGTAATTCTCGCGCTCGACCAGGGAACGACCAGCACACGGGCGATCGTGTTCAACGTCAGGGGGGAGCCGCTGGCGGTGGCCAGCCGGCCCCTGCGTCAGAGCTATCCGCAGGACGGCTGGGTCGAGCACGACGCGCTGGAAATCTGGGACGCCAGCGTCGCGGTGATGCGCGAGGCGGTCGAGAAGCTCGGCCGCCCGGTCAGCGACATCGCCGCCATCGGCGTGACCAACCAGCGCGAGACGGTGGTCATCTGGGACCGCGAGACGGGTGTTCCGATCCATCCGGCCATCGTCTGGCAGGACCGGCGCACGGCCGATACCTGCGAGCGGCTGGCCAGGGCCGGGGCGGAGGAGCGGGTTACCGAGGTCACCGGCCTGCTGCTGGATCCCTATTTCTCCGGCACCAAGATCGCCTGGCTGCTGGACAACGTTGATGGCGCCCGGGCGCTTGCCGAACAGGGCCGCCTGCTCTGTGGCACCATGGATGCCTGGTGCATCTGGAAGATGACCGGCGGCAGGGTCCACGCCACGGACGCCACCAACGCCTCGCGCACCCTGCTGTTCGACATCGGCGCCCAGCGCTGGTCGGCCGAGATGCTCGAGCTGCTGAACGTGCCCGCCGGGCTGTTGCCGACCGTGCTCGACTGCGCCGGGGACTATGGCGAGACGGACGCGGCCCTGCTGGGCAAGCCGGTGCCGATCCGGGGCGTGGCCGGCGACCAGCAGGCGGCGCTGATGGGCCAGGGCTGCGTCCACGCCGGGGAGATGAAGGCCACCTACGGCACCGGCTGTTTCATGCTGCTCAACACCGGGGAGAAGAAGGCGCTCAGCCGGTCCCGCCTGCTGACCACGGTGGCGGCGCAGGTTGGTGGCAAAACGACCTACGCCCTGGAAGGCTCGATCTTCGTCGCCGGGGCGGCGATCCAGTGGCTCGGCGAGGAGCTGGGCCTGGCCGGCGGGCCAGCGGCGGCCGAGGCCCTGGCCCGGACGGCCAAACTCGACACCGGCGTGGTGGTGGTGCCGGCCTTCACCGGCCTGGGCGCGCCCTGGTGGGACGCCGGCGCGCGGGGGGCGATCTTCGGCCTGACCCGCGACAGCGGCCTGGCGGAGATCGCGGCGGCGACCTTCGACGCCTGCGCCCTGCAGACCCGAGACCTGATCGAGGCCATGCGCGCCGACGCCCCGTACGCCTTCGGCGAGACC
>JACRBD010000220.1 GCA_016234625.1 Caulobacterales bacterium | reverse complement strand
ATCCCCGACATCGCCGACATCCCGCAGGAGGACCCGGAAGTCTACGACATGCTGTGCAAGGCGGACTCGGTGGGCGTCTTCCAGGTGGAGAGCCGGGCGCAGATGTCGATGCTGCCGAGGCTCAAGCCCCGCCGGTTCTACGACCTGGTCATCGAGGTGGCGATCGTCCGGCCGGGCCCGATCCAGGGCGGCATGGTCCATCCCTATCTCAAGCGGCGCAGCGGCATCGAGCCGGTCAGCTATCCCTCGCCCTCGCCGGAGCACGGGCCGGCGGACGAGCTCGAGACCGTCCTGAAGAAGACCCTCGGCGTGCCGCTGTTCCAGGAACAGGCCATGCGGCTGGCCATCGAGGCGGCCAGGTTCACCGACGAGGAAGCCAACCTGCTGCGCCGGGCGATGGCCACCTTCAGGAACCTGGGGAACCTCGAGGACCATGAGGAGAAGTTCGTCGGCGGCATGGTCCGGCGCGGCTACGACCTGGAGTTCGCCACCCGCTGTTTCGAACAGATCAAGGGCTTCGGCTCCTACGGCTTCCCCGAAAGCCACGCCATCAGCTTCGCCCTGCTGGTCTACGCCTCGTCCTGGCTCAAATGCTGGTATCCGGACGTGTTCTGCGCGGCGATCCTCAATTCCCAGCCGATGGGTTTCTACCAACCGGCCCAGCTGGTGCGGGACGCTCGCGACCATGGGGTGGAGATCCGGGGGCCGGACATCCTGCACAGCGACTGGGACTGCACCCTGGAGCAGGCCACGCGGCCGGGCGAGCGCCTCAAGGCCGTCCGCCTCGGCCTGCGGCAGGTCAAGGGGCTCCGGCAGGACGACATCCTGCGTCTGGTCGTGGCGCGGGAGGCCGGGGCCCGGACCCTGGCCGATCTGGCCCGAACCGCGCGGCTGAACCGCCGGACGCTGGAGCTGCTGGCCGAGGCCGACGCCTTCCGCTCGCTGGGCATGGACCGGCGGGCGGCGCTGTGGGCGGTCAAGGGCGAGGGGGTCGAGGCGGCGGCGGAGGACGGCGCCTCGATGCTGGCCGGGCTGCCGCTGTTCGAGGCCGTGGCGAACCTGCCGGTGATGAGCCTGCCGCAGCATGTGGCGGAGGACTACCGCACCGCCGGCCTGTCGCTGAAGGCGCACCCCTGCCGATTCTTCCGACCGTCGCTGGACAGGATGGGCTGCACCCGGGCGGGCGACTTGCCGAAGCTGAAGAGCGGGGCCCGGGTGTCGGTCGCCGGGCTGGTGCTGATCCGCCAGCGGCCGGGCACGGCCAAGGGCGTGGTGTTCATCACCCTGGAGGACGAAACCGGACCGGCCAACGCGGTGGTCTGGGCCGATGTCTTCAAGGCCAACCGCCGGCTGGCCATGAGCGCGTCCTTCCTGGTGGTGCACGGCCGCATCCAGCGGGACCACGACGGCCGCAAGGAGGGCGAGGTGATCCACATCGTCGCCGAGCGGTTCACCGACCTGACTCCCCAGCTGTCGCGAATGCGGGAGGAGGGGCGTGAGCCTCGCCCGGGCGAGGAAGTCCGCTCACGGCTGGTGCGCAGCCGGGACTTTCATTGAACGTCAGGCCGCCACGGCCGCATCCGGTTCGATCCGTTCGGCCGCGTCCGTGAGGGCGGCGAACAGTTCGGCCAGGTCAATGGGCTTGCGCACCACCCCGTCGGCGCCGGCGGCGCGATAGCGGACCACATCCTCCTCGAAGACGTTGGCGGTCAGCATCCAGACCGGCGTCAGCGCGCCCCGGCCGCCGGCGACGCGAATGGCGCGCAAGGCGGTCAGGCCGGCCATCACCGGCATGTTGGCGTCCATCAGGACGATGTCGAAGTCGCCGCCGGCCATGGCCGCGACGGCCTCGGCGCCGTTCTCGACCAGGGTCAGGGACACGGCCAGGGGCTCGAGCAACACGCGCAGGACGTGGCGGTTGGCCGCGTTGTCCTCGGCGGCCAGCACCCGCAGGGGCCGGCCCTGGTCGAGCAGGGGGGCCGAAGCGTCGGCGGGCGCGGCGACATCCACGTCGACCGTCGGGGCGCTGAAGCTCAAGCGGAAGGCGGCCCCGCCGCCGGGGGCGTCGTCCACGGCGATGGATCCGCCCATCAGGGCCAGGTTGCCGGCGCAGATGGCCAGGCCCAGGCCGGCGCCGCCCATGGCGCGACCCTCGGCGGTCTGCTCAAAGGTCTCGAAGATCCGCGTACGGTCTTCGGCCGGCACGCCGGCGCCCTGATCGAGCACCTGCACCGCGATCGCCAGCCCGTCGGCGCCCGTCTCGGCCGCCAGGCGGATGGTGACGGTCCCGCCACGCGGGCTGAACTTCACCGCGTTTGACAGCAGATTGACCAGCGCCTGTTCAACCTTCGCGCCGTCGGCCAGCAGGCCGCAGGGCGTGGGCAGGCCGTCTATGTCCAGAACCAGCGTCACGCCGCGTTCCTTCGCCCTGGGCGTCCAGACCCGCACGACGGTCGTGGCCATGCGGCGCAGATCGAAGGGCGCGGCCTCCAGCGTCATCTTGCCGGCCTCGATGCGGGTGATGTCGAGCACCGCGTCCAGCAGCCGCTTGAGCAGGGCTCCGGCGTCGAGCACTCCGGCCGCCATTTCCTTCTGCGCCACGGTCAGGCGCGAGCGGTGCAGGGCCTCGGTCAGGCCGAGCACGGCGTTCAGCGGCGTGCGGATCTCGTGGCTGGTCATGGCCAGGAAGTCGGACTTGGCCCGGCTGGCGGCTTCGGCCTGGTTGCGGGCGGCCTCCGCCTCGGCGACCAGGGCGGTCAGGGCGACGTTCTTCTCCTCAAGCTCCATCCGGGCGCGCCAGAGGGTGCGATCAGTGGACTGCTGGCGCCAGCTGGCGGCGACGAGCGCGCCGACGAAGACCATGACCGCGGTGGCGAAATGCGGGCCGGCCACGGCGCCCTTCTGGTCCAGGGCGATCCAGACCATCGAGCCGATCGAGGGGGCGATCGCCGCCAGATAGCCGAGCCGGCTCATGTGCAGCTGCAACGCGGTGAACATCAGCACGCCGATGATCAGCAACCCGGTCTCCATGCGGATGGCGGGGCTGACGGTCTCGGCGCGGATCACCAGCGCCATCCAGCAGACGTGCAGGGAGATGAGGAAGATGATCAGGCCCGTGCGCACGGTCAGTTTGCGCAGCGCCAGGCTCGCGTCCTTCTCCCGCACCGCGACTTCAACGGCCCAGAACAGGGTGGCGTAGAGGCAGAAGTGGAGGATCGAGAAGCTTGCGGTGAACTGCGGCGAGGCCACCGTGGCCAACAGGACCATCAGACCCGCGACCATGCCCATGCGGACCGGCGCCATGCCGCGATAATGGCGAACGAAACCATCCAGCTTCAGGGCGTCAGCGGTCATGGTCTGGCCTGTCATGGTGCGGCAATCCACCACAGGATTGTGAATATCGGCCTAAGCCGGGAATGCCCCCTTCTCCCGGCGGGAGAAGGTGTCGGTGAAGCCGACGGATGAGGGCTTTCGGTGATGGCCGCCCCGCACCGTAACCCCTCCCTCTTCCGCCGGGAGAGGGATCGCTACGCCCGATCCAGCCTGAGGATGTCCACGCTCTCGCCCGTCGCAGCCGCCGGCGCGCCCGGCAACCGGCGCAGCAGGGCGTCGGCGGCGGCGAAGACGGTCACCAGCGAGCTGTCCTGGTCGGGAAAGGCCGTCACGCCCTCGGCGCCCAGCCGCGCCCGCATCCAGTGTTCGCGTGGCCCGTTGGCGGGCAGGGGGGCGGCAAGTCGAACCGTTTCCTGGCGGACGGGCTCGCCATGGCCCTGCAGGCCCAGCACCAGCGGCTTGAGAAACAGCTCGGCGCAGACGAAGGCCGAGGCCGGGTTGCCGGGCAGGCCCAGCACCAGTCGTCCGTCGCCGAGACGGCCGAACCAGGTCGGCTTGCCGGGGCGGACGTTTACGGTTTCGACGTCCAGTTCGAGGCCCAGGGTCGCCAGGGCCGGCTTGACCAGGTCGTAGTCACCGACCGAAGCGCCGCCCACCGTCACGATGACGTCGGCCTCGATGTCGCGCACGGCGGCGGCGATGGCCTCGAGATTGTCGCCGGCCGGGGCCAGCCGGGTGGCCGTCCCGCCCCAGCGACGGATCATCGGCAGCAGGCCGGCGCTACCCGACTCATAGATCTGGAACGGTCCGGCGTCCGATCCCGGTGCGGCCAGCTCCTCGCCGGTGGCCAGCACCGCGACGCGCGGCCGGGCGGCGACCCGCACCTCGGCACGGCCGGCCGCAGCGGCCAGCGACAGCCGCCAGGGATCCAGACGGACGCCGGCCTCCAGCAGTGTCGCGCCGGCCCGGAAGTCCCCGCCGCGCGCGCGGATGTTGGCCGAGCCTTCGCCGGCCGGGCCCATGCGGACGAGATCGCCGTCGCGGGTCGCGTTTTCCTGGATGACCACCAGATCGGCGCCGGCCGGAACCGGGGCGCCGGTAAAGATGCGCACGGCCTCGCCGGCCTGCAGGACCGGTTCGTAGCCGCGCCCGGCCGCGCTCTCGCCGACCACGATCAGGGTGACCTCATGGCCGACGTCGGCGCGCTTGACCGCCCAGCCGTCCATCGCCGAGGCGTCGAAGGGCGGCTGGTCACGGATGGCGGTGATCGTCTCGGCCAGCACCCGGCCATCGGCGTCGGCCACGGCGACGGCTTCGGCCGGCAGCGGCGCGGCGCGCGCGAGTATCCTCGCCCGAGCGTCCTCGACGCTCAGGTTGCGGGGTCCGCGGATGGGGTTAGCCGACAAAGGCCCGTTCGAGGACGTAGTCGCCGGGCTCGGCGTTCGAGCCCTCTTTCAGGCCCTGGCTTTCCATCACGGCGGCCATGTCCTTGATGAACTCCATGCTGCCGCACAGCATGACCCGATCTTCCGCCGGATTGAAGCGGTCTTCGGCGATGCCGAGGTCGCGGAAGAACTGGCCGGAGTTGATCAGGTCGGGGAAGCGGCCCTGGTGCTCGAACGGCTCACGGGTGACGGTCGGATAGTAGGTCAGCTGGGCCCTGGCCTCTTCGCCGACCAGGGGATCGTCGTGGATCTCGCGGGTGAACAGGTCGCGATAGGCCAGCTCGTTCACCTGGCGCACGCCATGGCAGACGTAGACCTGCTCGAAGCGGGAATAGGCGTCCGGGTCGCGGGCCACCGACAGCCAGGGCGCCAGGCCCGTGCCGGTGCCGAACAGGAACAGTCGCTTGCCGCCCTTGACAGCGTCCAGCACCAGGGTGCCGGTGGGCTTCTTGCCCATCAGCACGGTGTCGCCGGGCTGGATGTGCTGCAGGCGGGAGGTGAGGGGGCCGTCCTGCACCTTGATCGACAGGAACTCGAGGGTCTCCGACCAGGCCGGGCTGGCGATCGAATAGGCGCGCAGCACCGGCTTGCCGCCGTCCTCGCCGGGCAGGCCGATCATCACGAACTCGCCCGAGCGGAAGCGGAAGCTGTCCGGCCGGGTGATGGCGAAGCTGAACAGGCGATCGGTCCAGTGCTTCACCCACAGCACGGTCTCCTCGAAGAAGGGGCTCGCCTTCACCGGCGCCGCCGGGGCTTCGGCCGTCGTCATCACAATCGGGTATCCCAGAAGACCCCTCGGGGCCGCCGCCTCCTCCATGTGATGCGGCGCAGCATGATGTCAACGTGAGGAAGTCTCGGGGAGGAGTCAGGGATGCTGGACCGGCGTCAAGGCTCGCCCTTGACTCGTCCCGCCAATGCGCCGCCCATGATCCACAGTGGGTTCGTGGTCCGGAAGCGTCCGGGCGCTGGAATCCCGCAGGGCACAAGCGGCAGGCCTCCGTCCGAAGTCCGCCGGACGCCAAGCCGCGAACTGTTCGACCTGAACAGGATCTCGTCAATGAAACTGACCGTTCTGATCGCCGGCATCGCCGGCGCGTGCCTGCTTGCCGGCCCGGCGGCCAAGGCCCAGAGCCAGCCCGGCAGCTGTCTCCTGCTGAACAACGGCGCTCCGCGGATCATTTCCGGCGTCGGGACCGGGTCGAGCTACAATACCGCCGGGCTTTCAGCCCGGAGCAACTGGTCGCAACAGGCCAATATGTATGGCGGACTGAATTCCAACTGGTCCTGGTTCAAGGCGGTCAACAGGAGCGAGCCCTGCACCTCGACCAAGAAGGGGTTCAGCTACGTCTATACCTGTCGGGCGATCGGCCAGCCCTGCAAGTAGGGCCATCGCCGGTCCAGCCCGGGGTGGCCCCTGGCTGAGCAGCGGACCAGCGCCGGGAACCGCCCGCCTCCGCTTGCCCCGAAAGGAGCGTCCTGCTACATCGCGCGGCTTCCGGTTGCCGGGCGCGCCTCAGGGGATTCCCTCGGGCGTTCTTGGCGTTCCTGGAGGAGTGTAGCTCAGCTGGTAGAGCATCGGTCTCCAAAACCGAGGGCCGGGGGTTCGAATCCCTCCACTCCTGCCACCCTATATACGGGGCGCGATGGTCGCGCTCCGACCTGTTGAAAGAGTTTCAAACCCGTCCGATGGCCAAGAAAACGGGCAATCTCGCCGCGATGAAACAGCGCGCCGCCAAGGCCGCCGCCGTCGTCGCCGCGCCCGCGGGACAAGCGTCCGCCGCGGCCGCCGCCGCGCCGAAGAAGCCGTTCAACCCGGTGCAGTTCTTCCGTGAGGTGCGCGCCGAAGCCCGCAAGATCACATGGACCAGCCGCAAGGAGACCTGGATCACCTCGGTGATGGTTCTGATCATGGTCGTGATCGCGGCCGTGTTCTTCTTCGTGGCGGACTGGCTGCTCGCCGGCGGCGTCGCCCTGCTCCTCAAACTCGCGAACGCGGGATAACGCCATGACCACCGAAATCGCCGCCGAGGCCATCGTGAAGGCCCCGTCCAACCCGAACCACAAGTGGTACATCGTCCACGCCTACTCGAACTTCGAGAAGAAGGTGGCCGAGCACATCCGCGACCAGGCCAGGAACCAGGGCCTGGAGGACTGCTTCTCCGAGATCCTCGTGCCGACCGAGGACGTGGTGGAAATCCGCCGCGGCCGGAAGGTCAACTCCGAGCGCAAGTTCTTCCCCGGCTACGTGCTGGTGAAGATGGACCTGACGGACGAGGCCTATCACCTGGTCAAGAACACCCCGAAGGTCACGGGCTTTCTGGGCAGCGCGGCCAAGCCGATGCCGGTCTCCGAAAAGGAAGTCCAGCGCATCGTCGGCGCCATCGAGGAAGGCGTCGAGCGGCCCAAGCCCACGATCAGCTTCGAGATCGGCGAGCAGGTCCGCGTCACCGACGGCCCCTTCGCCAGCTTCAACGGCACCGTGGAACAGGTCGACGAAGACCGCGCCCGCCTGCACGTGGCGGTGTCGATCTTTGGCCGGGCCACCCCGGTCGAGCTGGAATACAGCCAGGTCGAAAAGGTCGCCTGACAGCCGGGGACATGTACCGAAGGTACGTGTCCCCTAAACCGGGCCGCTCGATTGGGGGACACGTACCCTTGCGGGCACATGTCCCCGTCTGCTACACGCCGCCGCTTCCTCGGCCCCGGCCGAGGATCAAATCCGTGGGAGGGGTCTGCCCGCACCACGGCCGCATAGGCGCTTTAACTAGCGCCGCTTAACGGAGACAGAGATGGCCAAGAAGATCTTGGGCTACATCAAATTGCAGGTGCCCGCGGGCTCCGCGACCCCTTCGCCCCCGATCGGTCCGGCGCTGGGTCAACGCGGCGTCAACATCATGGGCTTCTGCAAGGAGTTCAACGCCCGCACCGAGAAGGAAACCAAGGGCACGCCCCTGCCGACGGTGATCACCGTCTACCAGGACAAGTCCTTCACCTTCATCACCAAGACCCCGCCGGCGACCCACTTCATCAAGCAGGCCCTCGGCCTGAAGTCCGGCTCGACCAAGCCGGGCCGCGAGAGCGCCGGCACGATCACCCGCAGCCAGCTGCGCGAGATCGCCGAAGGCAAGATGAAGGACCTCAACGCCAACGACGTTGACTCCGCCGCCCGCATCATCGAGGGCTCCGCCCGTTCGATGGGCCTGCAGATCGTGGAGGCCTAGGACCATGCCCAAGCTCGCAAAACGCATTCAAGCCTGGACCGGCGATCGCGACGCGATCCACTCGGTCGAGGACGCCGTGAAACTGGTCAAGGCCAACGCCAGGGCCAAGTTCGACGAGTCGATCGAAATCTCCGTCAACCTGGGCGTTGACCCGCGCCACGCCGACCAGCAGGTCCGCGGCGTTGTCAGCCTGCCCTCGGGCACCGGCCGCGATGTTCGCGTCGCCGTCATCGCCAAGGACGCCAAGGCCGCCGAGGCCCTGGCCGCCGGCGCCGATGTCGTCGGCGCCGAAGACCTGGTGGAACGCATCCAGGGCGGCTTCATGGACTTCGACCGCGTCATCGCCACCCCCGACATGATGGCCCTCGTCGGCCGTCTGGGTAAGGTGCTGGGCCCGCGCGGCCTGATGCCCAACCCGCGCGTCGGCACGGTGACCCCCAACGTCGGTCAGGCCGTGAAGGACGCCAAGGGCGGCGCCATCGAGTTCCGCGTCGAGAAGGCGGGCATCGTCCACGCCGGCATCGGCAAGGCCTCGTTCACCGACGACGCCCTGCTGGCCAACGTCAAGGCTCTGGTGGACGCCCTGTCCAAGGCCAAGCCGACCGGCGCCAAGGGCACCTACATCAAGCGCATCGCCCTGAGCTCGACCATGGGCCCGGGCTTCAAGATCGATACCGCTTCGGTCAACCCGTAAGCCTTTCGATCCGACAGAACGACGAACGGGCGGGCTCGCAAGGGCCCGCCCGTTTTCGTTTGCGGCATCGCCCGTATTCCGATATCATATTCCGATATCATGAACAGTCGCCACCGCAAGACGCTGGACCTGGTTTTCGCCGAGCCGGCGCCGGCCGATCTTCGGTGGGCGGACATTGAGGGCCTCTTTCGCGCGCTCGACGCCGACGTATCGGAGGGGGCCGGCAGTCGAGTGCGAGTGGCGCTGGGCGGCGTTCGGGCCGTGTTTCACCGACCGCACCCCAGTCCGGAGACGAAGCGGAGCGCTGTGCGGGCCGTGCGTGATTTCCTCGATGCGGCGGGCGTCCGGCCCGTCCGGGAGCAAGGGTGATGCTGGAATACAAAGGCTATCTGGGAACCGTTGAGGCTGATGACGGCGCGTTCGTCGGCCGAGTATCGGGCCTGCGGGACGTGATCACCTTCGAAGGCGCGACCTTCGCCGAGGTGGAACAGGCCTTCCGGGACAGTGTCGATGACTACCTGGCGTTCTGCGCCGGGCGTGGCGAGCAGCCCGATCGTCCCTACAGCGGCAAGGTGCCGCTGCGACTGGATCCGGAGCTTCACCGCGCCGCCGCCGCGCGCGCCCAGGCCGCCGGCATCAGCCTGAATCAGTGGATCGCCAAGCGGATCGAGAGCGCGGCATGAGCTGAAACTTCTCTTTCCGGCGTTGCGACCGGGCGGGCTCGCAGGGGCCCGCCCGTTTTCGTTTCAGGCCGGAAGGTCGGCGAAGCCGTCACCGGCCCGCAGTTCCGCCGCCTTGAACACCGCGACGGGCGCCACCGCCTTCCAGTAGCCGGCGTCTTCGGTGCGGCCCAGGCCCGTGCGCTCGATGCTGCGCAGGCGGCGGGCGGCGGCGATGGTCAGGAGCTGGGCGTGGCGGCCGCGCGGGGTCTGCACGGGCTGCGGAACAAACGCCCGCAACCGGCGGGCATGCACGCCCGTCCAGAGTTCGATGCGGCCCGGGGAGGGAGCCATATGCATGGTCGTGGTCTTTCGTCGGCGGCGGGGCCTCGCTTCGGCGCGCCCGCGTCCGGCGTCTGATCGGCTTCGCGATCCTGGTCCCTAAATGGGGACAACCTGTGGATAGTTCCATCCCGTGACCAAATTCTGTCCGGATTCCAGCGGCTTGCGCAATCGCTGTTACACAAGAGGCGGCCGCGGGGGCAGGGCGAGGATGTTGAGCACCGCATCCTTGGTCATTCGCACGGCGTCCTGACGCGACAGACCGAGCATGTCGCGCAGCGGATCGCCGATCAGGGCGTCGGCGAAGGCCAGGCTGGTGACAAGAAGCACCGCCCGGCGAACCCGGTCGCCGACCGCGGGGCCCAGTCCGGCAAGGGTATCTTCGAGCGCGGTGACCAGGGCGTCGAGTTGGGCCCGGATCGGCTCCATCTGCCGGGTCTCGTCGGTCAGGGCCAGCCAGGCGGCGAGCCGCGCGGCGCCGCCCGTCTCGAACGCCTCGAAGACGATATCGACGGGCGCGCCCGGCGGCGCCTCTCCGTCTCGCATCGCCTCGACGGCCGATCCCAGCGCCGTGGCAAGGTCGGCGACCATTGAGGCCATCAACGCCGACTGCAGGCCCGCCGCGCTGCCGAAGTGATGGAGCAGGTTGGCGTGAGTCATGCCCAGCGCGCCCGCAACCGCCTTGAGGGTAACGGCGGCCGGACCGGACTCGATCAGGATCGTCCGCGCCGCCGTCACGGCGTCCGCCCGCGCGGTCTCCGGCGATCGGCGGCGGCGAAGGGGAGGGGTCTCTATTGACATCAGTGTAAGTATAGACCATCTGTCGGTGCAGGGGACTATGGAGTATCCCGCATGGCCCGCGCCAGCCGCACACCGTCCGACCTGCAGATCCGCCCGAGGAACCTGCGCTTCGCCACCGATATTCCTGACCAGCGCTGGTGGGCCGGGGGTGATCCCATCGAGAGCGCCCTCTACAACGCGTTCTCGGCGACCTTCCCGGAAGGGGAAAAGCTGTTCATCGAGGCGGTGGTCCGGTTCCGGGACCAGGTCCCCGAGCCCCTGAAGAGCCAGATTGTCGATTTCGCCCGCCAGGAAGGCAACCACACACGCGAACACCTGGCCTTCAACGCCCAGATCGTCAGGGCTGGCTATGATATGTCGCGGATCGAGGCGCGGACGCTTCAGCGCGTGACGGAAGCGCGGACCCGCCCGGCCCTGGCTCAGCTGGCGGTGACCGCCGCGCTCGAACATTTCACCGCCATTCTCGCCCACGCCTCGCTGAGGGATCCGCGCGATTTCGAGGGTGCGCCGCCGGAGATCGCCCGCCTCTGGCGCTGGCACGCCATCGAGGAGATCGAGCACAAGGCCGTCGCCTTCGACACGCTTCGGGCCGTGACAACCGACAGGCCGCCGTTCCGCAGGTGGCTGATGCGCTGCCTGACCATGCTTCTGGTGACGATCGGCTTCACCCGCTCCATGACCGCGAACGTCGCGGACCTGTTGCGCCAGGACGGCTTCGAGCCCGCCCGGCTTCGGTGGCGCGCCCTGCGCATCCTGTTTGTCGATCCGGGCCTGCTGCGGCGGGTGATGCTCCACTATCTCGCCTACTACCGCCCGGGCTTCCATCCCTGGGACATCGATGACCGCGTCCTGATTGGCGAGGCGGAGGCGTCGGTCGCCTTGCCGGCGGCGGCCTGATGCGCCGGGCCGTGACCCGTTCCGTCGTCCGCGCAGGCCTGTTGATCCTTTGCGTCACGGGCCTTGTCGCCGCCGCGCCCCGGCCGGCTCCGCCGACCAGGGCCGAGCAGGCCGCCTGCCGCGCCGACTACCTGCGCCACTGCGCGACGGTGACACCCGGCGGCGGTCGCGGCGTGGCCTGCCTGATGAAGGTGAAGGACAAACTCAGCCCGGATTGCCGGCAAGCGCTTGAGAACCGCGCCGACGACGTGTCGGCGATGATGCGCGGCGCGCAATAGCCCGTCGGCGGCCGCCGGCTTGAGTTTCTGGCCGTCATCCTCTATACGCGCCCACTTCCGCTGACGGGTCCGCCCGGAAGCGACCTGTCCGAGAACTGCGCGGCGATGGGGTCACCATCGTCGTAACCGAAGGGGAGCCCCCCTTCAGCGCGGGGAGGCGGGGATAGAGACGCCATCCGCCTCCGCCCTCTGGCGCGGAGCGCTTCGGCTGAACTTCCTTGGGACAGGCCTACCGTCACCCGCTTTCGGGAGCGATCCCGCGTGGGGGTGACACGTTAGTCGGCGTCCGGATGGTCCGGGCGCCGTTGAACCAGGAGACCGCAATGAACCGCGCACAAAAAGCGGAATCGATCGAGACGCTCAAGGGCGTCTTCGCCGATGCCGGCGCCGTGGTCGTGACCCACTACATGGGTCTCACCGTTGCGGAAATGACCGACCTGCGCCTTCGCCTCCGCAAGGAGGGCGCGCAGATCAAGGTGGTGAAAAACACCCTGGCCCAGAAGGCTTTGAACGGTTCGGTCGGCGAGGCGGGCGACGCCCTCTTCACCGGTCCGGTCGCCATCGCCTATGCGCCGGATCCTGTCTCCGCCGCCAAGGTCGTGACCCAGTACGCCAAGGACAATGACAAGTTCACTGTCGTCGGCGGCCTCATGGGCAAGGACGTGCTGGACCAGAGCGCCATCAAGGCCCTCGCCACCCTGCCGTCCCTCGACCAACTGCGCGCCAAGATCATCGGCGTCCTGCAGGCTCCGGCCACCAAGGTGGCGGGCGTTATCCAGGCTCCGGCGTCTCAGCTCGCCCGCGTCATTGGCGCTTACGCAGCCAAGGAAGCGGCCTGATCCCGGTCATCTCCGCCTATCTCTGAACCCCAAGGAAACTGACACATGTCGAAGCTTGATAAGATCGTTGAGGACCTGTCCTCCCTGACCGTGCTTGAAGCCGCTGACCTGGCCAAGCTGCTGGAAGAAAAGTGGGGCGTCTCCGCCGCCGCTCCGGTCGCCATGGCCGCCGCTGGTCCGGCTGCCGCCGCCCCGGTTGAAGCCGCTGAAGAGCAGACCGAGTTCACCGTTGTTCTGACCGCCGGTGGCGACAAGAAGATCAACGTGATCAAGGAAGTCCGTGGCGTCCGTCCGGACCTCGGCCTGAAGGAAGCCAAGGACCTCGTCGAAGGCGCTCCGCAGAACGTCGTCGAGAACGTCTCGAAGCAAAACGCCGAAGAAGTCGCCAAAAAGCTGACCGAAGCCGGCGCGACCGTCCAGATCAAGTAGTTCGGGCCGGGCATCGTCCCGGACCGTCCTTGAAGATCGCGGGCCTGGGGGGAAACCTCCGGGCCCGTTTTCTTTGGCCGGCCATTTTCATTGGTTTTGGAGCGCGTCACACTGGGTCGATGAACAGCAGTCCCTTCGGCGACCTGGCCGCCCTGCGCGAGACGCCCGTACCGGACATGAAGCCGGTCCGCGCACGGCTGAAGGGCTCGCGACGCCCGCCGCCCGATCCCGCCGATCCCCGGTTCAACGAGCCCCTGGTGGACATCGCCGACCTCGGCGTCGCCGGGGCCAACTACTACGCTCATCGGCGCAACCCGCCCTACTACCACGCCGCGCCGGGGGCGATTTTACGAGTGCTGGTCCGAGAGGGCGTGGGCCGGTTGCTGATTCAGGTGAACGCAAGGCTCGCGCCCGCCGGGCTGGAGCTGTTCCTGTTCGACGGCTGGCGGCCGACCGAGGTGCAGGCCTATTTCCACGATCAGTGGCTGCCGGGCGAGATGCGCCGGCGCCTGCCGGGCATGCCGGATAGCCAGCTGCGGCGGGAGGTCGGCAAGTACTGGGCCGCGCCGTCGGACGATCCGACCGCGCCCGCGCCCCACAACACCGGCGGCGCCGTGGACCTGACCCTGCGCTGGAAGGACACCGGCGAGCCGCTGTGGATGGGCTCGCTGTTTGACGACGCCAGCGCCGTGGCGGGTCTCGACTTCATGGAGAAGAAGCTGGCGCGCGGCGGGGTGATGGCCTTTTCCGACGAGGAGGCGCGCGCCAACCGCCGCCTGCTCTGCCATCTGATGACCGGGGCCGGCTTCGCCCTCAATCCGTTCGAGTGGTGGCACTACGGCTACGGCGAACGGATGTGGGCGCAGCTGAACCACGCGCCCCACGCATTCTACGGTCCGGCGCGCCCCTGACCGCTACTTCTTGCGCGCCGTCAGGATGTCGCCCAGCCGGTCGGGGGTTCCCTCGATCCGTTCGAGGTGCGGGTAGCGCAGGCCGCCGGTCCAGGCGAGGCGCACCACCCTGTACTGCTCGCCGGTCTTGACGATCAGCTCGATGGGCGAGGTCCCGTCCTTGGCGGCCGTGATGGCGCGCTTGATCCGGTCGGCGCTGTAGGTCTCGCCATTCACGGCGACGACCTGGGCCCCGACGGTCAGGCCCGCCTTGAAGGCCGGGCCGTCCCATTGCACGCCGGTCAGGGCGCCCGTGGCGTTGAGCGAAAGGCCGATCGAGTAGGTCAGGTCCGTGCGCTTGTAGAGACTCTCGCCGGCCTTGCCGAAGGCGTTGGGCTTGTCCTTCCAGACCAGCCGGTAGCCGCCGCGGGCCAGGCCGTCGAGCGGGGCGGGGCCGTGGCCCTCCAGCCGCGTCTTCAGGAAGGTCGCCCAGTCGTAGGGCATCACGCCGTTCAGCGTCGCGACCACGTCATCGAAGCTGTAGGGCAGCGGCGTCCAGGAGCCGTCGTTGACGCCGAAGAAGGCCCTGGCGAAGTCGTCCAGCGACTTCTTCCCCCTGGTCTGTTCGCGGATCAGGGTGTCGGCGTCGAGCCAGATCAGCTGGCCCTCGGAATAGTAGTCCTCGTTGCGCTGCCAGCTGAGCCAGCCCTTGGGCTTGCGCGCCGAGATGATCGGGTCGTGGGTGGTGTCCTCCAGCGCCCGCCACTGCCGCCCGACGCGGTACTCGAAGGCCGCCGCCGTGTTGGCGATGGCGTCCAGCGTCTCCTGGCGGGTGGCCAGCCCCGAGCGGGCGCCCAACACATAACCCCAGTACTGGTCCTGGCCTTCGTAGACCCACAGCAGGGTGTCCTGCATCGGCGTGGCGAAATCGGGAGTCAGCAGGTCCGCGCCCCGGCGGAACTTGCCGTTCCAGCTGTGGCTGTACTCGTGCGGCATCAGGTTGCGCTCGGGGGCCATGCGGTCCCACTCGGTGAAGTATTCCGGCTCGACCTGGTTTTCCGACGAACGGTGATGCTCCAGGCCGATGCCGCCCATGCGGTCGGTCAGGGCCAGCAGCATGTCGTAGTGGTCGAAGTGCCGCGCGCCGAACAGCCGGTCGGCCTGGACCACCAGGTTGCGGTGCTTCTGGATCTGCTCGTCGGTGGCTTCCAGCAGTTCGGGGCGGTCGGCGACGATGTTCAGCCGCACCGGCGAACGGCCGCCGGGGTCGAGATCGATCTGCCGGAAGTAGCGGCCGGCGAACATCGGCGAGTCCACCAGGGTCTCGAAGCTGACCGGCTTGAAGGTCGCCGTATCGCCGTCCTGGCTGGCGAGGTCCAGGGCGACGCCGAACTTCCAGCCCGTGGGCAGGGTGACGCTGGCCTCGATGGGGATCTGCCGCGTGTACCAGCCGGCCGGATAGAAGGCCGTCGAGTTCCATTGCAGGTTCAGCATCTCCTGGGTGACCACCACCCGGCCCTGGTCGGCGGCGGTGGCGGACAGGAACTGGAACTCCAGCTCCAGCGTCTTCGCCCCCTCCGGGACCACGACGTGCAGGGCGAAGACTTCCACCGGGTCCCGCACCCAGCGCACCGGCTTGCCGTCGGCGGTGATGGTAAGGCCGGCGACCTTCTCCAGCTCGCCGCGCGGGCCGTGCTTGCCGGGCAGCCATTCGGGATAGAGCAGGACCATCGGCCCCGGGCCCGTCACCGGAATGGTCTCCTTCACCTTGAAGATCCGCCGGTCCAGGTCGGTGGCGTCCACCGACAGCTTCAGCATGCCGGGATAGGGGACGTCCCTCGCCGCCGGAATTTCGGCCGGCATGGGGACCGGCTGAGGCCCCTCGCTCTGGCGAGCCTGGGCGGGGAGGGAGGCAAGGCCCACGAGGGCCAGGGCGGTGAGGGTGCGGCGGATCACTGTGGACCTCGGTTGGCGGGCTGCCCGCATATGAGCGGCGCTCGCGGAAGGGTGCAAGGTGGGTCGCTCCGGGTTGACGCTATGCATCTGATGCGTGATGCTTGATGCATGCGCACGACCCTGACCATCGACGATGACCTGCTGGCGGCGGCCAAGGCGCTGGCGGAGCGTCGTGAGCAGACCCTGGGGGCGGTCGTGTCCGACCTGATGCGCCAGGCGTTGCGCCCGCCGGAAGTGGTCCTTGAGACCCGCAATGGCATTCCGCTGCTGCCGGTCAGGGGGAATGCCGTCGTGACGCCGGAACTGGTCAAGGCGCTCTTCGAAGAAGAGCCGTGACCTACCTTCTCGACGTCAATGTGCTCATCGCCCTGATCGACACGCGGCATATCCATCATCACGCGGCGCATGAGTGGTTTGTGCAGGAGGGGCATGCCGCCTGGGCGACCTGTCCCATCACCGAGAACGGCGTCGTCCGGATTGTCGGCCACCAGACCTACCCCAACGGGTCGGGGTCGCCGCTCGACATCACCGCCGCGATGAGCTGCCTTCGCGCCATGCCGGGCCACGTCTTCTGGCCGGACGACATCAGCCTCTTCGACGCCGACAGGTTCGACATGCCGCGCCTGACGACGACGCGGCATCTGACCGACAGCTTCCTGCTGGGGTTGGCGGTCAGAAACGGCGGTCGCTTCGCGACCTTCGATCGCCGGATATCGACTGCCGCTGTCATCGGCGGCGCCGAGGCGCTTCACGTCATCTGACGCTGGGTGAATTCGGTGACAGTTTGCGAATTCGCCCAGCCCGGCGCCAGCCGAGCCATCGGCAACCGAATTCGCAAACTGTCACCGAATTCAGCCCTTACAAAAGTCTGAACACCCCCTTCCCTTGGCGGGAGGATTCCCCTATATCCGCTCCCTCGCGGAAAAGCCGTTCAACTGAGAAGCGATTTTTCGCGCGCGTAGCCCGATGGCCCGGTCAATGCCCTCCGACCGGTGCGAAGGGGCGCTCCTGTAACGCCAGGAGCATCGTCTTGTGTCCGCTCCCGGCCTCGCCGGGAGTCACGAGGGTGGACACATAAAGACAATTTACGCGCGGATTCCCCCCGCGCACGCAGGGAAAAACATGGCGCATTCCTTCACCGGCAAGAAGCGGATCCGGAAGTCTTTCGGCCGCATCCCCGAAGCTGTGCAGATGCCGAACCTGATCGAGGTTCAGCGCTCCTCCTACGAACAGTTCCTGCAGCGCGAAGTGCGCAGCGGCGAACGTCGTGACGAGGGGATCGAGGCGGTCTTCAAGTCCGTCTTCCCGATCAAGGACTTCAACGAGCGCGCGGTGCTCGAATACGTCTCGTACGAATTCGAAGAGCCCAAGTACGACGTTGAGGAATGCATCCAGCGCGACATGACCTATGCCGCGCCGCTGAAGGTGAAGCTCCGTCTCATCGTGTTCGAGATGGAAGAGGAAACCGGCGCCCGGTCCGTCAAGGACATCAAGGAGCAGGACGTCTACATGGGCGACATCCCGCTCATGACGGACAAGGGCACCTTCATCGTCAACGGCACCGAGCGGGTGATCGTCTCGCAGATGCACCGCTCGCCGGGCGTCTTCTTCGATCACGACAAGGGCAAGACCCACAGCTCGGGCAAGCTGCTGTTCGCCGCCCGCGTCATTCCCTACCGCGGCTCCTGGCTCGACTTCGAGTTCGACGCCAAGGACATCGTCTACGTCCGCATCGACCGCCGCCGCAAACTGCCGGCCACGACCTTCCTCTACGGTCTGGGCATGGACGGCGAGGAAATCCTGACCACCTTCTACGACGTCGTGCCGTTCGAGAAGCGCGAGGAAAAGAAGGGCAAGCCGGGCGGCTGGGCCACCCCCTACAAGCCCGAGCGCTGGCGCGGCGTGAAGCCGGAATTCGCCCTGATCGACGCCGACACCGGCGAAGAAGTGGCGCCCGCCGGCCAGAAGATCAGCGCCCGCGCGGCCAAGAAGCTGGCTGACGGCGGCCTCAAGACCCTGCTGCTGTCGCCCGACGCCCTGGTCGGCCGCTTCCTCGCCCGCGACGAAGTGAACGCCGAGACCGGCGAGATCTACGCCGAAGCCGGCGACGAGCTCGACACGGCGGTCATCGAGGTCCTCGAGGAAAAGGGCTTCACCACCATCGACGTGCTCGACATCGACCACGTCACCGTCGGCGCCTACATGCGCAACACCCTGCGGGTCGACAAGAACGCCGTCCGCGAGGACGCGCTGTTCGACATCTACCGCGTGATGCGTCCGGGCGAGCCGCCCACCGTCGAAGCCGCCGAAGCGATGTTCAAGTCGCTGTTCTTCGACCAGGAGCGCTACGACCTCTCCTCGGTCGGCCGCGTGAAGATGAACATGCGCCTGGAACAGGACGTCGCCGACGACGTCCGCGTCCTGCGCAAGGAAGACGTCCTGGCGGTCCTGAAGGTCCTGGTGGGCCTGCGCGACGGCCGCGGTGAAATCGACGACATCGACAACCTCGGCAACCGTCGTGTGCGTTCGGTCGGCGAGCTGCTGGAAAACCAGTACCGCGTCGGTCTGCTGCGCATGGAGCGGGCGATCAAGGAGCGCATGTCCAGCGTCGATATCGACACGGTCATGCCGCACGACCTGATCAACGCCAAGCCGGCCGCCGCCGCGGTCCGCGAATTCTTCGGCTCCTCTCAGCTGTCGCAGTTCATGGACCAGACCAACCCGCTGTCGGAAATCACCCACAAGCGCCGCCTGTCGGCGCTTGGCCCGGGCGGTCTGACCCGCGAGCGGGCCGGCTTCGAAGTCCGCGACGTGCACCCGACCCACTACGGCCGGATCTGCCCGATCGAGACTCCTGAAGGTCCGAACATCGGCCTGATCAACTCGCTGGCCACCCACGCGCGGGTGAACAAGTACGGCTTCATCGAGAGCCCGTACCGCCGCGTGACGGACGGCAGGCCGCAGGCCGAGGTCGTCTACATGTCGGCCATGGAAGAGGCCAAGCACGTCATCGCCCAGGCCAACATCCGGATGGAAAACGGCATGATCGCCGAGGACCTGGTCCCCGGTCGCGTGAACGGTGAACCCGGACTGCTCCAGCGCGAGCAGGTCGACCTGATGGACGTCTCGCCCAAGCAGGTCGTCTCGGACGCCGCCGCTCTGATCCCCTTCCTGGAAAACGATGACGCCAACCGCGCCCTGATGGGCTCGACCATGCAGCGTCAGGCCGTTCCGCTGATCCAGTCGGACGCGCCGCTGGTCGGCACCGGCATGGAAGACGTGGTGGCCCGGGACTCCGGCGCCGTCGTGGTCGCCCGCCGCAAGGGCGTGGTCGAGCAGATCGACGGCACCCGGATCGTCATCCGGGCGACGGAAGAAGTCGACGCCTCCAAGTCGGGCGTCGACATCTATCGCCTGTCCAAGTTCCAGCGTTCCAACCAGAACACCTGCATCAACCAGCGGCCGCTGGTGCACGTGGGCGATGCGGTGAAGGCCGGTGAGATCATCGCCGACGGACCCTCGACGGACCTGGGCGACCTGGCGCTCGGCAAGAACGT
>JACRBD010000219.1 GCA_016234625.1 Caulobacterales bacterium | reverse complement strand
GGGCCTATTGGGACTGGCGCTGGCGATCGGGATCGCCGCCTCGCCCGTCAGCGCCCACGAGGGAGAGGCGCACCCGGCGCCGACGCCGGCCGCGGCCCCCGCCACGACCGAACCGGCTAAGCCCGCCAACGACATGGCCGGCATGGACATGTCGGGCATGGATATGCCGGTAACCGACATGGCTTGGCCGACCGGCGAGGGCGGCGGCATGATGATGAGCAACAAGCCCGCGCCCAAGACTTTCGAAGGTCGATTGATGGCCTGGGTCGGCAAATGGCACCCGGCCGTAATTCACTTTCCCATCGCTCTCCTGCTGACCGTGGCCTTGCTTGAGCTGGCCGCCGTTGTGCGGCGCAAGCCGCTCTACACCGCCAGTAACAAGATCCTGCTCATCGTCGCCGTGGCCGGGGCATTTGTCGCCGCGCCGATGGGGTGGTTCAACGCGGGTTTGCCGATGCCGGACGACAGCTTGGCCTTGACGATTCACCGATGGCTGGGAACCGCATTGCCGTTTCTGTTGTTGGCGCTCTGGTATTTGAAGCGTCCAGCGGACCAGGCAGCCGTGCGCCTGAGTTCGCGCGGTTATGAGGCGCTGCTGGTGGTGGCTGTGTTGTTGATCCTTGTGCAGGCCTATTTCGGCGCCGAGGTGACGCATGGCGCCAACCACATGATGTTCTAACGCAACGTTGGTGCGCCAAGGCGATCCGAGGGGCGGCGGGTCGCTAAGTGAATGACATTTGGGATGCGCGATATCGCGACGCGTCCCGCGTAGCAGAGGTTCTGATGCCCGAAATCGCCCGCCGCACTCTCTTGAAAAACGCTGGCCTGCTGGGAGCGGGGCTGGCTATGACCAGCCTGTTTCCAGCTTGGGCGCGAAGCAACTCGACAGGTCTTGTGAGAGACCTTCCCACCGTTTCAGGCACAGATATCAAGCTGCGTATCGGCCACACGACCTGGCCCGTCGATGGCCGTCAGGGCCATGCGGTCACTATCAACGGCACCGTTCCCGGGCCGCTGATCCGGCTCAAGGAAGGCCAGATCGCCCGTATCGCGGTGACCAACGATCTCGACGAGGACACCTCGATCCACTGGCACGGCCTGATCCTGCCGTTCCAGATGGACGGCGTGCCTGGCGTCAGCTTCCCGGGCATCAAGCCCGGCGAGACCTTCGTCTATCAGTTCCCGGTCCAGCAGGCGGGGACCTACTGGTATCACAGCCACTCCGGCCTCCAGGAGCAGGAGGGGCACTACGGCCCCATCGTGATCGAGCCCAAGGACGCCGATCCGGTGGCCTTTGACCGCGAGTATGTGGTGGTCCTTTCCGACTTCGCCTTCATGCATCCGCACGAGATTTTCCGGAAGCTGAAGCAGCAGGCGGGGGTCTTCAACATGCAGCAGGAGACGGTCGCGGGCCTGCTCGCCGGCCGTGACCAGCCCCTCAAGGACCGCGTCGAGTGGGCGAAGATGCGCATGGACCCGACCGACGTCTCTGACGTCACCGGGTCAGTCTACACCTTCCTGATCAACGGACACGGCCCCGACGACAACTGGACGGCGTTGTTCAATCCCGGCGAACGGGTGCGCCTGCGCTTCGTCAACGCCGCCGCCATGACCATCTTCAACGTCCGCATCCCCGGTCTGCCGATGACGGTGGTCCAGTCGGACGGACAGAATGTGAAGCCGGTCGAAGTCGAGGAGTTCCAGATATCGGTCGCCGAGACCTTCGATGTCATCGTCCAGCCGACGCAGGACAAGGCCTTCACCCTGGTCGCCGAGGCGGTTGATCGTTCCGGCATGGGCCGCGCGACCCTCGCGCCACGCCCCGGCATGGCCGCCGTCGTACCCCCGCTGCGCGAGCGTCCGCTGGCCACCATGAAGGACATGGGCATGGATATGGCCGGCATGGACATGAGCGGCGACGGCGGCATGTCGATGGACATGGATATGTCCATGCGCAACGGCGACAACGCCCCGCAGGTGGCCATGGGGCCGGGCGTCCAGACCATCTCACCGATGCCCATGGACCGCACCGGAGAGCCGGGTCAGGGCCTGGAAAACGTCGGCCACAAGGTGCTGCTCTACACCGACCTCGAGGCGCTCGATCCAAACCCGGACACGCGCACCCCGTCACGCGCCCTGGAGCTGCACCTGACCGGCAACATGGAACGGTTCATGTGGTCGTTCGACGGGCAAAAATATAGTGAGATTACGAAGCCGATCCCGTTCCGGCTCAACGAGCGGGTGCGGGTGACGCTGGTGAACGACTCGATGATGGCCCACCCGATGCATATCCACGGGCATTTCTTCGAGCTGCTGGTCGGGCCGAAGGGGCGGCATCCACGCAAACACACGGTGACGGTCGCGCCGGGTGGCAAGGTGACCTTCGACCTGACCGCCGATGCCCCCGGCGACTGGGCCTTCCACTGTCACATGCTCTACCACATGCACGCGGGCATGTTCCGCGTTGTCAGCGTCCGGCCGCTCGCGGGAGAAGGCGCATGAAGACCGCAGCGATTTTGGCGGCGCTGCTGGCCGTGTCCGCAAGCCCCGCTTTTTCACAGCATTCCGGTATGGCAATGCCGATGCCCGCGCCCGTCGCCAAACCGGCGCCTAAGCCCAGGCCCGTTCCGCGACCTGCTCGAAAGCCGGCCGCCGCCCCCCCAGCCGCCGCCGCTCTCGTTCCGACGCCGACGCCGCCTATGCCGATGCCTGCTCCCGCCGAAGCGCCGGATGACGCCTCGGCCGTCGCACCTGCCATGGACGGGCCAGCAGAAGCCTCTAAGGACGATCCCGCATCGGACAGCATGGCCGGAATGCCGGGCATGGAAGGCATGGACCACGGCGCCGGTGACGATGAGGTGGGGGATGAGCCTGCCCCCCCCGTCCCGACCGACTTTGCCGCCGACGGCGTGTTCGACCCCGCCGCCATGGCCAGTGCACGGGCCCAGCTCCAGATGGAGCACGGCGGCAGCGTGATTTCCAAAGTGATGGCCAACCTCGCCGAGTACCAGGTCAGGGACGGCGAGAACGGCTACCGATGGGAAGGCGAGGCTTGGATCGGCGGGGACATCAATCGCCTGGTCATCAAATCCGAAGGCGAGGGCGGCGTCAGCTCTGGCGTCGACGCCGCCGAAGTGCAGGCGCTCTATTCCCGCGCGGTCAGTCCCTATTTCGATCTTCAGGCGGGCCTTCGACAGGACCTCCAGTCGGGGCCGAAGCGCACCTATGCGACGGTCGGATTTGAGGGCGTGGCGCCCTACTGGTTCGAGACGTCGGGAGCCCTGTTCCTGTCCAACAAGGGCGAACTGCTTGGCCGTCTGGAGGGAACCTATGACCTGCGCCTGACTCAACGCTGGATCGTTCAGCCGCGCGTCGAGACCAACCTGTCCGGCCAGGACATTCCCGAGCTGGGGCTGGGCTCGGGGGTCTCCAACATCGAACTGGGCGTGCGGCTGCGGTATGAAGTCAAACGAGAGTTCGCGCCCTATGTCGGCGTCTCATTTGATCGCAAGCTCGGCGGAACTGCCGACTACGCGCGCGCCCGTGGCAAGGATGTCGAGTCGACCAGCTTCGTGATCGGCGTGCGCGCATGGTTCTGAACCCTTCCAGCTTCACTCGCCGCCGAATGGCCGCGCTGCTGTCGGCCGGCCTGGCCGGCGCCTGTGCGCCCAAGCCCGTCGCCGCCAAGGCTATCACCGTCTACAAGGATCCCAATTGCGGCTGCTGCGGAGGCTGGGTCGATCATCTGAAGCGGGCAGGATATTCGGCGATGGTGGTGGAGCCGTCCGACCTGACGGCGATCCGCGCCCGCCATGGCGTGCCGGACGCCGTTCTTTCCTGCCACATGGCGGTGATCGACGGCTATTTTGTCGAGGGTCATGTTCCGGCCGAGGACATTGATCGGCTGATCCGGCTCAAGCCCATGGCGCGTGGCCTTGCCGTGCCCGGCATGCCCGTGGGATCACCGGGCATGGAATCTCCGGACGGTCAGCGAGATCCCTACGACGTTCTGCTGATCATGAGGGATGGTTCATCGTCGGCGTTCGCGCGCCATTCGTAAGGGGCTTTGATGGCGTTGCTGCGCTGGGCGGTGCGGCTGCACAAATGGATCGCGCTCGTCGTCGGGATTCAAGTGCTGCTTTGGGTGACGGGCGGGCTGGTCATGACCGCCATCCCGATCGAACGGGTTCGCGGCGAGCATCATGCGCCCCCAGCCGTCTCGGCGCCGATCGACGTCGCCCACGCTCTGCCCCTGGCCGGGGCGGCCGACCGCGCCGGGTTCGCCCCGGCCAGGGCAGAACTGCGCGATACGCCCCGCGGGGTCGTTTGGTCCTTGACCCCGCCAAAGGGCGAACCTGTGATCCTTGATGGGATAACCGGGGCAAAACTCACGGTGATCGACGAAGCCCAGGCGCGCCGCCTGGCGGGCGAGGGATATCGCGGTCAGGCCGCCCCCGCCCGGGCGACCCATTTGCCGGCGGCCCCTCAAGAGACGGGGAAGACCGGACCGCTTTGGCGTGTGGAGTTCGACGACACCGAACGCACGGCGCTCTATCTGTCGCCATTGACCGGCGAGGTGGTCTCGCGCCGGTCCGGCCTCTGGCGCTTCTATGATTTCTTCTGGCGGCTCCACATCATGGACTGGTGGAGTGGCGAGAACTTCAACCATCCGCTGATCATCGGCGCAGCCTTCCTGACCCTGACGATTGTGCTATCCGGCTTCGTCCTGCTCTGGTTCCGGCTGGCGCGAGACCTGCGATTCCGACGCCCCAACATGCGATCAGCATAGATCGGCCAGCCCGACCCATTCCCCTCCCTGGAGTCACCCAATGACCCTTCGCGCACCGCACATCGTCGTCGGCCTGCTTGCCGCCGTCACGGCCATGATCGCGCCCTTGGCAATCGCCCGAGCGACAGGCCCCATCTCCGACCCTGCGGCCGTCGTCGATCAGTTCCATGACGCCATCAGCCGCGGCGACGCCGAGGCGGTCGCCTCGACGCTGGCCGACGACGCGGTGATCTACGAACAGGGCGGCGCGGAGGCATCAAAGGGCGAATACGTCACCGGGCACCTGCCGGGCGACATCGCCTACAGCGCGGGACTGACCGAAAGCCGCACAAGCCGGCGCACGGAAGTCGCCGGCCCCCTCGCCGTCGTCATGTCCCAGGGCCGCACCACGGGGACTTACGGTGGGAAACCCGTCGACCGGCTAACCACCGAGACCATGGTCCTGAAACGGACGAAGAGCGCTTGGCGGGTCGTTCATATCCACTGGTCGTCGCGCGCCGCCAAGGCTTAGAAAACGTGGTCGCTCCAGCATCCACCACATGGCCCACAGGACGGTTGGCGGAGTCTTGCAGCCCCGACACCGGCGACGATGAATCGCGGACGGACACTTGGCGGAACTAAGCGTCAAGGCGGGGTCGTCCGTCCGCCAAACCAGCTCCGGATGCTCTTCGCTACCCTTCGTCGAGCGCCAGGGCCGCCGCCAGGGCCCGGCGGGCGCGATAGACGCGCAGTTCGACGGCCTTGGCGGTCAGTCCAAGGATTCGGCCCGCTTGCTCATGGCTGAGCTCTTCCAGCGCCGTGAGGATCAACGGCTCTTTCAGCCCTGCCGGCAGGTTGGCGATCGCCCTGTCCAGTCTTGAAAGGCGCTGGCTGCCCAGAAGCGTCGCCTCCGGCGATGGCGTCTCGTCCGGCACGTCCTGTCCGGCCGGGCTGTCGAGTGGATCGCTTCCCGTCAGCCAGCGTCTTATCGCCCGGCGGCGAGACCAATCGCGGCATTTGTTGAGTGCGATGCTTCGCAGCCAGGTGGGAAACGAGCGTGTCGTGTCATACCGCTTGAGCGCGGTCCAGGCCGCCGCGAAGGTCTCCTGCAAAAGGTCGTAGGCCTCGTCAGCGTCGCCAGTGTAGCGGCGAATGAAGCGATAGAGCGCGCCCTTGTGTCGACGCATCAGCCGAGCGAAGGCGTGCTCGTGCCCCGCGACCGCGCTGGCGGCGAGCTGCTCGTCCGGCGGCTCGGCGGCCGCGTTCACCGATCCTCTTGGGTCAGCGCCGCGATCACTTCCGCATCGAAAGCCCTAGCCTGCTGCTGCGTTAGCACGGCCCGCATGTCGAACACATGGGCGATGGTCGCCTTCTGCAACGCTCCCATGGCCATGTGCAGGTGATCGATAGCGGCCTCGACCTTAGGCGAGTCCTTGTGGCCATCGCGGATCGCGTCGGCGAGTTCGTGGTTGGCCGCCCGAACATCCGCCTCCAGCGCCTTCCGCTCGACCGCGTATCTGTCCTCGATGGCGTCGAGTTTGCGGGACTGCTCCGGGGTCAGGTTCAGATCCCGGTGGACCATGTCGTGCAGCGAAGGTCCGGCGGACTGATGGCTGATCACATAATAGGCGCAAATCCAGGCGCCGCCCCCGGCCGCCAGAACAGCGAGAATGACGGTGATCAGTAGATTGCGCAGTCCGGGTTTCATCAAGACGTCTCCGAAGCGGCGACCGAGGCGGTTCCCCAACCATGCGGCCCACCTTCTGACTTACGCGCCCCAAGATCCGACCCCTCGAATTTTCGAGGGGTCGACGCCTCGTCCGCGTATTCCCGGAAGACGATCCTTGAGACAGCGCTCATCGCATTGTCCGCTGCAGCAGAGTGACGAGTTCGTCGGCCTTCTGGCGTTGCTGGTCCGGATCGCCGCTGCTGAAGGCGGAGGCGACGCAATGATCGATATGCTCGCGCATCAATTCGGTCTCGACCTTGGCCAGCGCCGCGCGCACGGCCTGCAGCTGGGTCATGATGTCGATGCAGTAGCGGTCTTCATCGACCATTCGGCTGATGCCCCGCACCTGACCCTCGACGCGGCTTAATCGGTTCAGGAGCTTGGACTTGTTGTGGCGTTCCATGGAACTTCTCCGTCTCGCCCCGATTATACCCCCGAGGGGTAGTTGAAAGACACCCGGGCAGGGTGTAAGGCAAGCCTTCATATGCCCCCACCGGGTATCGAAGGCAAGCCGACTGGAGATGGATATGGCGGATCATCAGCATCACGACCACGGAGCGGGACATAGCTGCTGCACAAGCGAACCCAAGTCGAACGGCAGTGTGATCGACCCGGTCTGTGGCATGACGGTCGATCCGGAGACCTCGCCACATCACGCCAGCAACGCAGGCTTGGACTACCACTTCTGTTCGGCGGGATGCCGGACGAAATTCCTGGCCGACCCAGAGAAATACCTTTCAAAGACCCGTGCCGAGGAACCAGCCCCCGTTCCCGGCGCGATCTACACCTGCCCGATGCATCCGGAAATTCGGCAGGTTGGTCCAGGATCCTGCCCGATCTGCGGCATGGCGCTCGAGCCCGAAACCGTCACGGCGGACTCTGGACCCAATCCTGAACTCGCGGACATGACCCGGCGGCTCTGGGTGGCGGTGGCGCTGAGTCTGCCCGTTTTTGCGTTGGAAATGAGTGGCCACCTCTTCGATCTGCACGCGCTGATGCCGGGTCAGCTATCCAACTGGATCCAGTTCGCCCTGGCGACGCCGGTGGTCCTGTGGGCTGGATGGCCGTTCTTCGAGCGGGGCTGGGCCTCGCTTCAAACCCGCAACCTCAACATGTTCACCCTGATCGCGATGGGTGTCGGCGTGGCCTGGATCTACAGCGTGGTCGCGGTGGCCGCGCCCGGCGTGTTCCCGGCCGCGTTCCGCAACATGGATGGCAGTGTGCCGGTCTATTTCGAGGCGGCGGCGGTGATCACCGCGCTCGTGCTGCTGGGCCAAGTGCTGGAGCTGCGCGCGCGGGAGCAAACGTCCGGAGCATTGAAGGCCTTGCTCGACCTGGCGCCGAAGACCGCGCGCCGGATCAGGTCCGACGGTTCCGACGAAGAGGTCACACTTGACCTCATCGTAGTCGGCGACCGCCTGCGTGTGCGTCCCGGCGAGAAGGTTCCTGTCGACGGCGAGATCGTCGAAGGGCGGGCCACGCTCGACGAGTCGATGGTCACAGGCGAATCCATGCCGGTTACCCGAGAGGTTGGCGAAGCCGTCATCGGCGGCGCGATCAACAAGACCGGATCGTTCGTGATGCGGGCCGACAAGGTCGGCGCCGACACCCTGTTGTCGCGGATCGTGCCGATGGTGGCGCAGGCCCAGCGCAGCCGCGCGCCGATCCAACGCCTGGCGGACAGAGTGTCCGGCTGGTTCGTGCCGGCGGTGATCCTGGTCGCCGTGATCGCCTTCGCCGCCTGGAGTTTCGTGGGCCCAGATCCGCGGCTCGGATACGCGCTGGTAGCCGCCGTTTCGGTGCTGATCATCGCCTGCCCCTGCGCCCTGGGTCTGGCGACGCCCGTCTCGATCATGGTCGGCGTCGGACGAGGCGCCCAGGCCGGCGTGCTGATCAGGAGCGCCGAAGCCCTCGAACGCTTCGAGAAGGTCGATACCCTGGTCGTCGATAAGACCGGCACCCTGACCGAGGGACGGCCAGCGGTAACCGCCCTACAGCCCGTGGCCGGCCTTGATCGGCTGGAGTTGCTGCGCCTGGCCGCCAGCCTGGAACGGGGCAGCGAGCATCCGCTGGCCGAGGCGATCCTGCGCGCCGCCACTGACGAAGGCGTGCCTCTTGTGGAGGCGACCGAATTCAACTCCCCGGTCGGCCGAGGCGTGGTCGGCGTGGTCGATGGCCGCAAGGTCGCCATCGGCAGCCGATCCTTCGCGCGGGAGCAAGGCGCTGACATCGCGCCTCTGGAGGCCGACGCTGACACCCTGCGCCGGCAAGGCGCGACCGTGGTCTTCGTCGCGCTGGACGGAACCATGGGCGGCCTCATAGGCATCGCCGATCCGATCAAGGCCAACGCCCGAGCGACCATCGATGAGCTGAAGGCCGCCGGCCTGCGCATCGTCATGATGACCGGCGACAATGAGACCACCGCCCGCGCGGTGGCGGATCGTCTCGGCATCAAGGAGGTGACCGCGGAGGTCCTTCCCCAGGACAAGGCCTCGGTTGTCGAGCGCCTGCGTCGCGAGGGCCGGGTGGTGGCGATGGCCGGTGACGGTGTCAACGATGCCCCAGCCCTGGCGGCGGCCGATGTCGGCATCGCCATGGGCGCGGGGGCCGATGTCGCCATCGAGAGCGCGGGCGTGACACTGCTAAGAGGTGACCTGACCGGCATCCTGAAAGCGCGCACCCTCTCGCGGGCGGTCATGCGCAACATCCGTCAGAACCTGGTGTTCGCCTTCATCTACAACGTCGGCGGCGTGCCCATCGCGGCGGGCGTGCTCTATCCAATCTTCGGCCAACTGCTTTCGCCGGCCATCGCGGCGGCGGCCATGGCGCTCTCGTCGGTCAGCGTCATCGGCAATGCGCTGCGACTTCGAAACGTGAAGCTTTGAGCGTTCAGGAACCTTGATTTCGATCATGAGGGATTGGCGTGCGCCAGCCGTATAGCCCTCCAGGGGCTATCGGCTTCGGGCGCCATGACGGCGCCACGGGCCGGCGGTCGTGCGGGGGCGATACATGTATCCAAGTGATATCCGGCCGCTGACATCGCTGCGGATCGTGGCCGCGATCTGGGTGCTGATCTACCATTTTCGGGATCACCTGGGGCTCGATGTTGATCGCCTAGGGCTGGTGGCCAAGGGCTACCTCGGCGTGGACCTGTTCTTCATCCTGTCGGGCTTCATCCTGAGCCACGTCTACCTCTCACGGTGGGAGACCAGGACGTTCCACTACGGCTCATTTCTCTGGGCGCGGCTATCGCGCATCTACCCGGTCCATCTGGTGACGCTGGCGGCGACCATCGGCATCTGGCTGATCGGCATGAAGATGGGTGCGAGCTTCGATCCTGTCGCCTTCGATCCGGCCGTTCTTCCGCAGCACCTGCTGCTGATCCACGCCTGGGGTACGACTCCATTTGTCCAGTGGAACTTCCCCTCCTGGTCGATCTCGGCTGAGTGGTTCGCCTACCTCGCCTTCCCGGCGGCGGCGGTCCTGGTGCTCGCCTTCAAGCGGGCGGCCTGGGCGGCGGTCCTGGTGGCGCTAGGGGTGTTCGCGCTGGTATTCTGGGCGGTGGAGGGCCATGGCCTGCCGCTGTCGGAGGTCACCCGCCTTGGTTTCATCCGCATCATCCCGGCTTTCCTGCTCGGCGCGGCGCTCTACCAGTTCGGAAGGACCATCACCCTGCCCCGCGCCCTCGCCCTGGGCGGCGCGGCCGTAGCCTTGGGCTGGATCGCCGTGGCGGCCACGCTTCGTCTGAGCGACGCTGCCATCTGGCCCGCCTTCGGACTGCTGATCTTTTCGCTGGCGGAAGCCTCCAAGACCAGGGCGCGCGGGATCATGAGCGCGGCCTGGCTGGTCTACCTCGGCGAGGTTTCCTACTCGGTCTACATGGCCCATCTGCCGGTCGATATCGCCTACTTCCACGCTCTTGACCGGCTGGCGCCGGGCATCACCGGCGCGGCGGCTTGGCTCGCGTGGGTTGGCGTGTTCATCGCCACGCTCATCGTCTCCATCGCCACCTATCACCTCGTCGAACGCCCGGCGCGGACCTGGATGCGCGCGCATGATCCATTCGCGCGGGAACCGGCGTCGGAACCACCCCATGAGCCGGTGATCTGACCGTGCAGCGGCCGAGCGACCGACTGTCACTCATCCAGACCGGAACGCAACGACCGGCCAAGAGTTTGCGGCAGATCAAGGATGCGGGGATAGATCGGTGATTACTGCGCTGATCGGATCAACCTGATCCAGAAAGCCAAACGCCATGTCCGTGTCCTTCAAACCCCTGCTGCTTGTCGCCGCCCTCGGGTTGGCCACCTCCGCCTATGCGGCTGAACAGCCCGCGCCGCCCCATGATCACAGCCCGGCGCCCGATCAGGCGGCCGCTCCCGCCGAACCGGCCGCCCCTGCTGCCAAGGGCGGCATGATGGCCGTGGGCGGGATGAGCGGTGGCATGATGGACATGGGGCCGATGCATTGCGTGGGCCTGTCCGAGCAGCGCCTGTCCGGTCTGAAGGCCGAGCTCAATATCACCGACAGGCAGCTCAGGGCTTGGAACGCCTTCGCGGCGGCTACAAGGGCCGACGCTCACCCCATGCCCGCCGGCATGACCATGCCGATGCCCATGAAGCCGGGCGCCATGCCGGGCATGATGGGCGGCGACGGCATGATGGCGAGCATGATGTCCAAGCCGCTCCCCGAGCGTCTCGCGCATCATGAGATGATGATGAAGGAGCACCTGAAGGCGCTCCACAAGGTCCGGATGGCGGTCACCGGCCTCTATCGCGTCCTGACCCCCGAGCAGCGGATCATCGCAGACAAGAGCCTTTGCGGCGGCATGGCGCACTAATTCGTCCTGCGGATCTCAGCTGATCAGACCCGCCACGAGCTACTACTCTCGAAGTCGGTCGACGCGCCTTCTGATCGCGCCGTCGCCAAGGTGAAGGCGGCGCTGGCCCACGAAGCCCTGCAGTTGGAGGACAAGGTGGGCCGGATGTCGCCTTGCATGTCATCGTTCAGGAAGCCGACGATGGTCTGATCGAGGGCGCCGCGATTGATCCGGCCGCTTCAATGGCGCTCGAACGCTTGTAGAAGCATCGCGACGCCCTGATCTGGCCAGCGTCCGGTGACCTGCCCCTCGGGAGAATCGATGGTGAAACCGCCGATACAGTCTGACGTCCCGTCGCCCATCGCGGCCCCCTCAGAACACCCGCGGGGCCGCCAGTGATCCTCGCCCTCAATGCCGGTTCCGCGAGCCTGAAGTTCGCCCTTCACGCCAACGACCGCGCCCTCACCAGGATACTAGCCGGCGCGGTGTCGGCGCGGGATGGCGAAGCGCGCCTGACTATAGACCTGGGAGCGGGCAAGCCGCGCACCAACGTCCAGATCGAGGGCGACGCGACCGAACCAGGGCGGGTCCTGCCCCAGGTGCTCGATCAACTCCGCCGGCTGGGCCACACCGACGGCAT